>CAZWHE010000010.1:0-49897 GCA_964633825.1 uncultured Phycisphaerales bacterium | reverse complement strand
TCGGCCTTTCTCGTGGACATGCACGCCGACGGCATCAGCACGCGCGAGCTCGACAAGCTCGGCACCCGCTCCTTTCCCACGGCCGAGATCGCCTTCGAGGACGTCCGCCTCCCGGCCGACGCGCTCCTCGGCAAGCTCGGCGACGGCGTGAAGATCGTCTTCAGCTCGCTCAACCAGACGCGCCTCTCCTGCGCGGCCGGCGGCGTCGGCCTCGCCCAGGCCTGCCTCGACACGACGGCGAAATACTGCAACGAGCGGGAGCAGTTCGGCAAACCGATCGGCAAGTTCCAGATGAACCAGGAGCTCGTCGCCGTCATGGCGGCCGAGATCGAGGCGAGCCGGTGGCTCACCTACCGCGCCGCCTGGCAGAAGGACGAGGGAAAGCTCGGCAATGTCCTCGAAACGAGCTACGCCAAGTACATGGCGGCCGAGACGGTGGTCCGCGCCGCTCACAGCGCCATGAAGATCCTCGGTTCCTACGGTTATTCGACGGAGTACCCGGTGGCCCGTTTCTACCGGGACGCCGCGGTCTACCAGATCGTGGAAGGAACGGTCAATGTACAGAAGATGGTCATAGCCCAGGACCAGCTGGGCTACAGGAAAGCGAATCGCTGAGGAGGAATAGCGATGAGAGAAGTTGTCATACTCGGCGCCGCCCGGACAGCGGGCGGCGGTTTCGACGGATCCCTCAAGAAAATGACGGCGCCCGATTTCGGCGCATTCGCCGTGCGCGAAGCGATCGCGCGGTCGGGCATCTCGCCCGACGCGATCGACCAGACGGTGCTCGGCAACGCCTGGCAGGCCGGTGTGGGCCCCAACCCGGCGCGCATCACGGCCGTCAAGGCGGGCGTGCCCGCCGAAGCGCCCGCCGTGTCAATCAACGTGCGCTGCGGGTCGAGCATCCAGGCCCTCATCTTCGGGGCCCAGGCGATCAAGGCCGGCGACGTGGACACGGTCGTCGTTGGCGGCACGGAGAGCACCAACCAGGTCCCCTACGCCCTCCCCAAGGCGCGCTGGGGATACCGCATGGGTAAGGGCGCGCTCCTCGACCTGATGCACCAGGACGGTTTCCTCTGCCCCCTCGGCGGCGGCCTCATGGGCGAGCTCACCGAGGAGATCGTGGCCGAGATGGGGATCAGCCGCCAGGAGCAGGACTCCTATGCCGCCGACTGCCACAACAAGACCGAGACCGCCGTGAAGGAGGGGCGGTTCGCCGACGAGATCGTCCCCGTCGAGGTCCCGGGCCGCAAGGGGAAGGTCGATATCTTCAAGGACGAGGAGATCTTTCGCGAAGGGGTCAAGGCCGAATCGCTGGCCAAGCTGAAACCGGTCTTCAAGAAGGACGGCACGATCACGGCCGGCAACGCCTGCGCCCTCTGCGACGCGGCGGCGGCGCAGGTCATCATGGAACGGGAGAAGGCGAAGTCCCTCGGTCTCGAGCCGATGGCGCTTCTCCGCGGATACGCCTTCGTCGGCGTCGACCCGAAGAGGTTCGGCCTCTCCCCCGTCAAGGCGATCCCGGCCGCCCTCGAGAAAGCCGGCGTCAGCCTGGGCGATATCGACCTGATCGAGCTCAACGAAGCCTTCGCGGCCCAGTACCTCGCCTGCGAGAGGGAGCTCGGCCTCGACAGGAGCAAGGTCAACGTGAACGGCGGCGCCATCGCCCTCGGCCACCCCGTGGCCGCCACGGGCTCCAAGATCCTGACCACGCTTCTCTACGCCATGAAGAATCAAGGCAAGAGCCTCGGCCTCGTCAGCCTCTGCATCGGGGGCGGCAACGGCGTGGCCGCTGTCGTCGAAAGAATCTGATCCAATGCCGGTTCGATGAACCGATCCCATGCCCGCTTCACGACCGGGGCGGGCAGTATCAAAGAGGAGGAGAAAAGATGGATATCAAGAAAGTCGTCGTCGTCGGGTCGGGCACCATGGGCGCCGGAATCGGCCAGCTCTGCGCGCAGAAAGGCATCGACGCCGTGATCACCGACATCAGCCAAGAGATCGCCGACAAGGGAAAGGCCCGCGTCGAGAAGGGCCTGGCGAAGCGCGTCGAGAAGGGCAAGATCACCGAGGACGACAAGAACGCCGTCCTGTCGCGCATCGCCACGGCCGGCACTCTCGATCCGGTTGCCGACGCCGATATCGTCGTCGAGAGCGCGGCCGAAAACCTGGAGATCAAGAAAAAGATCTTCACCGAGCTAGACAAGCTCGCCCGCCCCGGCGTGGTCCTGGCCACCAACACGACCTCCCTCTCGATCAGCGCCATGGCCGATGCCACAGAGCGCCCCGACAAGGTGGTGCAGATGCACTTCTTCAACCCGCCGGCCGTGATGAAGCTCGTCGAGATCATGCCGGGCGACAAGACATCGCCCGAGACGCTCGCCGCCGCCGGAGACTTCGCCCGGCAGCTCGGCAAGGACCCCGTGGTCTGCGGAAAGGAAGCACCCGCCGGCATCGTCTCCCGCGTCCTCGGCTGCCTTCTCAACGAGGCGACGTGGCTCGTTCAGACGGGCGTCGCCGACGCGGAGGCCGTCGACAAGGCGATGAAGCTCGGCGCCGGCCACCCCATGGGGCCGCTTACGCTTCTCGACATGATCGGTCTCGACATCCACCGCGCCAAGATGCAGACCCTGCTCGAAAAGCTCGACGATCCCCGCTACCGCCACCCCCCCATCGTGGACGAGATGATCGAGAAGGGGCATCTCGGCCGCAAATCGGGTAAAGGCTTCTACGACTACGGCGGGGGGAAGTGATGTTCGAGAACATTCTCTTCGAAAAGGACGGTGCCGTCGCGACCCTGACGGTGAACCGGCCCAAGTTCCGGAACGCCGCCGACAACGCCACGGTGGACGAGATCGACAAGGCGCTGGGCCTGGTCGAGGCCGACAGTGAACTCCGCGTCCTCATCGTGACCGGTGCGGGCGACAAGGCTTTCGTGGCCGGAGCCGACCTGAACGAGCTGAAGGAGCGCGACATCGTCACGGGCCGCCTTCACACGAGGAGGCGGCAGGAAGTGCTGACCCGGCTCGAGCAGCTCGAGATCCCGTCGATCGCGGCCGTCAACGGCTGGGCCATGGGCTTCGGCCTCGAGCTCGCCATGGCGTGCACGCTCAGGATAGCCGCCGCCACGGCCAGGATGGGACAGCCCGAGGTCAAGCTCGGCATCATCCCCGGCGCGGGCGGCACGCAGCGGCTTCCGCGCCTCATCGGCTTCGCGCGCGCCATGGAGATGGTCCTCACGGGCGATCCCGTGAACGCCGAGAGCGCGCTCGCCATGGGCCTCGTCAACCGCGTCGTTCCCCTCGAGGAGCTCACGGCCGAGACGCGAAAGCTCGCCCACACTCTCGCCGCGAGGCCCAAGCTCGCTCTCCAGTACGCCAAGGAGGCCGTGCTCCGTTCATCGGACGGTTCCCTCGCCGAGGGGCTGGCGCACGAGTCCTATCTCCATGCTCTTTCGTGCGGCACCTTCGACAAGAAGGAAGGGGTCGCCGCTTTTCTCGAAAAGAGGGACGCCGAATTCGAGGGGCGTTAGCCCGGACGGTCCATCATCACCTGCTTGTGACACAGGAGGTATTCAGTGAATAGAGGAACGGTTATCCTGCTCGCTCTTCTTCTTCTCCCGTCCTGCACGACACCCATGTTCGAGCTGGGAGCCCGCTACTGGCACCCCGACCTCGACGCAAAGGCCAAATACGCCGGCCACTCGACGGGCACGCGGTTCGACATCGAAAAAGACCTCGACGTGGGCGACGAACCGATCTGGGATTGGCGCGTGCTCAAATGGGCGATCAGCAGCGAGCACTGGGCCCGGATCGACGTGTCGAGCACGGGCTTCTCGGGAGACACGGTTCTGCGCCGTCCCCACACGATCGCGGGGCAGAATTTCGCCGCCGGAACCGCCGTGCACACCGACATCGACATCGACCAGACCCGGGTCGGATGGGCGTGGCAGTTCCTCCGATCGGACAGCGGGCACATCCGCTTCGGAACCCTCGCCGAGGCGCGGCGCATCCAGGTCGATTCGACCTTCGTGAGCGCTGCCGCGCGGGTCCCCTGGTCGTTCAAGAATTACATCCCCACGCTCGGTTTCGTCTTCGACTACGAACCCCACGAAAGGGTCGACATCTACAGCGAGGTCACGGGAATCGCGTCTTATGAGGACGGTCACTTCGTGGATGCCGAGGCCGGGGTCAGGATCCGGCTCGGCGAGAACCTCTCTCTCGCCACGGGCTACAGGATGATCGACATAGACATCAGCAAGAGCAACGACTCCTTCGACATGAGGCTCCACGGCCCCTTTCTGGGGGCGAGGGTGCGGTTTTAGCTCGAACCCGGCGCTCCCCTTTCAAACCAGGCTCTTCAGAAACTCCAGTGCCGGGCAGACGCGGATTCCGTCCGGGGTGAGGAAGTCTTTGACCCCAGCGGCGGAAATCTGCCACGCGTCGCACCGGGGAAAGCGGGCCTTCCAGTAGCGAAGGCTTCGGTCCGCGGGACCGTCGGACCATTTGCATTCGACCGCTGAGATGGGCCGGCTTTTTTCGGTAAGAATGAAGTCCACCTCGCGGCCGTCCGTGTCGCGAAAATAGTGCAGCGAAAGATCGCGGCCCTGGGTGTCCTGCTGGTGGTGGATCCATTTCAAGAGATGGCAGGCCACAAGGTTCTCGAATCGAGGTCTTCGATCGGAGACGAGCGTCCAGTCCGTGTGGTAGTGCTTCTGCGATTTCTTGACGGCTCGGATCTTCGGGCTGCCAAAGGGAGACAGCCGGAAAAGAGAGTAGAGCCTCTCCAGGATCGCGATCCAGTTCGCAACGGCTTTGTGGCTCACCTGCAAGTCTTCGCGGAGCGCGTTGATCGACAGCAAAGACCCCACGAGATCGGGAAGACGAAGCATGAGCAGCTCAAGGTTTCCCAGGTCCTGGACGCGCTCCAAAGCAGTGATCTCTTCGGTGATGAGAAGATTGCGGTACTCGCGGGACCACCGGCGCGCATCGACTTCGGCGCCGCCGAAAAAGGGTTCCGGAAATCCCCCAAGCGTTAAAAGATACCGCAGGTCATCGGGAGTTTCCATACCCAGTTCGGCTGCGGAGAGAGGGTGCAGTCGGAGGAGATGGTAGCGCCCCTGGAGAGAGTCGCCGGAGAATCGGTAGAAGTCGAGGCGCGCGCTCCCTGTGACCAAGATCTGCTGCGACGGCGGCCTGCCGTCGAAAATGCCCTTCAAGTAGTTCCGCCAGGACCGGTATTTGTGAATCTCATCGAAGAACCAGAGAGGGTTCGAGGGAAGCTCCCGGCGCAATATCCGTTCGCGGTGTTCGGTTATGTCCCAGTTCAGGTATCCCGCCCTCGCCTTCGGCAGGCTCAGCCCGAGTGTGGTCTTGCCGACCTGCCGGGGACCTGCAACGAAGACCATCTTCTTGACCAAGTCGGTCCGGACCTGAGAGAGAAGGTAACGTTCGATCATTTTCATGAACCGAGTATACTGACATTTTCCCCTATAGTCAAAATTATTTGCGGTTAATTTAGCCTTGGGGTGAAATTATTTGTGAGGTTTCTCAGGCGATCACATACTCGTCCGCTTCCGTGAAATAGATGCCTGTCTCGACAATGGGCGTTCCCGTCGCTTCTTCCCAGGCGCTCTTGTAGTTGGCGAGCTGGAAGCGGTGCTTGTCGAGGAGCTTGCCGAGGTCTTTCGCCCTGTCCGTCTTGTAGTCCACGATGACCCAGCCGTCCTCCTCTTCGAAGACGAGGTCGATCGTTCCCTTGAGGAGAGTGGGGACGCCGCCTGAACGCGGATCATCGGGAGGAAGGAGTATCTGAACGGGCGCCTCGGGAATGAATCGCTTCGCCTTGTGCGCCCTCTTCCAGATATCCGACCTGGAGACCTGCCGCGCGATGGAAAGTGCTTTCTTCGCGTATTTCCTGTCGAGATCCTTCTCCTCGAGCGCTGAGAGAGCGAGCGGCTCGAGATCGGCCGAAGGATCCCTCGCAGCGGCCTCGAGAAGAAGATGTATCACCTCCCCCCACTCGGCGGCGTGCTCGCTTCCGGGAAGATCGCCGGACAGGCCGGCGGCCGCTGGACCGGCGGCGCGGGCATTCAAGGGCGTGCTTGTTTTCTTTGGCGCGGCGCCGGACGATTTCGGCGCGGCGCCGGACGGTGAAACCGCCTCCTTCGCGCGGACCACACCGTAGGTCGGAGTTTCGGCCTTCCTTCTCCGTTCCAGGACCGCCGCTACGGCGTCGTTCACATCTTCTTTTGTTAGTTCACGAATCTTCTTCGGACGCGGGGCTTCAACGGGTCCGGGATCGACCGCCTGCGGCGCCTCATCCAGCCGGTTCAGGAAAAAACCCCAGGGGTTCCAGCGGTTGTTATTCCGCACGCCGTTGTTTTGCACGACGTTGAGCTGCGTTTTGGCGCGCGTTGCAGCCACGTAGAGAAGACGCGTCTCTTCGGCTGAAAGGAACTTTTTTTCCTCGTCCGCCCATTTTTCCCAATCAACGGGTTGAGCGAAAAGAACCGTCCTGACGCCCCGGGCCGTTTCCTCCTTCGACGAGACAAGAACATACCCGAGCACCCTGTCTCCCGAGCGGTCGATGTGAACATCAACGCCGTGGCCGGTGTTACCGTACGGATCGGCAAGAAAAACGACCGACCCCTCGAGCCCTTTCGCTTTGTGAAGGTTCATGACCCGCACCACGGGCTCGGACGACGGGCTCGCCGGCACGCCGTCGTACTCGTCCCTGCCCTCGACGATCCTGCCGAGCGCTTCGACGACGCCTGCGGCGGACCAGGCCAGGGCCCCGGCTTCGCGCAGGATCTCGATCGCCTTGGCAAAGCCGCCCGCTCCGCGGCCGGTGCCGCCCGCTCCGCGGCCGGTGCCGCCCGCTCCGCGGCCGGTGCCGTCGGCCTGACATCCGAAGTTACCGACGGCCCCGTTTCCGTCTCCTGCAGCGGCCGCTCTCGCATAGAGCCCGAGATCCTGCGCGATCTTCTCGATCGCAACGGCTGGCGGGAAGCGAAAGAGCCATCCCGAGCAGGCTCTCAGCCTGTTGAAGGCCGTCCCGATCCGCTCGCTCGCGCCCGATGGGAGATCGCCGGGCACGGAGCTCCGGTAGGAGAACCGCCCTCCCGCCTTCTTGAAGAGATAGAGGTCCTCGTCGCTGATCCCGAAGAGCCCGCTCCGGAGCACGGACACGAGCGCGACCGGGTCGTCCGGCTCGACCGCGGCGCGGAGCGCCTTGTAGAGAAGAGCGACTTCCTCCACATCGTTCACGGCGCGGCCGCCCGTGACCTGGTGCGGGATGCCGAGCTCCTGCAGGGCGCGGCCGTAGCGGCCGAGCCTCTTCTTGACGCGCGTGACGATGAGAAAATCGCTGAAAAGGGCGCCGGGAGCAGCGCCGTCCGCCTCCTCCTGCTTCGACCGCGGAACCGGCACACCCCTGTCCACCGCATCCCGGATGAACCGGGCGATCATGCCCGCCTCCCATCGAACCACGTCATCCTGCCTCGTCGCCTCCTCCGGCACGCGCACAACGCGCACGCCATCGAGATCGGGGCCGGCCGTCCCTTCGACGCGCCCCCTGTCGAGGGCGACGTAGACGGGCGAGTGCCTGTTCGCCTTTTCCGGAAAAATCCCCTCCGAACGGAACGTCCCGTTGACCCAGTCGACCACGGGCGGGACGGTGCGGAAGTTCGCCGAGAGGCTCACGATCCGGCCGCCGCTGGTCTCGATGATCTCCTTCGTCCGGTTGTAGGTCACGATGTCGGCGCGCCGGAACCTGTAGATCGATTGCTTCGGGTCCCCCACCACGAAGAACGACCCGGCTGCGGGCACGCACTTCCTCCACTCTTTTTCGCTGTGATCACCGGCCGTGAGCAGGAGCATGACCTCGGCCTGGATCGGATCCGTGTCCTGGAACTCGTCGACGAGAACCCGTGTGAAGCGCTCGGAAAAATAACGGCGCACGTGCGCGTTCCCGCGCAGGAGGCCGGCGGCCTTCATGAGAAGGTCCTGGAAGTTGAGCACGCCGCGCTCCTTCCTGAGCGCGTCGTAAACTTCCCGCGCGCGCGTCCACATTCGGATCACGGGCTCGTAGCGCGCCTCGAAAACCTGCTTCACAAAGGGCGCGGCCGTCTTTTCCGTGAAATCTTTCCATCGGCGGCGCTCGGCTTCACAGGCGGCGACGCTCTCTTTTCGGTCCGCCCCGGGCCACTGCTGCTTTCGCACATCCCTCTTCCTGAACCTCTCCATGATCTCGAGCACGTCGGGCAGAGAGGCCATGTCGTTTTGGTAGACCATCCTCGGAATGCGCCTATACTCGAGCATCAGCTTGTCGGCGGACGGGAGAGGATCGGGGAAATCCTTGGCCGTCTCTCTCATGCGAGAGGCATAGGCTTTCAGTTTCTCCACGGCCGAAGCGAGGTCGGGGAGCCGGCGCTTCGGAGCCGGCCATTCCTCCACGTCGGGGTAGTTCGCAAAGGTCTCGACAAATCCCTGCGACAGGTCGGCCGGCGCGAGGCCGAGCCCGCTGATCTCGTCGAGGAGCGGGTCTTCATCCACGATGAGGCGCGTCACGAAGCGGTCCCACGCCTCTTCGCGGAGCATCTCGTCCTCGTCCTCGTCGATCTCGCGAAACTCGATGTCCACGCCCGCTTCCACGGGCCGTTCGCGCAGGAGCCTGCCGCAGAAGGAATGAATCGTCCCGATAAAACAGCTCTCAACGGATGCCAGCGCTTCTGTGAGCCTTTCCCGCTCGGCGTCGGACCGGCCGCTGTCGGGACGTGCTTCCTTCTCGAGCCTGATCCGGAACCTGGACCGGAGCTCCGCCGCTGCTTTCCGTGTAAAAGTCACGGCCGCGATGTTGCGGACGGCGCACTTGCCCTTTGCCAGGAGCTCGGCCATCCTCTCCGTCATGCTCGTGGTCTTGCCCGTGCCCGCCCCGGCCTCGACGAGCATGTTGGTGTCGAGATCTCTCCTGACGGCGTCCCGCTCCTTCTGATCGGGGGGCGCGGAAAGGGAGGCGGCTGCAGGCGTATTACCCATGCTCTTTCACCTCCCTGATCGGGGAGAGCGCGGGGTCGTTTCGGAGTTTTTTCGCGCTCGCCGAGTGAAGGCTGTCCAGGTCATCGCTCTTTACGGTGATGCAGATCGTCTTGAAATCGCAGAAAAGACAGTCGTCCAGACCTTTGATCCCGTTGTCCGTCGGGAGGAAGCACCCCCGAGAGACCACCTCGCAGAGAGCGGCGATCACCTCCTTCCAGCGGGCGAGTTTTTTCCGAGAAAAGAAAAGGCGCTCTCCGCGCTCCCGCGGGCCGGGAAAGAAATAACCGAAGAAGGAGATGCCGGCGCTCTTCGAGACCTTTTCTCTGAGCAGTTCCCCGGCCAGGGCGAGGTGGAGGGCGGGCTGGATCACGCGCCCCTGCAGGTACTCGCTTTTCCCGCGATCGTACTTGTATTTGCTTCCCGTCTTGTAGTCCCAGACGGCGTACCCGCTCCCGTCCGGGGCGCCGCCTGCAGATGCGAGCCTGTCGATCCGATCGATTCTGCCGCACGCCCTGATTTTCTTCCCATTCCCCAGGTCGAGGCCGACCGGATCGCACCTGTCGATGGGAGAAGGGATTTCGCCCGATTGGAGCCCGGCCGCGGCCTCGAGAAAGAGCGGCTCGCCGCCCGCTTCGGCCATGTACTCCTCTTCCGCCTGGAGAAAGATTCGCGCCGTTTTCCTCAGCTCCCCCACCTCCCTCCGGAAGACATGCTCGTCGTGCGGGGGACGGCGGTCGCGCCACACTTTCACGCGCTCATCGAGAATGGCCATCATCTCCTTCTCGCGGCCCGCTGCCGAGAATTTTTCGTTCCTTCCGATCAATCCGTCCCAGAAACGGTGAAAGACCTCGTGAAGCACGGAGCCCCGGGCAGCCGCGTCGAGCCATTCCTTGGGATCCGGCTCCTTGTCCTCAACGGGTTCGATCCTGAGGACATGGTCGAAGAAATAGGCGAGGCCGCAGGTTCCGACCTGTTCGAGCCGGCTCGCAGACATGACCGGTCCATCGATCGAGAAGGGATCGTCTGCCGGTTCGAGCTTGGGAACACGGCCATCGAAAACCGTGAAACGGTCGCTCTCCCTCTCGCAGCGGGCGTACATCCCGCGCCCGAGCCAGGGGAAAGCGGTCTCGATTACGCTGCCGGAGCTGCAGGCGCGATCCGCTCCGCAGAGGCGCTCGAGCCACCACTCGGCCGTGTCGAGGCTCTTTTCCGGCGCCGAGGGAGCGAAAGAGACGGGCGGGCCGACGGCGCGCTCCAGGGCGGCCTGGTCCGCATCCCCGTCGCCCGAGACGATCCTGTAAGCGTCGAGCAGGAGAGTGGACGGAAAGATCTCCCTGTCATCCATCAGGTCGCGGCACGAGAAAGAGAGGCGGACTCTCCCCCGAAGGCGGGCCAGGAGCCGCTCCATTTCAGCCGCTTTTCTCGAAAGACGCGATTCCGCAGTGGGAAGCTCATCGCTGACGGCCCTCCTTTCCCCATCGAGAAGGATCGGGTCCTGGATGCCGGCGCCCGGGAAGCGGGCTTCGTCGAGCCCGATGATGAATGTGTCGGCCCTTCCCGAATGGCCTCCCGAAAGGGCGTGGGCCAGATGGATCTTTCCGGGCCGCGGGCCGCTTCCGGCGACGCGCGTGCCGGCAGGGAGATCGGCGAGCCAGGCGCGCACGTCGATTCCGGCGGTCCTTCCGCGGCTCACCAGACCGGCGAGGCGGCTGATCTGACTCCTGAGCCTCTTCATGGCGAGACGATCGAAGCGGGTTTTACAGCGCGCGTGCTTTTCGAGAAAGGCGAGGGCCTTGCCGAGAACTTCCGCCTGCGTGTCCGACTCGACGGGCGTCACGCCGAGAAGGTTATCAACAAGAGAGCGCAGAATCTTCAGCCGGCCGGCGTCCTTATCGCGACGCTCGACCGCGCGGTCGAGCTTCGGCAGGTAGCGGCCGCGTCCCATGATGATGGGAACGCTCGCGAGCGTTCTCGCGAACACGCCGTAACCCTCGTCCTCCGTGCCGGGGATTTCGAGGAGCGCGTCCCCTATCATGCGAGCGAGCGTCTTTTGTCTGAACCCGCCGCTCATCCAGGCGACCCACCCTGCGAGGGCGCGGCCGGGCCGCGAGTACCGGGCCGGCACTCCTTCAGCGAAGGTGGCCGGCATCGCGTCTATTCCCTCTCCTCCCGGGCTGTCGGGCGCAAGCCTCTGCATGACCTCGAACAGGAGCGAAAGATAGGGTTCGGTGGTCGTGTAGAGAATCTCGACCGTGTCGAGCTCGATCCCTTCTTCGAAGCACCGGCGGAGCGCCTCGCGCACCTCGTTGACCTCACCTACGGCACGGTAGATGAGGTTTGCGTCCGTAATAGAATCCTCGCCGGCAAGACGATCCGTACCCGGTTCGTCCTCGGGGAGATCGACCACTCGGATGCCGGGAATTTCTCTGATTCCATCGAGAAGATCCTTCTCGAGTCCCGTGGATTCGGTCCCTCCGGCCAGGAGAAGCGCGTCCGGCAGGCCGCCGGCCCCATGGCCGGCGTCGAGCCGCGAACGGGCCATGCGAAGCACGTCCGCGAAGTCGGCATGACCGCTCTCAGCCAGTTCGTCCTTCCAGGCGGCGAGGAGTTTTTTCACCTCTTTCCCCTTTGCCGGGACCTCGAAATGATCCGGACTCACGCCGGATGCGCCGAGCCCGGCGAGGCGGAGATCATCGACGGTCTTGTAAAGAGAGCGGGCCAGGCTCGGCCCGGGCGTGAGTCTCGAAAGGTAGCCCTTGCGGTCCGCGGCTTTTCCGGTCGCGGCCTTCGCCCATGCCCGGTCGGCCAGGATCGGACCCGCCACAGGAGGGAGAAGCTCCACCCCGCGCCTCGCCATCTCGGGCGCGGCGAGGTCGACGGCGATCCCCCGGATCGTCTTGACGCGCACGTTCACGGCGGGCGTGCCGCCGCGGACCACGGTCTCGACCCACTGGTTTCCCACGCGGTAGCTCGGCGCGACGAGCCACTTCTCGCCGAGAAGGTCCTTTTTGCACTCCTTTGCCAGCGCCCGCGTGAAACGGTTCATGAAAGATCCCTGCTCTATCCGATCGGGTGGGACGGTCCAACCGCACTCTGATCGTTTCATATACAGGTTTCGGCCGGTTTTTTCACGCGCTTTCTGGTGTGAAGCCGCAGGTTGCGTGTGAAAGGCTCGAGATCCGCCGGGAGACTGAATGAGAATGATTTACGAAGTTTATTTGCGGAGTTCGGCATTAACGTCAAGGTCATGCTTTTTACAGATGTTTCACAGTACGTTCAGGAACAAGACGATTAAGATGACCTTAATACGCTATTATATAAGACATTATGAAGGCGTCGTGGTGTCTTTTAGACTAAACCGAAACGAAAACCGGCGCGCTAACTGCAAAAAAAACAGAGTTAGCGCGGAAATATTAATTATAAAATCCTCATTATCTATATAATATTGACACTTATCGCGGACTTACAGCTGTGTTAATCTACGGTAGTAACAAGGAGAACTAATGCAATGGAAGAGGCCATCATTGGCAGAAAGGCCGAAAAGCTCATTCTGAGACGATTGATTCGGTCAGAGCGACCCGAGTTCCTTGCCCTTTACGGGCGCCGGCGGGTCGGAAAGACTTTCCTGATCACCGAGTATTTTGATGGAAAAGGAATTCTCTTTGAAGCGGTTGGCGCCATCGACACTCCGCGGGAAATTCAGCTGGCACGGTTCGGCGTCGAATTGGCGAACACTTTCCCCTTCATTGAAAAAGACACCATACCAGGGACCTGGGACGAAGCGATGGGGATCCTTGTCCAAGCCGTAGACGGCATGATGCGATCGCGGCCGGAGGAAAAGATCATTCTCTTTTTCGACGAAATTCCGTGGCTCGACTCTGCGAGGTCCGGGTTTCTTTCAGCCCTGGAATATGCGTGGAACAAGCATTTCAGCAAAAGCCGATACGGAAATATATTGATCATTATTTGTGGCTCAGCCGCATCGTGGATGATCAAGAAGGTTATCAACAGTAAAGGCGGACTCCATAACAGGATGACGGAAACGATCAGGCTTCTGCCCTTCGATCTGGGAGAGACGAAACAGTACCTGGAATCGCGCAAGGTCTTTCTCGAAAACCGGCAGATCATCGAGCTGTATATGGCTTTCGGCGGCATACCCGCCTATCTGAGACTGGTCCAGCCGGGGCTTTCGTCCTCTCAGATCATCAACCAGCTCTGTTTCAGGAGCGGTAAGTTCCTGACAGAAGAGTTCGGCCGGGTTTTCGGATCCATCTTCGCGAAGCACAAGAATCATGTCAAGATCGTGCGGGCTCTGGCGTCGGCACCCAAGGGATTGGAGAGAACCGAGATTGTCAAAAAATGCGGATTGTCGAACAGCGGCGACACCAGCTTATTTCTGAAAGAGCTGGAGGAATCCGGTTTCATCGCTTCCATACCCTCCTATGCCAAGAAAAACCGTGGACGCTCTTATCGTCTCAGCGATGAGTACTCGCTCTTCTATCTGAAGTGGATCGAACCGGCCGCCCTCAATGCTTCGGGCGCCATCGACGAAAACCACTGGCTGCGTCAATGCGAACGGCCGGCCTGGTCGGCGTGGGCCGGATATGCCTTCGAGAGCGTTTGCCTCAAGCACGTATCGAGAATCAAGCACACCCTGGGGATCTCGGGAGTAGCCACTCGGGAAGCCGAATGGCATTGCACCGTCGACAGAAAAAAGGACCAACGCGGCGCCCAGGTCGACCTGGTCATCGACCGGGCGGACAGGACCGTGAATCTCTGCGAAATGAAGTTTGTAAAGGACGAGTTCTCGATCACGGCCGACTATAGGCGGGTGCTGACACACAAGAAAGAGATGTTCAAGAAACGAACGGGAACGCGCTCTCTGGTTCTTCTCACATTGATCACGAGTTACGGCGCCAAAGAGAACAGCAATTACGTGGGCGTCGTCGACAGCCAATTCACTATGGACTGTCTCTTCTGAAGCTTCGTTCAGCACCGGTCCGGACGGTTTGAATTTCAGGCGGTGCATGCAGGGTGTCACTGATCAGAGCTCGAGAGCGAACTTTGTCCGTCAGGGCAGCACCTCGAAGTCGACGGCATCGTAATCCCGGGGCATATCGAGAACCCCGTCGGGATCGATATCGATCGCCAGGCCGGCCGTGTAATGGCCGGCGGGAAGACTCCGGTCGAGAACGGTTTCGGAGAGGTCGAACAGCCCGCCCGTAAAGTAGACGTTTCCCCAGCCCGCGATCCAGTTTGCGGCGCCGTGGTATCCATAGGTCCATGCCCCCCCGGGCCGGATTGCCGCGACCCAGAGATCGACGGGAAAGCCCGCATAGTCGCGGCTCTCGATTTCGATCGTCAGCGTGACCTTGCTTCCGCCTGCAACGACGACGTCCCTGTCTTCGCCGTTGCACTTGATATCGAGGCGCGGAAAGGGGCCGAAACCGCTCGGCAGCGCTCCGGTATGACAAAGATCGCGCTGAAAGCCGGGCCAGGGCATCATCCGGTCGTTAAAAGACTGCCAGCCCGGATCCTCGATGAGATCGAGATGCCAGGCGACCGTGCCGCTCGTTGCGCCCGTGATCTTGTAATAGCTGAAGAGAATTTCGGCCCGGCCGTCGCTGTTCAGGTCGACCATGGACGGAATCGAGTCGAGCATGCAATTCACCTCGGCGGGATATGGAAAACCCGCCGCATCCGTTCCGTCGGCGTTGAAGAGGTAGACGGCGGGAAGATCGTTGTTGTTCCGGTCCTTGGCAACGACCATGATTTCGACCTCGCCGTCCCCGTCGACGTCGCCCACGGAAGGCGTGAACGAGTTGCTGATATAGTAGAGGGAAGTGATCCCGTTCAGGTTCACGGCCCGGGGCCAGCCGGCCGCCGTCGTTCCATCATGGTGATAGACGCAGACCTCGCTGTCAGCCCCGGCCTTCAGCGTGATCACCTCGGGCTTGCCGTCGTTGTCCACGTCGGCCAGGGCCGGGCTGTTGAACCGGTCCGCTCCCCCGACGCCGATGTCTTCGACGGGCCAGCCGGAGACCACCGTGCCGTCGTGATGGTATGCATAGATCCACTTCTTGAATTCGAAGGGATGGGCCCAGATGTCGGAAAACACGACTTCATAGTCACCGTCGTCGTCGAGATCGCCCACAACGGGCGATATGCAGTAGGCCGGGACCTGCGTCGTTCCGGGAATGTCGATGGGCCATCCGGGCAGCGGGGTCCCGTCGCTCCGCCAGGCGTAATATTTGTCGAAGTTCAGTATCACTTCCGGCCTGCCGTCCCGGTCGAGGTCCGCCAGGGCGGGCGCCGAGGTGATGGAATAAATGTCCTCGTTCAATTTCTTCTCGAACAAAGTGGTCTTGTCGGGCTCGATCGCAAAGACTTCATCGCCCGCCGCGGCCACGATCTCGAGAATCCCGTCGTTGTTGAGATCGCCTATGGCTCCGGGAGAAAAATCCGTTTGAAGACCGGAATGGTTGATCGTGCGCTCGAAGGGCGCGGCCCAGTGGAACGTTCCGTCATGGTTCAAGACATGGACCTCGAGCGTCTTCGCAACGGGATCCAGCAGAGTCACGATGATCTCGAGCTCGCTATCGCCCTGATCCACGTCGGCGATCATGGGCGCCGAAGAGGCCACATTGCCGTAAAGCATCTCGTCGTTCATCTGGACGGGCCAGTTGCCGCCCAAGGGATTGCCGTCTTTATCGAAGACCGAGACTTCGACAACCGAATCACCGCCCGGACCGTACTTGGCAATCAAAACAACGACTTCCAGGTTCCCGTCCCCGTCGAGGTCGCCTGCCGCCGGGCTTCCGACGCGGCCGAACTTCCCGGGAGTGTACCAGTCGAACTGTCCGTCCACGGGCCAGCCCCTTCCGCCGGCCATGCAAACCTGGGGCAGCACGAGAAGAAAGATCGATGCGAAAGCGGCCTGCCATATTCTTTTCAGCATTCGATCGCTCCTTTTTCAACAGGGGAGAGCCGCTATTCGATCGTGAAAGGCGCCTCGTTATAGTCCGACCAACTTCCCGAAGCGGTCGTAACGGTTGCGCGAATATGACAGTTCGCGGACTGGGGGGCCTGGGACGGAACCGTCCACTGGAAGCGTCCGTTGTCGGGCAGGCTGTCGGCGATCACGTCCCAGGGGCCGCCCGGTCCGGCGGTGGAGAGATCCAGCCTGATCGCCGAGGCCGCGCCTCCCGGCACGGCGCTGCACCAGTCGATGAAGCGGACGGCTCCCCGCCGCAGCACCTCATGGCCGCCGGGCTCGGTGATCCTCACGCGAAGGAGCCGGGGAATGGACGTCTCCTTGTAGAAGCGGAGGTGGTTCTGGCGGTTCGGCCAGCCCCCCTCCTCGCTGAGACAGACGATGTCGGGCAGGCCGTTCCTGTCGGCGTCCACGCCGGCCCTGAAGGCCGAGCAGTATCCGGGCGAGCCCGTCTCGAAGAGCGCGTCGGCAGTCCAGTTTCCCGCTCCGTCCCCGAGAAAGACGACCACAGTGCCGCTCCCGTAAGCGACGAGGTCGGTTTTGCCGTCTCCGTCCATGTCATAGAGCTGGGTCCTGAAGAGAGGGCTCGATGCGGGGAGGCCGTTCGATGCCGGAACCCACGTGCCCGACGCCGTCCAGAGCCAGACCTCGAGCCCCCCGCTCGAAGTGCACAAGGAGAGGTCGTCGCAGCCGTCTCCGTTCACGTCCGCCAGATGGATCCCTCCGCGCCCCATGATGCCGGTGGCGGGCAGGTTGTTGTCGGCGAGGGTGTATCCGCCCGCGCCGTCTCCGAGGTAAACCGTGCCGTACTGGTGTTCCACGGCGAAGTCGGGGTAGCCGTCGTTGTTCACGTCCCCGAAGTAGATCATCTTGTAGGAGTTGCCGCCCAGGAAGCCGAAAGACTGGGTCCACGTTCCGTCCCCGTTGTTCAGATAGACGTGAACGCCCGCGCCCGCGCCGAAGGAGTCGGACGCCAGGTCGAGATCTCCGTCGCAGTCCACGTCGGCGAAGTCGGTGCCGAACATGCCCCACGTCTCTCCGTTGGTGGCCAGGCCGTCGTCCCAGGGAGTCCAGTTCATGCCCGTCCCGTCGCCGAGCGCCGCCTCGATGAGCTGGTCGCCGAAGTCATTGCCCGAGTAGTCGTGGTGCATCCCGTAGCCCACGTCCATGAAACCGTCGTTGTTCACGTCGCCCAGGGCGACCCCGCCGTAGCCGAAGTGGCCGTCGCAGAAGGCGGTCCACGACCCCTGGCCGTCGCCGAAGTAGACCATGATCCCGTGTTCCTGGCCGTTGATCGGTGAATCGTGGTCGCCTATGGAGACGATGTCCACGTAGCCGTCGTTGTTCACATCGCCCATCTCGAGCTCGGAGTCGCCTTCCCCCCATTCGGGATAATCGAGGCCCGTGGAGGATTCTTTGTACCCGAGCGGCCGGGGCTTCTCGACGGCGTCCGCCTCGGGGGCCGTGCCCGACCGCACCTTATTAACGGTCTGGGCCGCACCCGGCGCGGCAAGAAACAAAAGAAGCGCAATCAAGACGGGAATCATTTGGATTCTCATGACAACCTCCGGCCGTTCAAAGGGCTGCGGCAAACAGTGCTCAGTAGCCCACGTCCTCGGCGACCACAACAGGGCGCAAGGGCACACCGTCGCTCCAGAGGCCCATAAAGTGCACCTCGGGGCCGCTGCCCAGAATGTACTCCGTCTGGATTCCATAGAAAGCGCTGTTGAAGGCGGCCTCCGTGGGCTTCCAATAACCGTACCAGTCGATCGCGTCCAGCTCGTTGTTGACGATGCTGAAATGATCGGAGATCAGCGCAGGACTCCCGTGACCATCGCTCCGGATCAGGAGCGCGTTCTTTCGATCGCGGGGGATTTGGCTCGTGTTGAACCAGCCTCTTCTGACGACGCCCATTGCGCCGGGATCTCCAATGGAGGTTTGTGCAACGATGAAAGCGAGCAGAGTTCCCGAGTCGATATCGCTCAGGTCATCGAGAGGCATGAAGGGGTATGCCGGTGTGCCGTAGCCGGCGCCGTCGTGCAATACGACCGCGCCGGGCATGGGAAGGCCGGACGTCTTCGCCCGGTTGGCGATCCGCAGGCTCAGGATGCCGCCGAGCGAGTGGCCGGCCACGGCGAAATGATCGAGCTCGGGATCGACGTGGCCGGGACCGGCGAGCCGATCGAGCGCATCGACCAGGGCGTCCACGGCGTTTTGCTCGTAAACGGCCGGATTCCAGGGCCAACCGTAACGCGGATAGATCACGGTGAAGCCCTTGCGCGCCATGTGGGCCATCAGATCGTGGTAGGCATCCGGTTCGGTCGCGCCGTAGCCGTGCAGGTAAAGAACAACCGGCGCAGACGCGGGTGTCGGCTCGGCCGGCTCGTAGAGCCAGTAGCGCTGAACACCGGACCGGTAGGCGGTGACGGAAAGGGAAGCATGGGTGTAATCGCTGCCGCCCGGTCCATCGGCGGGCTGCAGGGGCGGCGTGGGGGCATCGAAGAGGAGGACCAGCGCCAGGACGATCTGGAGCATGAGAATGAACTCCTGTTACGGCGGCAAGGCATTCGGCCTGCGACACCCGAAAGATCCGTTCCTCGGGAAATAGATAAATAAATTATAATAATTGGTGGAATGGTTGTCAAGCCGGCGGCATGAACCAGTCACTTCCAGATCTGTTCGCACACGTACCTTCCCGTTCGGGTGGCGCCGAAGCGGGTTTGAAATTTCTTTTTCGAAGCTTTGTCCGTTTCAAAAAAATCGTCTGTGATCAAGAGGAACGATTCCTGGGCGGCGCGCTCTTTCCCGGCCGCCTTGACCGCCTTCTTCAAACGCCTGAGCGGCTCCTTCAGCCCGGCGGCTTTGGCGCGGGGAGCGAGATCTTCGAGGCGGCGCGCGACCCCGAGAGCGTCTACCGGCAGAGGACCCACGGCTTCGAGCAGGGCGGTTTCCACGGCGAGTCTCGCTTCGAGATCCCTTTCCACCAGGCTCGCGAGGCGCTCGGGCTCCCATTCTTTCAATCTCTTTGCCAGCTTGGGGGCCTCTTTCCGAAAGGAATCGATCTCGCCCCCGAAGAGCGCGGCGAAGGTTTTCTTGACTTTTTTCCGGGGAGCCCCGGCGCGAAGCACTTTGAGGATCTCGAGCCCGACTTCCCGCACGGGATCGGACCGGCCGCAGAACACGGGACCGTAGGGAACGAGGACGTCGGGAGGCCAGCCCACGCCTTCGGTGTAAATCCCATTGATCGGCGTGGGGCGGTTGCGGACGCCGAGGAGAAAACTCGCGAGACCTGACGGACATTCGAACTGATTGGGGACGATCGACCACCCTCCCGTCCTGCGGCCGACGGTGATGACCCGTTCCGTTTCGCTCATGGCCAAGGTGAAACTCTCTGCGGAAGAGACCTGTATCTCGTTCTGGAGCAGGACCACGGGACCATCGAACTGCCAGGAACCCGATGCTCTGATCCTGCCCTGGACACCGTTGTTCACACCGTCCGGGAAAAAACGCCCTGCCATGGCCCAGGCCCATTTGTCGGCTCCTCCGCCCATGCTCCTGCAGTCGAGAAGCAAAGCTTCCAAACCTCTGAGCCTATTCATCGCCCTGTGAAAGGCTGCGCCGGTCAAGAAATCCATGCTGCCCGTAATGCGAAGGTATCCGACGTCGCTCTCGAGGAAGGTCGAAACAGCCCCCTTCACCCATTCCACGCCATCGGGCAGGGTCGCCCGCGAAGGCGAGAAAGGCTTCACTCCTGATCCCGTTCGAGGAAGGGACGCTTTGACGGTTTTCAGAGCAGGGGTGATGAAGAGGATGTCCAGGTTTTGCCGGTCGCCGAACTGAAAGATACAATTTCCGATCGAGGTGAAGAGGGAGTGATCGGAAGAATTCCCCCGCCATCTGGTGATCCGTCTTTTTTCCCGTTCCAGAGCAAGCCATGCCGGCTCGCCGTCAATCGCGGCGATGACGGAGCCGAGAGGGATCGTTTTTTCGAGAGGATGGCCTTCCACGATTCCTCTGAGAAAGAGAAGCCCATCATCCCAGGCTATCCAGAGGCCGCCCCCGCTGAGACCGTCCCACTTCGAAGGAAGAAGATCGCGGTCCACGCCCGACCGGAACACGTAGGAGTGGCCGTCGCGCAGCGTTGCCAGGAGCCGCATGATGTTCCTCACGTGCTCCTCATCGCTCTCGCACCCTTTAAAGAGCGGGCGAAAGCGCGCCGCGACGCTCTTCCAGTCGATCTTCTTCGACTCGAGGCAGGGATAGTTTTCGGCCACGGTCTTCTTTATGAATTCGAAATCCTCGAGATACTTCGATCGGTCGCGCGGCAGAACCCCGCTGCACGGAATCGCATGAGCGGCCGATAATTCGAAACTGCCGCCCCCTATAGAGAAAAAAATAAAAACCGCAGAAAGCATCAGGAGGGAGAGAGAGGTGTTCTCGATTTTGGATTTCATAGTTTCTCTATCATCAATCGGCGTTTTCCAGCCCGATTCATGTCTTCGTTTCTGATCGATAAAATAGAGCGTCGTCCTATTCCTGAAAACTGATCACCATATGTACGGATCAAACCGGGAGCGTGCCTCTCCTACATAGCGCATCTCGCGTGCGCTCGATTTCGATAACCAGAGTCCTTTCGTCAGGCAGGGCCGTCCGGTACTCCGAAGCCATCACCTTGTTCGGAAGTCCTTCGAGCGCGTACCGGGCCACGGCCTCGTGTTTCTGAGCGCACAGGATCAGACCCACCGGCGGGTTTTCCCCTTCGCGCACCCAGTGCTCCCGCGCGTAGTTGAGGTACATGTGCATCTGTCCGGCGTCGGCGTGGGTGAACTCGCCGATCTTCAAATCTATGACAATCATGCAGCGCAGACTTCTATGGAAAAAAAGAAGGTCTACATGATACCAGGTATTACCGATGCGCAGCTTTTTCTGCCGTCCGACAAAACAGAAATCATCTCCTAACTCCAGGAGGAACATCTCCAAGTGCCGGATTATAGTCTCCTCGAGATCGCTCTCCGAGTACTCGTCTTTCAGGTTCAGAAACTCGAGAACGTATGGATCCTTTATTTCCTCTTCCGGGTTGACAATATCCTCAAGCAGAGCTTTCTGTCCCTTGTGGAGCATGGCGGCTTTGTTTTTCGATAGGGCCGTCCGTTCGTAGAACTGGGAGTTGATCTGACGACTCAGCTGGCGAACAGACCATCCTCCTCGAATGGCTTCGGTTTCGTAGAACTTCCGAGCGTGTTCGTTTTTGACCGAAAGCATGCGCACATAGGCAGACCAGGAAAGTGGAAAAACCCCGGCGAGTCGGTGGAAGTCGAATTCCGCAGACGGTGCCTGCCGTTTCCCGGATGGTTTCTGGATTCTTGTCGACACCGATTCTATCGACGCTGTCGATTCTATCGACGCTGTCGATTCTATCGACGCTGTCGATTCTATCGACGCTGTCGAGAGAATTCGTTCCTGTGAATATGTCAGGTAGAATTGGCGGAACTTATTCAGGTTTGGATACGAGAAGCCACGTCCGAATTTTGCACTCAGATCACGGGCCAATCGCTGAAGCAACCTCTCTCCATACTCTGCACGAACTTTACCTTTCTGTTCGAACTCCACAATACGCCGGCCGACCAGCCAATAAGCGGCGGTCATGGTGGAATTCACCTTTCGTACCGCCGATTGTCTGGCCGCCTCGATAACCTTGGACACATCGCCAAGGATAGACTCGTACTGAACATCCATTATGGTACACACGACCGCTACCCCGAAATCACCACAAATGCAGTGTTGTACAGATCGAAAACCTTGAATAAGGTCGAAAAGAAGGCGTCCGGGTTACACTACTGCTCAACACGAAAGGGAGCGCCCAGGGGGGCGGCCAATCCCTCTTCGAGAAAGAAGAAGGGAGCAAGCCGGCCGTAGCCCGAGCCGCCGGCCTTGCGGCCCGAGCCGCCTGATCGAAGGGACTCGTCGATGGTCAGGGCCGCGACCCGCCCGAAGAGGACGATCTCCTTCCCCCACTCGCGCGTTCCTTCGAGAGCGCATTCGATGTGGGCGCGGCATTCGGCGACGCGGGGAGGGCGCACACGCAGCGACGGGATCGGCGTCAGCCCGTGTCTCTCGAACCGGCCGGCGCGCGGCGACTTCCCGTCCCCCCCCACGGCCCAGCAGGTCGCGGCGAGGTCCTTGCCGGGGATGTTGATCACGAACTCCCCCGCGGCAAGGGCGTTTTTGGCCGTCGCATGATCGAGGCTGCAGCCGAACATGACGATCGCCGGCGGCCCGAACGCGGCCATGGAGATCCACGATTTGGGCGCCACGTTCGGCTCTCCTTGGGAATCAACGGTCGTCACGAGGACGACCTGGCCCGGCAGGGGGGACGGATGCCACTCGTGCTTGTCGACCGGAACCTCGATCTTTCTTTTGTTCTCCATGGGAACCGCTCCTTACAGCTCGATCTCGAAATACCTCGTGCCCGGGTTCGGGTTGTTCCTGTAGTCGGCGATCTCGTAAAAACCCATCGACTCGTACAGGCTTTGCGCCGCCTTCATGTTCGGGATCGTGTCGAGGCACATCCGCGAGTATCCCATCTCTCCGGCGAGGGACAGGACGGCGCGGGCCAGCCGCATCCCGATCCCCCTCTTCCTGCAGGACGGGGAGACGTAGAGCCTCTTCATCTCGCACGTCTCCTCATCGAGCCTGTGGACGGCCACGCATCCCACGGGACGCCCCTCCAAGAAGGCGAGAATGATGTCGCCGTCGGGGGGGGAATAGAACCCGGGCAGGCTCTCGATCTCTTCGGGAAAATCGACGAGCGCGGGATCGTTCTCCCGGGTCGCCGCATACTCGAGGAAGAGGGTCCGCACCTCTTCCACTTCACCGGGCCGCCGGATTTTACGGAGCTCGATCATCTTTCCTCGCGCCGTCATCTGTCAGTGATCCGCGTGCAGCAGCAGAAAATATCCATCCCGCCCGGTCTCTTCAAGCAGACCGGCGGCATCGTTTCAACCCGGAAGGGGTGGGAATTGTCCATCCCCAGGTCTCACAAGCCGGAAACGATTCCATAAGTCCAGAGAAGCGCCGACGCGGCCAGAGCGGCGCTGTAGACCCATTGGGGGCGGGTTTCGGCGAAGGTCCGGCAGCCGAGGCCGGATCGATATCCGAGAAGTGCGGCCGGAAGCGCGGCCAGAGCGGTCAGGCTTCCTGTGACGAGGATGTGGTCGGCGGCTCTTCCAAGACCCCCGGCGACCCAGAACTCGTTGCGGACGATGAGGGCTGCAAAGAAAACGAAAAGAACATGTCCGAGATAGGCGCCCATAAAGCCGGCCAGGCCGGCCCGGCGAAAGGGTTTCTTGTCCCACCCGGCAGGCAGACCGGCGCACAGATCGAAGGCGGCTCCGAGCATGAATATGCCCAGGATGTGACAGACGAAAGGCTCGGTATTGACCAGCCTGAAAAGAACGGCTACAGAGGCGATGGCTGTCGACGAGCCCGGCCTGTTCACGAGAGCCCGCGCAGCGGCCAGCACAAAGATGGCCCATGCCGCGGTCCAGACCGTCCACCGGGGAAAAGCCGCGGCCTCGAAGGCTTCCCCGGCCACGGCTTCGAACATTCCCCACGCGGCGCCGAAAAGGAGGAGCCAGACCAGCCATCCGTACTTTGTCATCTTCTTTTCCTCGTCATCGAGATGAGCTCTTATGTCGTTCTATCCGTCGCGATTGCTCGATTACTATATAACGCATCTGCCGGCTTTTGCAGCCCCATTTTCCCCCAAACTCCGATCCCGCGACTTTGACTTTTACGCGGCGACCCCTTATCGTTGATTCATGATCCATATTCTAACCGGACCCGTTCACTCTGGAAAGACGACATTCCTGAAGGAAGCGCTCCCCCGGTTGAAGAGGCGCGGCTTTCAGGTGGACGGCTTCCTGACGATCCGGAAAGGGGACGAACCGGCCGGCTACGACCTGTTCGATATCCGGAACGAGCGGCTCATCCCGTTCATCCGGCCCGAGGGAAAGAAGGAGTGGCAGAGGACGGGCGCTTATTACCCCCGGTTCTTCATTCCCCGGGGACTGGCCGAAGCGGAAAGGATGATTCTCGACGGGACGAAATCCGATCTTTGCATCGTCGACGAGGTGGGTCCTCTCGAAATGCGGGGCGAGGGCTTTCGGCCGGCCCTCGACCGTGCTTTCTCTCTGCAGAAGAAAAGGTTCCTCCTTGTTGCGCGGAAAAAGATCCTCACCGATCTCGTGGCGAAACTGTCCGGGAAAAAGGTGACGGTCCTCGACATGAAAGACCGGGGCCGTCTCCTCCGGTCCATCGAAGAGATCATGAAAAGAACCGAAAAGAGCTGACAGCGGCCGGGCCTCGGCCGGCCAGGTTCAGAGCATATCGATATAGGCGCTCTCGATCAGATCGGACTCGCTGATATTCAACCGCTCCATCAGCTCTCTGGCGATCCGGTCCCCCTCTTCGGGCGCTTCATCGGCTTCGAGAACGACTTCCAGCTCGATGAAACGGCCCAGCTTCTCCACTTCATCGATATGGATGCGCGTCCGCCCATGCAGGAAGAGGGTGCGTTTCTTCCTGACGACACCTCTGACTCCATAAGACCGGGCGAGCGTTTCCTTCAGCTTGTCGGGAGCTTTCGTTTCGTAAACGATATAGTTCGACTCCTTCGGACCTGCTTTGTCGTTGCGCAGGTAGTGGATGAGCTCTCCCGTGCCGTCGGGAAAGGCCCTGAGCTTCAGCCTCCCTTGGTCGCAGTGAAAGAACGTGTCCTCCTGCACGATGACTTCGGGCGGAGTGTCGCTCAGCCGGGTCGCCTCGGCCATGGCCCGATCCTTATCGATGAGTCTCGCCTTGATCTCGATGTTTCTGTTCATCGGCTCATATCCGGCCGGCCGATCCCCGGAGCCCCTTCCATGTCCGTCCGTTCATGCGGTTCTGAGAACCGGACCGCCTCGAGCAGGGCCTCCCCATACCTTTTCCATAACTCATCCCTGCCCAGTCTCTCCACACCCCTCGGAAGCTCCAAGGTAATGATGGGTTTGCCAAGCGTCGTTCCCACGAAAGACCCGAACGAACCGGGATATGTTTTCAGGTCGCAAATCCCGAGGTGGCACTTGTCCGCCATTTTCTCGGCCAGGACCATGGCCGGTCCGTCGGGATCGATGCAGTCGAGGCCCTGATGAATACTGACAACGCGGGCCGGCCAGTGTCTGCAGATCGTTTCCATAATGATGCGCGATTCGGGCTCCGAGAGGGGCGACGGCGAATACCCCTGCTTCACGCGGTGGTTGGCGGCCGGGAAGTTGCGGTTCAGGTCGACATTGTTCGCGTTGCGGCGGGAGCGCGCAGCCATCCCGTCGGGGTTCACGACAGGCATCAAAACAACGGTGCGTCCTTCCAGCTCTTCGGGGTGCTCCAAAAGCCAGAGGTTCAGCCCCTCGACGAGAGGGGTTCCGGCCGGCTCATTACCGTGAATCGAAGCCATGATGAGAACCACGTCCCGGCCGTCGCCCAGAACGGCCGATTTGATCGGCCTGTTCCGAACCGAGTACCCTTTCACGGCGTAGTGAACAGAGCCGGGACCGGCCGCGGGATGCTGCATGGCCGCGGGACGCAGAGTGACCGTCGGTTCGGCCGAGGCAAGAGCTTCCGACTCGATGTTGCGCGGTGAGGTGCAGCCGATCAGCACAGCGGCGAGTAAAAGCAAAAAGATGCTTCCCCGAAACCGCGGGGGTAGATATAGAACCAGGCGATCCTTGTTTTCGCTCCGTCGATCGTGTCCGTGTTGGGTCAACTCGATTGTCCCTGCGTTCCATTTCATCAACGATTGAACAGCCTCAAAGCGTCACGCACGTTCAAGCCTCTTTATCGAGGAACCAGAGCACGTAGCCGCACCGGTCGCAGATGTAGTTCTGGGCTTCCTTGTTTGCCCAGTCGAAACCCAGGAACGTGACTCCTCTCGTGTTCATGAGGGTCGTCCGCGTCCAGAAGAGGTCGTTCCCGCAGTGCGGGCATTTAACGGGCCGCCCATCGATTTCATATCTTCCTGCTTCGGATTCTTCCATTTCGACTCCAATCCGGTCGGCGGGATCGATCGCAGTGATCAACGACGCAACAGTTCCGTGATCCGCGCCAGATGATGATCGTCATGTTCTGCGGTAAAGAATATCAGGTCGAGCATGTTCATCGGCGTTTTCAGGCGGGGATGCTCCGCTGTGAAAGCGATGGATTGGGAGTCCATTGCATCGAGCCGCCCGGTCAGCGACCTGCGCAGCGACCTGAACGAAGCCAGGAGCTCGTCGATCGAACGGCTGTTATGATCCGCCTCGTGGGTTTTCCTGTTTTCCAGGTCCGCGGGCCGAAGCGTCTTATTCCGGGCCGCCAGGTCATCGACGCGGCCGAGCCAGAGCGGTTCCAGGTCGAGCAGGTGCCCGGCGTTCTCCTGGATCGACCAGCTCCCGCCCTCCCGGCGCGTCAGCTCTTCCGGGGAGAGCGTTTTCACTCTCTCTTCGAGGCGGGCGGTGGTGCCGCGTATCCGTTCCACAACGTTCGGAAAGATGGACAGAGGAAGATCCCGGGAAAAAACACGCTCGAACCACGGCATTCGCTTGATCATTTTTCCGTCCTCCATGTCAGTCCTCGAACAGCTCCGCGACCATGATCATGACGGCCTTTCCGGTGAGGCGGACGCGGTCCCCTTCCACGCGGACATGCACAACGCCGCCGCGGTCCGACGCCTGATAAGCCGTGAACTCGTTCCTGCCGAAACGCTCGCTCCAGTAGGGTCCGAGGCAGCAGTGGGCCGAGCCCGTGACCGGGTCCTCGTCGATGCCGGCGCCCGGGGCGAAAAAGCGGGAGACGAAGTCGAACTCCGCAGTATCGGCCGCGCTCGTCACGATAACGCCGCGCACGTTCAGCTTCTTCAACGAACCGATGTCCGGGCTGAGTCCCCGCACCGTTTTTTCACAATCGACCTCCACGAGATAGTCGAACCCCGTCCTGCCCACAAACCGCGGCTTTGCACCGAGCGCTTCAGCAAGCCCGGGAGGGGCGTCGGCCGGAGCGGCCGGAGTCGCCGGAAAATCGAGCTCGATCCCGCCTTCGGTGCGCAGGGCCGACAGCAGGCCGCTTCGCGTGTGGAACTCGGCCTTTGTTTGCGGAGCGAGGAGACCCCTTTCCCACAAGACGAATGCGCTTGCCAGCGTGGCATGGCCGCACAGTTCGACCTCCACGGTCGGAGTGAACCAGCGCAGGCCGTAGCCGTCCTTCCTCTCGTTCAAAAACGCCGTTTCCGAGAGGTTCATTTCCCGGGCCACGTTCTGCATCCACCTTTCATCACGCACTTCCGGTAGAATACAGACAGCGGCCGGGTTCCCGGCAAAGGGCTTGTCCGTAAAAGCATCGACCTGGTAGATCCGCATACCCATTGTCCGGCCCAACTAAATACGAGATAATCCTGACCGCCCGGCATGAAGCCGCCGGCCGGGCAGACCCAATCCGGCTGGTCTATTTTACCGGAAAACCGTGGTCAGGGAAAAATTTAAGCCGGCGAACCCGATACCCCGTCAAACGCGAAGCGTTAAATAGAACTATTTTCCTTCACGCCGGGCCAGGCATTCATTGTGATGTTCGATCAAGGCATCGAGCTCGTCTTCGGTCATGCGATTGACAACCTGGAGCCTTTTTTTAACGGGAAGCCGCCTCAGCTCTTTGGCCGGACAGGTATCGACCTCCATTCCCAGCGGACAATCGATCGCCAGACCTTTGACCCACACCTGCTTGGTTCTGAAATCCATGCTCTGTCTCCCTGAAATACGCGGTGTTTTATCGTTGATGTCAAGAAACCTACGAGCACCCTGATTTCATGAGCTACGCGGAAATATAACTTACTACATTCATATAAAACACATAGAAAACCTGATTCCTTTCAAGTAATAATACCACTAATAATCCCACCGATACAATAGACGCGTCCTCCTTTCCGGTTCGATTCTCACTTGAGCGCCTCCTTCTTTGCTGCGTAGAAATCGCGGTCGTAACGGTAGGTTTTCTGGACCTCCTTGGGGAGGGTCGGTTTGTTGTGAACGATCATGGAGGTGATGTTCCTGGCCACGCCAGGTCCCATCATGAAACCCTGACCGCACATGCCCACGGCGAGAAAGAGGCCGTCGATTCCGGCAACGGTGTCGATGATGGGAATGGCGTCGGGCGTCATGGGGTAGCACCCGCGCCAGACACGGCGGATGAGGAGGTTTTTAAGGCGCGGAACGAGAGAGATCATCCGGTTCGCCAGAACCGGCAGGAACTCGGAGAGGCTCTCCCTGTCCGTGCCGGCGAAGAGCTCCTTCGGCGTATAGCAGAAGATGATCTGTCCCTCATGGTTCTGGCCGAAATAGAAGTTGGCCGTCCTCCCTTCCGGGCCGGGGCGGAGATCGACCACGAGAGGCTCGAGGAAGGGCTCCACCGGCGCCGAGATGCCGGCCTCGTGCGAGTCGGGAATGACCGGGATCTCGATGTTGAGAAAGGGACCGTGCTCGGCCGCGTCCGCGCCGGTCGCGAGAACAACGGCGTCGCACGAATACGATCCGCGGTCCGTTTTCACGCCCGTGATGCGGCCGCCTGTTCTTTCGTAACCGATGACGCGCTCGTTGAAGCGGTACTCGGCCTCGTTCCTCATCGCCTCGCGCTCGAAAGCCACGGCCGCCAGCAGGGGTGAGACCTGGCCGTCCTCGGGGGAATAGGTTCCGCCGCGGAGATCCTCGCGTTCGATGCCGGGAACGAGGCGCGCGATCTCGTCAGGCCCCACCCAGTCGATGTTGAGACCGAACTCCTTCTGAATGGGCAGGATCCCTTTCAGGGTTTTCTCGATCCCCTCGGTGAAGACGGGAAAGCAGTACCCGCCCGTTTTCCAGCCGATGTCGAAGCCGTAGGTCTCCTTCCAGGTGGAGAAGATCTCGAGGCTCTCCCGGCATGTCATGATCTTGGCCGGATCGGAATGGGTGGCGCGGACGCCGCCGATGGCGGCCTTGTTGTCTCCCTGACCCGATGCGGGACGCCGCTCGATCACCAGGACGCGCAGCCCTTCCTGGGCCAGAAAACAGGCCGCGGGATTCCCGACGCTTCCCGATCCGACGACGACGACATCGTATCTCTTTCCCTTACCCGCCACCCTGATCCTCCTCTTTCTTCACGAAATCGTCGTTCCCTGCGGGAACGAAATCGCCGTTCTCTTCGGGAACGAAATCGCCAAGCGGCACCTCGGCCACGAGGGGTCGGATCGTGGGAAGGGTGACCTCGGATGGATCGATCCCCTCCTCGCGATAGAGACGCAGAATCTGTTCGGTGCAGGTCTTGCCCCCGCATCCGCCCATGCCGGAACGGACAACGGCCTTGAGCTGGTTCATGTCGCGCACGCCTGCCCGGATCTCCTTCACGATCTCGCTCTTCCTTACGCGCTCGCACCGGCAGACCACGGGATCGTCTTCGAGCCCGGCCTCGCCGGTCACGGGCTCGCCACCGACCGGCTCCCTCACCCGGAACCCGGCGACGAGCATTTTTTCAGAAGCCGGCACCTCGAGAAGGAGGAGCCGGCGGCGGTCCTGGTCCTTCCGATTCTTCAAGGCGATCACTCGTCCCGTGCCGATCTTTTCGCCCTCGAAACCGGTGGTCACAACCTCCCTCCCGAATGGAATCTCCTGATCGATGAACTCGAAGGGGAGCATGAGGAGGGCCTTCTCCCCGGAGGGATCGTAATCATTGAAAACGAGGTTGACGGCAAGGCCCGGGCAGGCGAGCACGCACCGGCCGCAGCCCGTGCATTCACCGTCGTACTCGGGAAGGGACATGATCGATCCCTCGATCGTGATGAGGCCGTGCGGGCAGGCCTCGGCGCATGGGTTGCACGGGATCTCCTGCACGCAGCGGATCACGGGAAAGACGGGCGCGTCGAAGCCCTTCGCTTCGAGAGGAGCGCTCTCGCCGGGCTTGCTCTTCAGGATCCCGGCCAGGGGCGCCCAGTCGCAGGGAATAACGATGTTCATCCCCATGTCGCGGGCGATCTCGCGGCCCGTGATCTTGCCCGAGAAGATGGCGGCCGAAGCCTCGGCGATCTCATCGGCGTCGCCGGCGGCGTAAACCTTCATGCCGTACTCGCGCGCCTTTTGGAGAAGCTCGTCCACGGGTGAAAGGCCGACGGCGATGAGGAGCGTGTCAACGGCGAAGGAGCGCTCCGTTCCCGAAAGGGGCCGGAACTTCTCGTCGATGGCGGCGACAACGACGCGCTCCACATGCTCCTTCCCCTCGGCGCGGACCACTGTGTGCGACGTCCAGACCGGAACGCCGAGGCGCCTGATCTTGTCCTCGTGCACCTTGTAACCGCCGCACCGCGGAAGGGCTTCAACGAGACCTTTCACGTCGATGCCTGCCTGGAGCGCGTGGTAGGCGCCGATGAGACCCACGTTGCCGCCACCCACAACGAAGAGGCTCCGCGCGCAGCGAACGAGGTCGCGGTTGACGAGGGTCTGGAAGGCGCCGGCGCCGTACACCCCCGGAAGGTCGCTTCCCGGGAAAGAGAGCGATTTCTCGCGAGCGCCGCAAGCGATGAGCACACTCTTGGGCTTCACGAGCCTGTAGCCGTCCCGGCCCGCCACGCCGAACCGGCCGTCGTGGAAAAGGCCGACCACGGTCGAGTCGAGCCAGACCTTGATCGTTGGGAGACGCGCCACCTCGTCGGCCAGCATGCGGCCGATGTCGATGCCGCGCACGCCGGCCCAGCAGTCGGCCACGGACCCGAAGAAGTTGTGCGTCTGGAGGCTCAGCTTGCCGCCCAGTTCCTGCTTGTCGTCCACGACGAGGACGCCCACGCCGAGACGGCCCAGCTCGATGGCGGCGCAGATCCCGGCCGGTCCCCCGCCCACGACGAGCACCTGGATCTCGAGCTCGTCCGGACCGGCCGAAGCCGCCGGCCGGGAGACCGAAGCCGCCGGCCGGGAGACCGAAATCGCGGCGGTTTCACCGAGCCCGGGCCGACCCTCGCAGCTTGCAGCCTTCATCCCCGAAACGACGGGCGTCATGCACGATTTGACCGCTCTTCCGTCGGCCACAACCGTGCACTGGGAGCACTGCCCGTTGACGCAAAAGATCCCTTGAGCGCCGCCGTCCTTTTGATGATGGCCGAAGACGGGGATTCCGGCCGCGTAGAGAGCGGACGAAATCACTTCTCCCTTCCGGGCCTTAACTGGGCGCCCGTTGAATGTGAACCCGATCGTCTCACCCGGCAGGGGCTCGAGAATCGGATGGTCGAATATCCGAAGTTCCTTCATGACACGGCCTCCCCGGCGGTGCGAACCGCCTTCTGGAAAGCCATGGTCGGTTCGGGAATGAGACCGGGCCGCCAGGCCCCCTCCCTGTCGAGAAGAGCGAACTGGGCGAGCAGGCTCGGGCAGGAGCAGGTCCCCCCGTCCGCTGCGTGGAAAGATTTTAAGAGATCGATCCGCTCCTCCGGGCTGATGCGGAAACGGAAGGGGCCGCCCATCGCCGGGATCCCTTCTCCCTCCACGCCGGCGAGCTTGTCGAGAGTGACCAGATCGACTGGGCGCCCGAAATCGGGTAGGCAGCATTCGCAGAAAGCGATCACGCGCGAAGCCTTGCTTTCCTCGACCATGCGGGGCGTTACCACTGGACGCGCACTGATGCCCTTTTCGTCGAGGAGGACGGCCGCATCCCGAATGAGATCTCCAATGGGCTTCCCCTTCACAAGGAGGGAAAGCACGAGATCGAGGACAAGAAGATCGCCCAGGTAGATCAGCGTGTCTTCCTTCCCGGCGAAGAGATCCGTGATCGTGGCGGGCAGGACCGGCTCGATGCCGGGCTCTTTCCAGAGAGCGTGCACGATCTCGAAGATGCGATCCATCCCGCCGGCCGGGCAGCCGATTCCGGCTGCCAAGGGGCCGAATCCGTCGAACTCACCGGCCAGGAGAGGTTTTTCGATCAATGAAGGCCGGCCGTTCTCACGGAACGCGGCGTATGCTTTCGGCGGCCCGTCGTATCCGTAGCCGGGTATGACAAACCGGATCCGGTCGCGGCCGAGCCCGGCCAGACCGGCCAGCTCGTCGGCCACCTTCACGCGCGCTTCGGCCTGATCCTCACCGGGCCCCGAGGGACAGGTCTCCTTGTCGCGACCCAAGACGAGAACACCGTCGGCACGACGGGCGAGGTTTTCGAGAAGATCTTCCACGGTGACCCGTCCCACGCAGGGAACGGGGATAAAATCATCGTTCCCCTGGGGGAAGGAAGACCGGGAGCAGGCGTAGACGGGTACGCGCCCTTTCAGATCACGGGCAGTCGAAAATCCTGCCAGCGACTCCGGACAGACGGACGTGTCCTGATCGATCGCGCCCGTTGGACAGGCGCCGGCGCAGAGCCCGCAGCCGGTGCAGACATGAGCCGCAATGACGGCCGCCGGCCTCGCGGCCGAAGCCGCCGGCCGGGAGGCCGAAGAACCGGTGCTGAAAAGACTCACCCTTGGAATCGCCAGGGGGCAGACCTCTTCGCACACCCCGCACGCCCGGCAGCGATCGCCGGCGACCGAGCAGATGGGAAGGGGAAACTCCCTGTTCCAGATGTTGAGCGTGCCCGTCCGGTGTGTTGTCTCGATTTCATCGGTGGGACAGACGAGGGCGCAGGCCCCGCACCCGGTGCAGTCCTCGCCCACCCCGTCGGGGCGGGGACCGACCTCCTTGTCCGCACCGCGGCCGAGGGGTGCGATCGCGGCCGGCCCGAGATCCTGGCAAACGCGGACACAGAGCCCGCACATGACGCACTTGTCTGCGCTCTCCATATCCCGAACCGGAAAGGGGGTTTCGCTCACCCCTTCGGCAGCCGCCATCTCCCGAACAACCTCCGACCCCGGACACCGGGCGAGGAGCATCTCGAAGAGAGTACGCCGCACGGCCCGAATCCTGTCGGACCGGGTCAAGACCTGAAGCCCGGGCTCGACGGGGTAGAGGCAGGATGTCACGAGTCCCGACCAGCCCTTCCAGTCGGCGTGAGAGATCTCAACGACACAGAGTCTGCAGGCCCCCGTGGGCTCGAGCGACGGGTGGTGACAGAGCGTGGGCAGGGAAATACCGACCCCGCGGATCACGTCGAGAAGCATCTCTCCCTTTGCCGCCGGGGCTTCACGGCCGTCAACCGTTATGGAAAACGTCTCTGTCATTGTCGCTTGCCGGTCCGGCCCGGAGCGGGAAATGATGAAGCTTCCGGGCATGAGTCGAACAGCCGGTCCGGCTTCCGCCGCCACGCTGCAGCGAAAGCCGGCCGGGCCTCTGTCAATTCGATATCGATATTTAAGCGGCCTTATTCGTCAATGCGGGCCGCTCGGGAAAACTACCAGCTTCCGCCGCCGCGGGAACCACGCTCCGTGCGCGGTCTCGCTTCGTTGACCCTGAGATCACGGCCGCCCATATCGGCTCCGTTGAGGGCCTCGATCGCCTTGTCGGCTTCCTCGGGGTCCATTTCGACGAAACCGAAACCGCGGGGCCTTCCTGTTTCACGATCAGTGATCAGCTTGACCTGGTGGACAGTGCCGTGCTGGGAAAAAAGCTCGCGAATTTCTTCTTCCGATGCACTGAAGGGCAGGTTTCCAACGTAAATTGTCTTGACCATTTCAAAAAACTCCTCAAAAAAACTTCGACAGGCCCTTCAGTCCGGAACTCACACAGCAACGGTCAGATGGGCTAAAAACCTATATCCTCACAATGGAATCGAACCGGCACCCCGCCAGACAGATTCCACAGCGATCGCATTTCTCCTCGTCGATGACGTGCAGTTTCTTCTTCTCGCCCGAGATGGCGCCCTGCGGGCAGTCCTTCAGGCAGATGCCGCATCCCGTGCACGAATCGTCGATACTGAACGTGATCAGCGCCCGGCAGACACCGGCCGGGCATCTCTTCTCGCGGATGTGGGCTTCGTACTCGTCGCGGAAGTGTTTCACCGTGCTCCGCACGGGATTGGCCGCGCTCTTACCCAGGCCGCAGAGGGAACCTTCGTCGAGGACGGTGAAGAGCTTTTCGAGACGGGCGATGTCCCCCTCGGCCCCGCCGCCACGGCAGATGCGGCCCAGGATCTCTTCCATGTTTTCGAGACCGAGCCTGCAGGCCGCGCACTTGCCGCACGACTCCTCGCCCAGAAACTCTATGAAGTAACGGGCCACGTCGACCATGCACGTCTCCTCGTCCATGACGATCATGCCGCCCGAGCCCATCATGGAGCCAGCTTTCGTCAGCTCGTCGAAATCGACGGGAATGTCGAGAAGCGACTCGGGCACGCAGCCGCCCGAGGGCCCGCCCGTCTGGACGGCCTTGAACTTCCGGCCGCCCGGGATTCCGCCGCCGATCCCGAAAACGATCTCGCGCAGGGCGATTCCCATGGGCACCTCGACGAGGCCGGTGTTGTTCACCTTTCCCACGAGGGAGAAGATCTTCGTTCCCTTGCTCTTTGCGCTTCCCACGGAGGCGTAACTCTCTGCGCCCTTCTCGATGATGACGGGAACGTTCGCCCAGGTCTCCACGTTGTTGAGCACAGTGGGCTTTCCGAAGAGGCCGGCCTCGGCCGTGTGGATATACTTGGCGCGCGGCTCGCCCACCTTCCCCTCGATCGAGGCCATGAGCGCCGTCGATTCGCCGCACACGAAAGCCCCTCCGCCCCGGCTGATGCGGATGTCGTAGGAAAAGCCCGAGCCGAGGATGTTATCGCCGAGAAGGCCGGCGGCGCGGGCCTGGACGAGGGCGATCTCGAGATTGGCCACGGCCCTGGGATACTCGTGCCGGACGTAGACATAGCCTTCCGCGCGGACGGCCCCGTCTTTGCCGTTTGCCGGACCGGCCGTTGAGCCCGACTTCATCCCCGCGGACGGCGATCCCGCTATGGCGTAAGCGCCGATGATCATACCTTCGATCACGGAGTGGGGATTCCCTTCGAGAAGGGAGCAGTCCATGAAAGCGCCCGGGTCCCCTTCGTCGGCGTTGCAGAGGATGAATTTTCTGTCGGCGCGATTCTTCCGGCAGGAAGCCCACTTGCGCGCCGCCTGGAAACCGGCGCCGCCCCGGCCGCGGAGGCCGGCGCGCTCCACCTTGCTGATCACGTCATCGGGTTCCATCGAGCTCAGGACCTTTGCAAGAGAAGAGTAACCGCCGGCGGCGATGTAATCCTCGATGCTGTGAGGATCGAGATGGGCGTTTCGGCTCATGAGGAGGCGATTCTGCTTTGCATAGAAAGGGATATCCTTCTCGAGCGCGATCTTTTCTCCCCGATCCTCGTAGAGGAGATCGTCGATGATCTCGCCCTTCTCGAGAGTCTTTTCGATGATGCGGGGAACATCTTCGGGCGTCACCTTCTGGTAAAGAACGCCCTGCGGCCGGACAACGACGAGAAGCCCTTGTTCGCAGAACCCGTGGCACCCGTTCGCCTGAACACGGACCGAGTCTTCCAGGCCGGCCCGGGAAAGCCCTTCGCGAAGGGTGTTGATCAGTTTTTCGGCACCGAGAGCCCGGCACCCGCTCCCCGCGCAGACGGAAAGCACGGTCGTCTGTTGCTCTCGTTCGGCATGCAGCCTCCGGCGGAGGTCTTCGAGCTCCTCGAAAGTGGTCACCCTTTCCAAACCCTCTGCTGCCGAGGTTCCGGGAAGCCGCCGCCCGACCCCTGCCGCGCACTCTTCACAGTGCGCGGCGGCCGCGGTCTCGCCTTCTTCGGGAGAGCGGCGTTTCCCGATCGCTTTCGCGAGCTTTCGCGGCGTCATCTCACCCAAAACATCACCGTCGAGCACGGTCACCGGCCCGAGAGCGCAGGCCCCCACGCAGTGCACGGTGTCGAGGGAGAAGGCGAGGTCCTTTGTCGTTTCCCCCGGCCCGATCCCGAGCTCGCTTGAAAGCTGGTTGATCAGCCTCCCCGCGCCGCGTACGTGGCAGGCCGTGCCCGTGCAGACGTCGACCTGGTGCTCGCCCTTCGGCTCGAGGGAGAGGCTCTTGTAAAAGGACGCCACCGAATAAATCCTGCTCCGCGGAACACCGAGACCGCGGGCCACGGCATTGACGGCTTCTTCGGGCAGGTAATTCAACGACTGCTGGACATCCTGGAGAACCATGATGAGGCTCGACTCGCCGTGGGGATAGCGACCGATGACTTCGTCGACAACCGAGGCCCGGAAAGAGGTGGTTTTGAGGTCTGGGCGTGGAGAAATCACAATACTACGCAGTGGGCAAAGGCCGTCTTGAAGGGAGAATGGAAAGGTGGAAGGTCTGCAAAATCAATACGTTCTGTCATCCAAAGCATCAAAATCGAGCCAGAATCGTCCCACAATCCCCGTTCTTTTGCAAGAAAATCTCCTGAAAGTGAAATTTTTCCTGCACCGAGCTTGGACGATCTCGCCACGATAAAGACCGGGTCCGTTCCTTTCGCGGGCCTTCATGACGAGCAGGAAGGGAACACGATCGCCATCGCCTGAAAAAGGTATTAATTTCATTAATGTGTATAGGATTTATCAAATATCAAAATTTATCAGAGTCGCCTTGAACTCGCGGCCCGGCCCTTTATCATTGCAGGTCTCTTTTTAAACGATCAACCGCTGTCTCACAGAGGCAAACCATGACTTTGAAGATATCCGACAAGAGTCTTGACAAGGAGTTCGTCCGGAAGCTCGACGAGATCTCGGGAGACAGCGTCCACAAGTGCATGCAGTGCGGCACCTGTACGGGCGGATGTCCCATGACGGACAAGATGGATCTCACCACGCGGCAGATCATGCTTCTCTCCCACTTCGGGCTGAAAAAAAAGATCATTGACGCCAACACTGTCTGGCTCTGCGCCACGTGCAACACGTGCTATGCACGCTGCCCGCGCGGGATCGAGATTCCCAGAATAATGGAAGCGATCCGCCAGCTCTTCCTGAGGGAGAACACGAACCGCGTCGAGCCGAACGAGATCCCCGAAGAGGTGCTGGCCGATATGCCCCAGATCGCCCTCGTCGGTTGTTTCAGAAAAAACACTTCCTGAGAAATCCCGAGGTTTCACCGATTTCGTACCGAGGAAGACCATGAAGATCTGCTACTACCCAGGCTGTACCTTGAAGACCAAGGCCCGGAACCTCGAAGAGGCCGGCATCGCAGCGCTGAACGCTCTCGGCGTGGAGCTCGACGAGCTCGAGCGCTGGAACTGCTGCGGCGTCGTCTTCTCACTCGCCGACGACGACCTCCTTCATCTCCTCGCGCCTGTCCGCGACCTGATCCGGGCCAAGGACGCCGGGTACGACAAGATGCTCACCCTCTGCTCCATGTGCTACAACACCCTGACGCGCGCCAACCTCGTCATGCGCGACAACGAGGAGAAGCGGGAGACGATCAACACCTTCATGGAGGAAGAGAGCGATTACTCCGGCGAGGTCAGGGTTATGCATATCCTCGACTTTCTCCGCGACGAGATCGGCTGGGACAAGGTGAAGGAAACGGTCAAGGTGCCGCTCAAGGGGCTGAAGACGGCGCCCTATTACGGCTGCACCCTCACGCGGCCCGACGAGGCCGCCATCGACTCGGCCGAGGCCCCCACCGTTCTCCACGACTGCCTCGAGGCTCTGGGCACCGATCCGGTCCGTTTCGCGGGATCCGTTCAGTGCTGCGGCTCCTACCAGGTGCTCGGCAATCCGGACGCTGTCGAGGACGCCGTGGCCGATGTCATTGCGTCGGCGATTGAGAACGGCGCCGAGGCCGTCGTGTCGAGCTGCCCGCTCTGCGAATACAACATCAGCAGGAAACAGGCCGCCGCCCTCGAAAAGAGGGAGGGGTTGAATGAGCTTCCCACGTTTTACATCACACAGCTGATGGCCGTGGCCCTGGGGGCCGACCCCTGTGTCTGCCGGTTCGAGCTCAACCACCCCGGCGCCGAGCCGCTCTTGAAGGAAAAAGTTCTGTAAGGACCAAAGACATAAACCGATGAAGGAACGCAACCCCTGGTCGAAAGGTCGAGAAAACAATGAGCACAGAGGCCGTTGAAGCGAAAGAGCAGAACATCCCCATCCACGTCATGGGCAAGAAGTACGAAGTCCCCGAGTCGCTCACCATCATGAAGGCGATGGAATACGCCGGGTACAAGTTCATCCGCGGCTGCGGGTGCCGGGGAGGCATCTGCGGCGCATGCGGCACGGTCTACCGGAAGCCCGGCGACTACCACATCCGCGTCGGCCTGGCCTGCCAGACCGTGGTGGAGCCCGACATGTACCTGGCCCAGCTTCCCTTCTTCCCCGCCAACAGGGCGGTGTGGAACGCCGGGTCGGCTAGCGGCCACGAGGACGTGTTCAAGGCCTACCCCGAGCTCTTCCGCTGCGTGGCCTGCAACGCCTGCACCAAGGTCTGCCCCATGGACGTGCCCGTCATGGACTACGTGGCCGCCATCAAGAGGGGCGACCTGGAAGCGGCGGCCGAGCTCTCCTTCGACTGCATCCAGTGCGGTCTCTGCGCGACGCGGTGCATGGCCGAGATGGCCCAGTACCACATCGCCCAGATGGTGCGCCGCATCCGGGGAGCTTGTCTGGCGCCCAGATCCCGGCACTGCGACGACATGGTGAAGCAGATCGCCGACGGGAAATACACCGAGTCCCTCGGCCGGCTGAAGGAGACGGCCGAAGGAGAGCTCAAAGAGCTCTACGTGAACCGCGAAATGGAGCCGGCCATGGCGGATGAATCGTGGCGGCCCGAAGACAAGGAATACCTGTAAAGCAAAGACACAAGAGAGGTGGACAATGCCCTACCCGGAGTCGCTCAAGGAGCTCATCAAGAAGGTCGCCGAAACGAGGCCCGCGCGTGTTGAAACGAAAAAGAAGGACGAAGAGGTTCCGTTCATGTCGCTCGACGAACGGGCCGCCATCCTGAAGGAGTTCCACCCCGACGCCAAGGACGAGGGGCGCCGCGAGATCCGGGTCGGCCCCTCGAAGGGGTATCACATCGCCCACGAGATGGTCGACCTTCTTGAAGCCCGCAGCCGCGTCGATCCCGACAAGATCGACCTCGCCGCGGTCGAATACGAGACGGACGTGCTCGTCATCGGCGGGGGAGGCGGCGGCTCATCGGCCGCCCTTCTCGCGCAGGAGCAGGGGGCGAAGGTAATCATGGCGACCAAGCTCCGCCACGGCGACGCCAACACGATGATGGCCGAGGGCGGCATCCAGGCCGCCACCAAGGGAGACAAGGACTCTCCCTACTTCCACTACCTCGACGTGATGGGCGGCGGCCACTTCAAGAACGTGCCCGAGCTCGTCGAGAAGCTCGTCACCGAGGCGCCCGACGTGATCCGCTGGCTCCTCGAGATGGGATGCAACTTCGACAAGTGGCCCGACGGGCGGCTGAAGAGCCTCCACGGCGGCGGAACGAGCCGCAAGCGCATGCACTCCGCCGCCGACATCACGGGCGCCGAGATGATGCGCACCGTGCGCGACGAGGTGCGCAACCGGGCGGCCGACATCACCGTGCTCGAGTTCTCGCCCGCCGTCGAGCTCGTTCTGAACGAGCACGGCCACTGCGCCGGGGCCGTTTTCTACAACATGGAGACGGAAGAGTACTTCATCGTGAAGGCCAAGGCCGTGATCATGGCCACGGGCGGCTCGGGCCGGCTCCACATCCAGAACTTCATGACCACCAACCACTACGGCGCCACGGGGGACGGGATCGTCATCGCCTACCGCGCCGGCGTGCCGGTCTGCTTCCTCCACACCGTCCAGTACCACCCCACGGGAGTCGTCTTCCCCGAACAGGCCGAGGGGATCCTGATCACCGAGAAGTTCCGCGGCGCCGGGGCCAACATCCTCAACGTCAACGGCGAGCAGTTCGTCAACGAGCGCGAGCCGCGCGACGTGGAGGCCGCGTCCTTCATCCGCGAGTGCGCGGGCCGCGGTCTCGGCGTTCCCACGCCGACGGGCAAGTTCGGCGTCTGGCTCGACAGCCCCATGATCGACACCCTCGAGGGGAAGGGATACGTGGAGAAGAACTTCCCGGGCAAGCACATCCTCTTCGAACGCTTCGGCATCGACATCGCCGAAGAGCCGATGCTCGTCTACCCCACGCTCCACTACCAGAACGGCGGCATCGAGTTCAACGCCGACGGCACGACCTGCGTGCCCGGCCTCTACTCGGCCGGCGAAGTGGGCGGCGGCATCCACGGCGAGAACCGCCTCATGGGGAATTCGCTCCTCGACACCATGGTCTTCGGCCGCATCTCGGGCAAGGCGGCCGGATCTTACGCCCTGAATGATGCGAAGGACGGAAGCCTGAGCCTCGATCACGTGGTCAAATATCACGCCGAGCTCGAGGAGACGGGCGTCGGCCTCGACCGCGTAGCGCCCATGCTTCTTCCCGACTACACGCTCGAGCACGTGAAGCAGCGCCAGCTCACCACGCACTACCTGGGAACGCTGCGGTAGGAGGGGGACACAAGAATTATCCAGACCACGGACGCAAGGGGTCTGCGAACAAGTCCTCGCAAAGATGGAAGCCTGCGGATTATGCTCGCAGACCCCTTGCGTCCGTGGTCCAGGCGAAATTCCCGAGATACCCCCTACGCGTGACTACGTATTGTGTTCCCCTTTTGAACCCGATTCCGGTTCGGTATCATCCTTTATTATAGAGCCGCAAAGAGACGTTCCCAAGAGGAGGCGCTGTGCCGATCGAACCCGAGTCACTTCTGGCGCACGGAGATTTCGTGCGGGTCCTGGCGCGGCGGCTCGTGCTCGACGATCAGAGCGCGGACGACGTGGCCCAGCAGACGTGGCTGGCCGCATTGGAGCGCCCGCCCCGAATCTCGGAGGCGCTTCCCGCGTGGCTCGCCAGGGTGGCGCGCAACTTCGCTTTCATGACGCGCCGCGTCGATAAAAAACGCGCCGAGAGAGAGAAAGCCGCCGCCGCTCCCGAAGCCGTGCCGTCGGCGTCCGAAATCTACGAACGAGAAGCCCTGCGGCGCCGCGTCATCGACGAGGTCCTGGCCCTGGAAAAGGCTTATCGCAGCGCCGTCCTGCTCCGTTTCTACGAGGACCTCCCTCCCCGCGAGATCGCGGCCCGTCTCGCTATCCCGGTGGAAACGGTCAAGACCCGGCTCAAAAGGGGACTCGCCAAGCTGCGCGAGCGTCTCGATGCCGAGTTCGGCAATGACAGGGGAGCGTGGTGTCTCGCTCTCGCTCCGATCGCGGGATTGAAGGTGGGAGCTTCTTCGGCCGCCGCGGCCGCGGGACCTGCCGCAGCAGCGGCAGCCGGATCAGCCAATGTCGTCACCGGAGTGATTGCCATGAGCACGAAAATCAAAATCGGCGCCGCCGCTCTCCTCATCGCCGGAGCCTGCACGGTCCTCTGGCAGGTGCTGAGCGACGGCGGTAACGGATCGGCCACACCGGCGCCCGTCGTGGAAGACGTAAAAACCGGGCGCGAAATAGTGTCGAAAGAAATCCGACCCGACAGGAAAGAAAACGGGCCGGACCTCGCCGGCGAAGAGGTCGAAAGGCCGGCAAAGGAAATCGTTCAGCCCGCCGGTTTTTTTGTTTCGGGACAAGTGATCGACAAGAAGACGGGCGGCCCTGTCCCTGTTTTCGATCTCGAGATCGATCGCCACACCCAAAAAGGCCCCGCCTGGATCACGGTTGTTCACGAAACGGTGGCTGATCAACAGGGCCGATTTTCCTTTCCCTTGGAAATGGAAGGGCGCCACCGCATCTGGATCCGGTCTTCCCGCTACCTGGATCGAAGAACCAACTTCGAAATCGCCGATCGAAAAGGGGTGTCGGGCCTTCTGATCGAGCTCGACCCCTCACAGACGGTTTCCGGCCGCGTGGTCGAACAGAAAACCGGCCGTCCCCTGCCGGACGTCATCGTCTGTTCGACCGAAAGCCCGGGCCGATGGGGCTTGGACTGGCTCTTGTTGGGACACGGCGAGTACTACGTCCACGCGACGACCGACGAGGAGGGCTGTTTCATTCTTCAAGGACTGAAAAAAGGGAAACAGACCCTGGCCGCCCTTCACCCCGACTTTGCCGAAGGATTCGTCGAGACGGACACGAACGATGAAGAACCGGTCGAGATCCGACTCAAGCCGGGGTTTCGTTTGCACGGCAGGGCTTACGACGACGACGGGAAACCGGTCGCTCGTGTTGCCGTCAAGATGTGGGGCCCGGCCATGCCCTACGCGCGGACCGTGCTGACCGAATCGGACGGCTCCTTCCTGACCGCCCCGGTCCCGCCGGGCTGGATCCATATGGAAGCGATGCCGCCGCCGAACGAGACCGAGGAATCGATCAATTTCACGAGCGAGTCGAAAAACGTGGAAATCATCGACAGGGGGTTGGAGGTCGTTTTCGGTCCCATGCCCGAGCACATCACATGGCGCGGCGCCCTCTATGATTACGACGGCAGCATCGTCCCGGGCGCAACGATCAATCTGTTCAACAGGAATTACCAGGATTATCCCAGGTACGACCGGGACCATCTGGCGAAAACCGATTCGCAGGGACGGTTCGTCCTGAGAAAGCTTCTCTCGAAAGAGTACCAGGTCTCGATCGTGTTTCCCAACTACAGCGTCAAAGTCGCTTGGGACGACATCGCATTCGACAGGCCCGGAACCGTCGAAAGAGACATCCGCATCGGGGGGGGCGTGATCAGCGGCACCGTGATCGATGCGCTGACCGGAGCGCCGGTGAATACCGAGCCGGCGTCGATAATGGCCATCGAATCCAACCCGCCGTACAAGAGCTACCTGTGCAGGACCGAGCTGGACGGCAAATTCTGCCTGAGAGGAATGCCGCCCGGAGTTTACAGCATTTCGTGCAGCATAACGGGCTACCCTTCTCCGCGCATACCGCGGGTGACGCTGGAGAAGGGACAGGTCATCGAAGAGATGCGGATCGAGGTTTCTTTGGGCGGGACCCTTTCCATGGTCCTTTCCGGTTTCGACGACCTGTGCAACAGGGAATTCAAGGTCTTCCTGAACAGAGAGGGCGCATCGAGCTCGCACCGTTTCGGGGAAAAAATCGGCGCCGACGGATCGTGCATGATCAAGCGTTCGCTGAAACCGGAAAGCTACACCGCCGAGATCGTGATCAAGGGAATGAAGCCGCTGAAACGGCCCTTCACGATAGCGGCCGGCGAGACCTTCGAGCTTCCCATTGCATATTCCGAGCTCGAAAAGGACCGGGGGGTCCTTTGCTTGATCGGAAGCCTGACCTATCCCGGCGGGCGCCCCCTGCCGGGCGCGCACCTCTTTTTCTTTGACTTGGCAAGCCTCGATGCGCCACCGGGCAAGGATGTCTATTTCTCCGTGACAACGGACACGGAAGGCCGCTTCAAAATCGACCAATTCAAACCGGGACGCTGGTCGGTCAACGTCACCCTTTCGAATGGGGGTGAGTTCGAGTTTCCCGATCTCGACGTCTCGGAGGATGAGGAGAGCCCCTTCACGCTCGACCTGGTCCTGCAGGAGGGCAAAGTTTCCGGAACCCTCGTGGACAAGCTCTCGGGGGTGACCTTCAGTGATGACGGACCGGTCTGGTGGATTTATCTTTACAACGCCGACACGGACGAGCTGGTCAACGAGATTCAGGGCGGCCGCAGGGGACCGCGATTCGAGCTGGCCGGTCTTCCGGGAGGGGAATACTATCTTTATGTCGCTGCGCGAGGCTTCGAAAATCACAAGTCGGAACCGTTTTATCTGGCGGACGGCCGGGACCTCGACGTGGGCGAGATCCGGCTCGAGCCTTCGGGCGTGCTTGACGTGGAGGTCGTGGACGCGGAGGGCAAGCACGTTCAATTCTTTTCCGTCTTCTGCGAGAGCCGGAAGCTCGAATACAACGAACGCAAAACCCTTTCGCTCGGAAAATGCCGCTGCTACACGCTGCCCCTTGGAGCGGTGAACATGACGGTCAAAGCGAAGGGCTTCGAGGACCAAACCGTTTCGGTCTTCCTCGAAGCGGGCAAGGCCGGCACGGTCCGCGTCGAGATGCATCCCGCGCAATAGGCCGGAAGGGGGACACAATACGTATTGCTACGTATTGTGTCCCCCTCAAAAAAAATAAAATCCCTGAAAAACCGGGCTCGCCATGTCGTTTCACTTCTTGAAGAGGAGCCTGGGTTCAAGATTCCCTCTTCCCTTGTTTTCAACGCCGGCTACCCGTAACCCCTGAAAAGAACCGGTGATCGGGCGATTCCGGATTGTTCGTCCTTTGACGCTCTTCGAATGTATTTTGGTGGCTGCCGCTCTTCCGGGAGGAAATCAGATGAAGAAACTGGGATGGATCATACTTTTCACAATCACCCTCGCCGGCCTCGCTGTCGGACAGGGACTGCTGGAAACAAAAAAGATCGCAGGACAGAAATTCCAGGTGATCAGCCTGGGCGATTCGCAGTCCCGTTACAGCAACATTATTTGGCAGGACACCCAAATTCAATCCTGGTGGTCGGGTGTCGACACCGGATACATCAACCTCGACTGGGCCAAGCTGCCTCCCAGCCCGACCGGGCTTCCTGATGAAGTGATCGACGGTTTCACGTTCAGCATCGGATCGAACAATATGGACCCGGCCGGTGAAACCTTTGTCGTCACTTACTATGACGACTGTACGGGATGGGGCAGCATGGGGATTCTGGAGGCGAGCTTTCTTTTCACCGGCCTGCCGAATGGTTATGGACTACCCACACTACCCCCAGGTTACGGTTGGATTTGGACTACAACAGTCGATCTCGAGGGTTCGGGTTACGAGTTCGTCCTTGGCCCGGAATTCGGCGGGGGACTCTCCCGGTGGAGCGTCCCGACCATGGGCGCCACTGGTATTGCCGTTAGCCTGGGCGGCCCCGGCAGTGAGAATGCTTTTGATATCTACTATCCTAGTGGTAGGTACAACGGTACGTGGTGGTTCGGCAGTTGGAACTGGGCTTTCTTTCCGCGAATCCTCTTCGGCCCCCAGGCACCGGGCACGAACCTGTCCTACTACGGCCAGGGATCCCAGGGCAACGACGCCGGGCTCTACGTCATCGGCGACTGGAACGCGGATGTCCACTTCATGCTGAAGAAGAACGGCTTCGGCACGCCCGGTTATCTCCTCGCTTCACCGCAGTCAGCGAACCAGTACATTCCACCCCCACACGACATCACCCGGCTGGTCGGGAGATTGGCCGGCGGATCCCCCTGGCTCATGACCGACGACACGTGGGGTGATTACTGCCGCTACTTTCTCACCGTGCCGGCGCAGTACGCAAACACAACGGCCTACTTCCAAGGCGTCCTGACCAACATGAACCCCGTCATCCCAGTCGACATGTCCAACGGTGTAAGGAGTAATTAAGTGATCGACTGCGTGCCGAACCAAAGAAAATGGGAGGAACGATCCATGTTAAAGGGAGCCATCGTCTGCTTGTGTCTTCTCACCGGCGGCATTACCCACGCCGCGACTCTCTATGTCCCCGACAACCACCCCACAATACAGGACGCCATCGATGCCGCCGTGAACGGCGACACGATCATCGTCCGTCAGGGGACATATGTTGAAAACATCGACTTTCTGGGTAAAGCGATCACGGTCACAAGCGAGTCGGGACCGGATGTCACCATCATCGACGGGAGCCGGACAGGAAGCGTGGTCGCCTTTCAAAGCGGGGAAAGCCAGGATTCGGTGCTGGAGGGTTTCACCATCAGCAATGGTTCGGGGACGTTGCTTTATTCTTGGTCATACTGCGGCGGAGGAATCTTATGTTTGAACGGTTCCTCTCCAACCATTACCGGCAATACGATTGCCTGGAACAGTGATTGTAGCAGCGGCGGCGGGATCTACTGCGACGACTCTTCTCCGATAATCGCCAATAACATCATCGCAAAAAACACGGTAGCAAATACTGGTAGCGGAATCTACTGCAACTGCTCTTCAGCGTTAATCGCCAATAACATCATTGCCGAAAACACGGCGGTATATATTGGTGGAGGGATATTCTGCTACGGTTCCCCATATCCATCCATTGCAGGAAACACCCTAGTCGGAAACACGGTGACAGACGGTCACGGTCGTGGCGGAGGGATTTGCTGTAGCACAATGTGTCATCCAACCATTACCGATTCGATCATCTGGAACAACAACGCGGCCATAGGACCTGAGATCTACGTCTTTTACTCGAGCAATCCGGATATTACTTACTGCGACATCAAGGGGGGATGGACGGGAACGGGAAATATCAACGCCGATCCGCTGTTCGTTACAAGTCCCGACGGCGACTATTACCTCAGCCAGACAGCAGCCGGACAGGGAATGGATAGCCCCTGCATGGATGCCGGCAGCGATTCGGCCCATAATTTGGGAATGAACTCGCGAACGACAAGAACGGATCAAATTGCCGACAGGTCTCTTGTTGATATGGGATTCCACTACGAAAGCCATAGCGGCCCAAACCTGGAAATTACGTCTATGTCATTCACACCGGCTGCTCTGGATCCCAACTCTCAGATTACAGCGTCCTATACTATCGAGAATAAAGGTAACAAACCCTGCGGATCGATCAGCGCGATCGCCTTCTTTCTCTCTTCTGATGAAAACATTAATCTTAACGACATCTGGCTTGGCGAAGACAGCGTCCCCGACCTCAACCCCGGAGAGTCTTATACAAAAACAGACATTCCTGTCAATGTCGGCGATAATCCCGGCACCTGGTTCTTCGGAGGATTTGCCGATTGGAAAAATTTCGTTCCTGAATCCAACGATGACAATGGCTACCCCGCCGGTCAAATCACCATTACTTCCCTCTGGGCCGATGCCGCGACCTTGTCAAGCCAGACCGGCGGGATTGTTCATTTCGATCTCAAGCCCGGCATCGCTTATGAAAGACGGAAGTATTTCCTTCTCGGAAGCATGACGGGGACATTTCCCGGCACCACACTGCCGGGGGGCTGCGTTCTCCCCCTGAACAGGGATTACTTCTTCGACTACGTTCTGAAATGGTTCAACTACCCCACTTTCACCAGGTTCAGGGAATTTCTCGACATGAGCGGAGAAGCACAGGCGACCCTCGACATCCAGCCGGGCGAGATACCGGCTCAATACATCGGAGCCTTCCTGGACTTTGCCTTTACGACGGAAGAGCCCTACGATTTTCAATCGAACCCAGCGACAGTCGAAATCGTGCCGTGAGCCTGCATCCGGAGGAATGATCCATGTTGAAAGAAATTATTCTCTGCGCGATCTGTCTTTTTCTCGCCGGCGGCATCGCCCATGCCGCCGTGATCTATGTTCCCGACAACTACTCCACGATTCAGGCGGCCATCAACGCGGCATCCGAATGGGACACGATCATCGTCCGCCAGGGGACATACGCCGAGAACATCGATTTCCTGGGAAAGACGATCACGGTCATGAGTCAGTATGGGCCTGGCATCACCATCATCGACGGGAATCAAACGGGAAGCGTGGTCGTCTTCCAAAACGGGGAAAATACGTTCTCCATATTGGAGGGTTTCACAATATCCAATGGATCGGGTGGAATTCTGTGCCAGAACGGTTCTTCCCCGACAATCACGGGTAATACGATCACCGGAAACTCGGCTGCCGCTGATGGAGGCGGGATTTGTTGCTTGAACAACTCCATTCCCGAAATATTGAACAACGTTATATCGCTGAACTCGGCCGGTTCGAACGGCGGCGGGATCTACTGCGAAGACTCCTCCCCGAATGTGATCAACAACGCGATTTTCATCAACACGACCTTCGCAAGAGGGGGCGGGATCTGCTGCTTCGATTCCTCGCCGACTATTTCAAACAACACGATCACCGGAAATAGTGTTACATACCTGGGCGGCGGCGGGATATGGTGCCTCGGCTCCTCTCCGACCATTACCGACACGATCATTTATGATAACAATGCGCCCTTCGGACCTGAAATCTACGTCGGTTCTTCCAGCAGCCCCGATGTGACCTACTGCGACGTCAAAGGGGATTGGGCGGGAGCGGGAAACATCAATGCCGATCCGCTTTTCGTCACAGGCTCCGATGGTGACTACTATCTCAGCCAGACAGCGGCCGGCCAGGGAACGGACAGCCCCTGTGTGGATGTCGGCAGCGATCTGGCAAGCAATCTTGGAATGGACTCGCAAACGACCAGAACGGACCAAACTGTAGACAGTGCATATGTCGATATGGGATTCCATTATGAAAGCCATATTGGTCCAGACCTGGAAATCACTTCCTTGTTATTCACACCTGCTGCTCTGGATCCCAATTCTCTGATTACAGTGTCCTATACTATTGAGAATAAAGGTAACAAACCCTGCGGTTCGATCAGCGCGATCGCCTTCTTTCTTTCTTTCAATGAAAACATATATCTTAACGACATCTGGCTTGGCGAAGACAGCGTTCCCGATCTCAATCCCGGTGAGTCATATACAAAAACAGACATTCCTGTCGACGTCGGTGACAAACCCGGCAACTGGTTCTTCGGAGGATATGCCGACTGGACCGAGCTCATCGCCGAACTCGACGAAAACAACGGCCGCACTGCCGGCCCGATTACCATCAATTCCCTCTGGGCCGATGCCGAGACCTTATCGCAGCAGAACGGAGGGACCGTCCAATTCGATCTCAAGCCCGGTATCGATTACGAAAGAAGGTGTTATTTTCTTCTCGGGAGCATGACGGGGACGGCTCCCGGCACGATACTTCCCGGAGGCGGCGTGCTTCCCTTGAATCGCGACGCCTTCTTCAACACCATTCTGCAATGGTTCAACAACCCGACTTTCTCCAACTTCAGAGCATATCTCGATACCAGCGGAGAAGCGACAGCGTCCCTGAACGTCCTGCCGGGCGAGATACCGGTTCATTTCGTCGGAAGGTTTTTCGACTTCGCTTTCACGACGGAAAGCCCGTTCGATTTCCAATCGAACGCGGTGACGGTTGAGGTCGTACAGTGAGCCGATCATGGTGAATGCTCTTTCAAGCGGAATGATTTCTTTATGGAGGCATCATGAAGAAACTGGGATTGATCACATTTTTTTTAATCACCCTCGCCGGCCTCGCATTCGCGCAGGGATTGCTGGAAACAGAAAAAATTGCGGGAGAGAAATCCCAGGTGATCAGCTTGGGCGATTCGCAGTCCCGCTACAGCAACATCATTTGGGAGGACGGCGGATTATGGGCCTGGTGGTCGGGTGTCGACACCGGATACATCAACCTCGACTGGGCCAAGCTGCCGCCCAGCCCGACCGGGCTTCCTGATGAAGTGATCGACGGTTTCACATTCGCCATCGCGTCCAACAACATGGATCCGGCAGGTGAAACCTTTGTCATCACTTACTACGACGACTGCACGGGATGGGGCAACATCGGTGTTCGGGAGGCGAGCTTTCTTTTCACAGGCCTGCCGAACGGCTATGGATTTCCCACCTTGCCTCCAGGTTGGGGCTGGATATGGAACATCACGGTTGATCTAGAAGGTTCGGGTTATGAATTCGTCCTCGGCCCGGAATTCGGTCAGGGACTCTCCCGTTGGAGCGATCCGACCATGGGCAGCGGCACCGGGATTGCTTGCGCCTGGCCCGGATACGGCAGTGAAAGCGCTTTCGACATCTACTATCCCAACGGCAATTACAACGGCACCTGGTGGATTGGAAGTGGATGGATTTGCTGGGTTGACACCCTCTACGGCCCGCAAGCTCCCGGCACGAACCTGACCTACTACGGCCAGGGTGCTCCGGGCAATGAAGCCGGGCTCTACGCGATCGGCGACTGGTCCGCCAACTCGGACGTTCACTTCATGCTGAAGAAGAACGGCTTCGGCACGCCCGGCTACCTCCTCGCCTCGCCGCAGTCCAG
>CAZWHE010000009.1:0-50412 GCA_964633825.1 uncultured Phycisphaerales bacterium | reverse complement strand
TCAGCCAGTATACCTCATCGCTTGGAGGCGCCCTTTTATTCCATATTGGAACGGCGGAAGCCGCCGGAGGGCCGTGATTGGATTCTGTTCAATGTAAAACCCGTGAACTCCTGCGCTTCGCGCGCGAAGCCATGGGGACCCGTTTCGAAATCCTCGTTCCGGGCGGCGAAGGAGAGATGTTTTTGTTCCGGCCCGCCGCTCTTGCGGCCGAAGCCGCTCTTGCGGCCGAAGCCGCCCTTGCGGCCGAAGCCGCCCTTGCGGCCGAAGCCGCCCTTGCGGCCGAAGCCGCCCTTGCAGCCGAAGCCGCCCTCGACGAGATCGTATACTGGGACGAGAAGCTCAGCCTCTTTAGGCGCGACAGTTTTCTTTCCTTTATCAACAGGAATGCCCCGGTACAACCTGTCCGCGTCGACGGCGAGCTTTTCGCCCTCTTTGAAGCCTGCCGGGACGTGCACCACCGAAGCAGGGGAGCTTTCGATGTGACGGTGGCTCCCCTCATGGAATACTGGGGGTTCCATGACAGCGAGGGGAGGGAGGAAGCGACACCGGCCGGTGCCGAAAACCGTCCGGCCGGCGCCGAATGCTGCGTTGGATTCGAACATGTTCATCTCGACAGCCGAACCCGCACCATCCGTTTCTCCAAGCCGGGCATGGGCCTCGATCTCGGCGGAATCGCCAAGGGCTTTGCCATCGACCGTGCCGTCTCCATTATCGAAGAGGCCGGTGTCACAAGCACCCTGCTCCATGGAGGGACGAGCACGATAGCCGCCGTCGGCTCACCCCCCGGAGAAGAATGCTGGAAAGTCGCGGTCCGGGACCCGCGAGCAGGCGGCAAGGGCGGGGCGAGCTCCCCGCTGGCGATCGCACATCTCTCCGGCTTCGCTCTCTCTGTTTCAGCACCTCACGGCCGCTTCATCGAGGAGGGATCGCGGCTCAGGGGGCACGTGCTCGATCCACTCCTCGGCGAGCCTGCCGAAGGCGCACTCCTGGCGGCGGCGGCCTCCCCTTCGGCCATGCTGGCCGATGCCTGGGCCACGGCTTTTCTGGCCGCCGGACCGTGCCGCTTCGACGAGCTCGCGCTCCGCGCGTCCGGTGTGACGGCCCTTCTCCTGGACAGTGAAGGAACCGTTCGCATTGCCGGACCGCGGCAGGACATCTTTTCTATGGAATGAGACAATGACGTTAAAAGAAATGACACGAGATGAAATGAACCGCAGGGATTTTCTCAAGATCGGAACCGGCATGGCCTCGGCTTTCGTCATTACGTCCGAGACAGCCGGCCTATTCGCCCGAATCGGTCCCGACACCCCTCCCGTGACCGTTGCCGTGATCGGCGCCGGGAAGCAGGGTCGCGTGATCCTGGGCGAGCTGAACAAGTTCCCCTTCGTGAAGGTGGCGGCTGTCTGCGACGTGAGAGAGAGCCGGCTTAGATCGGCCCGCCGCCGCGCTCCCGATGCAAAGACCTACTTATCCCATCACGAGCTTCTCGACAGGGAGAAGGACGCAGCCGCCGTCTTCCTGGCAACGCCGACCCACACACACGCCGGCATTGCCGTCGATTGTCTCGATGCGGACCGGCACGTCTACTGCGAAGCGCCCATGGAGGCCACGATCGAGGGGTGCCGGAAGATCGCGCGCGCCGCGAGAAAAGCGTCCACCCTCTTCCAAGTGGGGCTCCAGTTCCGGTCCAACCCGATCTACAAGCTGGCGCGCTCTTTCATGGTTTCGGGCGCCATCCAGGACGTGATCAGCCTGCGCGGCCAGTATCACAACAAAACGTCGTGGAAGATCCCGGCCCGGGATCCGGCAAGCGAACGGACTCTCAACTGGAAGCTCTACAGGGAGACGTCCACCGGCCTGCCCGGCGAAGTGGGAACGCACCAGTTCGACGTGATGAGCTGGTTCCTCAACAAGCTCCCCCTCTCCGTCTCGGGGACGGGCGGCGTCCTCTTTCACAAGGACGGACGCGACGTGGCCGACACGGTGCACTGCACGCTCTCCTGGCCGGACGGTCTGAAGATGGCATACGAAGCGACACTGGCCAACTCGTACGGCGGCCGGTTCGAGGAATTCATGGGATCGATGGGCGCCATCCGCCTCATCGGAAACCTCGGCTGGCTCTTCAAGGAAGCCGACGCGCCCACCCAGGGCTGGGAGGTCTACGCCGTGCGCCAGCACTTCCACAAGGAGGAGGGGATCACGCTCATCGCCGACGCCACGAAGCTCGCCAAACAGGGGAAGCTCAAGGAGGGCGTCGGCCTGCCCCACAAGCCCGTCTACTACGGGCTCGCCGACTTTCTGGCGAGCGTGGCGGGCGGAAAGCCGTCGGCGTGCCCGGCCGGGGTCGGCCTCCGCGCCGCCGTGGTCGGCATCAAGGCGCACGAGGCTGTTGTCACGGGAAAGGAGATCGCCTTCGACGAGGATTGGTTCAAGGTCACTTGACGCAAAAAGGAGAGCGTCCCATGGAAATATCCGGCTTCCGGCTCAGAAAGACGAGCGCGCCCCTGCGCATCGCCGCCACCTGCCTCGTCATTGTCATCGCCGGCGGCTACGCCGCCGCTCTCAAACACATGGTCGACCACTACGAGGGAAAGGACGAGCGGCCCGGGCTCACCATGGACGATATCACGGGGAGCTTTCACGGGGTGAAGCGCGAGGCGGGGTTGATCACGGCTCTAAAGGGAAGCATGAAAAAGAAGCTGCCCGGGGAAGAGCGCGCTCTCCTTCTGAAATGGCTCGAGGGCAGCCGGATCAACGAGGATTACGACAACCCCGACCTGGGCGAAAACGCCCCGGCCGAGATCATCGACCGCAACTGTCTCGTCTGCCACAGCCGGAGCTCCAAGAAGGGGAACAGCATCGGCGCCCGCGTCCCCCTCGAGTACTGGGACGACGTGAAGAGGCACGCCTTCAGCAGGGAGCTCGATTCCGTCCCGTTCGAGATCCTGGTCACCACGACCCACACCCACGCGTTCGGCATGGCGCTCGTGACGCTGGCCGCCTCCGTCCTCTTTCTGGCAACGGGCTTTTCGCGCCGGGTCCGGCACACCCTGGTCATGCTCCTCTTTCTGAGCCTCCTTCTCGACCTTCTGAGCTGGTGGCTGGCGCGGTGGAGCGAGCCTTTCTGCTACCTCGTTGTCGCAGCCGGCGCCCTCTACGGTTTCTTCCTCGCCGCCGCCCTTGCCGGCGCGCTCTTCGACGCCTGGCTCGGGAAAGCAATAGGAGAACGATAATGTTTGGAATTCCGTTTTTAGTAATTCTCTCTTTCCAGGAGAGCATGGCCGAGGAAATCGAATCCGAGGTGGCCGGCCTGGTCGGTCTCGTGCGCGGCTGGATCGAAGGTTTCGACCTGGCCGAATCGACGACCGGCCTGCTCACCTATGCAGTCATTCTGGGCGGGGTCCTTGTTCTCTGTGCGCTTGCCTACATCATCGTCCGCAAGGTCCTGACTACGAGCATGGGTTATGTGGCCGAAAAAAGCCGCACCGAGTGGGATGACATCCTCCTGGAAAAGCGCGTCTTCATCAGGATCTCCTATCTGGCGCCCGCCCTTGTCGTCTATTTCTTCGCCGCTGCTTTCCCCGGACAGCAGGACTGGATCCAGCGTCTGGCCCTTGTCTACATGGTCCTTGTGGGCGTTTTCGTGGTGAACGCTTTCCTCAGCGCGGTCAACGCCATCTACAGAACCACCGTGATATCGCGGTCCCGGCCGATCAAGGGATTCGTCCAGGTGGCCAGGATCCTGCTCTTCTGCGTGGGCGTCGTCTTCGTCCTGTCGACCCTGATGAACCGGTCGCCCTGGGGGCTCCTGAGCGGGATCGGCGCCCTCACCGCAGTGCTGCTCATCGTTTTCAAGGACTCCCTCCTCGGCCTGGTGGCCAGCTTCCAGATCACGTCCACCAACATGGTCCGCGAGGGGGACTGGATCGAAATGCAGAAGTTCGGCGCCGACGGAGACGTGATCGACGTTTCGCTTCACACGATCAAGGTTCGGAACTGGGACAAGACGATCACCACGATTCCGACCTACGCCCTCGTCTCCGATTCGTTCAAGAACTGGCGCGGCATGGAGGAGTCGGGCGGCCGCCGGATCAAACGCTCTCTCATCATCGATATGAACAGCATCCGGTTCTGCACGGACGAGATGCTCGACCGGTTCGAAAAGATACACGCCATTTCCGACTACGTGAGGGAAAAGAGAAAAGAGCTGGCCGAATACAACCGCGAAAACAGCGTCGATGTTTCGGAGATCGTCAACGGCCGGCGGCTCACCAATCTCGGGACCTTCCGCGCCTATGTGGTTGCCTATCTCAGGAACCATCCCCAGGTCAACCAGGAGATGACCTTTCTCGTCCGCCACATCCAGCCCACGGAGAACGGCCTCCCCTTCCAGGTCTATGTCTTCTCGAAAATCCAATCCTGGGCCGAGTACGAAGCGATCCAGGCCGACATTTTCGATCACCTTTTCGCCGTGCTTCCCGAATTCGGGCTCCGCGTTTTCCAGCGCGGGAGCGACTACAAGGAGCTCGAGAAGGCGGAAAAAAACAAGCCGTAAGAAAGGAAACCATGAAAGAAGAGAGCTACACCCCGAAGCCCGACATCGTCAAGACGGCTCATATCGACAGCATGGATGAATACCAGAGGCTCTACCGCCTTTCCATCGACGACCCGGAAGCGTTCTGGGGCAAGGAAGCCGAGACGCTCACCTGGTTTCACCGCTGGCACACCGTGCTCGACGGCGACTTCACGGACGTCGATTTCGGCTGGTATCTGGGCGGACGCCTCAACGCCTGCATCAACTGTGTGGACCGGCATCTCAACGACAAGGGGGACCAGGTCGCCATCATCTGGGCGAAAGACGAGCCGGGCGAGTACGAGCGGATCACATACAGGGAGCTCAAGCACGAGGTCTGCCGCGTGGCAAACGTGCTCAAGCACCACGGGGTGCGGCGCGGGGACAGGGTCTGCGTCTATCTCCCCATGATCCCCGAGCTCGCATACACCATGCTCGCCTGCGCCCGGATCGGCGCCGTCCACTCCGTCGTCTTCGGCGGATTCAGTTCCGAGGCGATCCGCGAGCGGATTCTCGACGCGGGATGCCGGATCGTGGTCACGGCCAACGAGGGGCTCCGCGGGGGGAAGCGCCTGCCCCTGAAAAAGACTGTGGACCGCGCGATCGAAGGGCTCGATCTCGTGGAGAGGGTTCTCGTGGCCCGGCGCACCGATGCCGATGTGGCCATGGCCGAGGGGCGCGATTTCTGGCTCGGCGAGGAGATGCTCAAGCAGCGCTCGACGTGCACGGCCGAATGGATGGGATCGGAAGACCCGCTCTTCGTCCTTTACACGTCCGGGTCGACGGGAAAGCCGAAGGGCGTCCTCCACACGACGGGCGGTTACCTCGTCTACGCCGCCATGACGCACCGGCTCGTCTTCGATTACCAGCCCGAGGACGTCTACTTCTGCGCCGCCGACATCGGGTGGATCACGGGACACACGTATATCATCTACGGCCCGCTCGCCAACGGCGCCACAACGGTCATGTTCGAGTCGATCCCGACCTACCCCGACGCCGGACGGTACTGGCAGGTCGTGGACGATCTCGGCGTCGACATCTTCTACACCGCTCCCACGGCGATCCGGGCCGTCAACCGGGCCGGCGACGAGTTCGTCAAGGCGCACTCGCGCAAGTCGCTCCGCGTGCTCGGCACGGTGGGGGAGCCGATCAACCCCGAGACGTGGCGCTGGTATCACGACGTGGTCGGCGAGGGGCGGTGCGCCGTGGTCGATACGTGGTGGCAGACCGAGACGGGCGGCATCCTGATCACGCCCCTGCCGGGAGCGACGCCGCTCAAGCCCGGTTCGGCCACTTATCCCTTTTTCGGGGTCCGGCCCCTCCTGATGAGCGAAGAGGGGGAGGCCCTCGCCGGAAAGGGAGTGAGCGGAAACCTCTGCATCACCGAGCCCTGGCCGGGCCAGGCCCGGACTGTCTACGGCGACCACCAGCGGTTCCGCGAGACCTATTTCACCCGTTATCCCGGCCGCTACTTCACGGGCGACGGGTGCCGGCGCGACGAGGACGGTTTCTACTGGATCACGGGCCGCGTGGACGACGTGATCAACGTGAGCGGCCACCGGCTCGGCACGGCCGAGGTGGAGAGCGCCCTCGTGGCCCACGACGCCGTGGCCGAGGCGGCCGTTGTAGGGTTTCCCCATGAGATCAAGGGGCAGGGGATCTTCGCCTACGTGCTCGTCAATCCCGACTACGAGAACACCGGGAAGGGCGAGCTCGTGGGCGCGCTGAAGGAGCAGGTGCGCCACGTGATCGGACCCCTCGCCACTCCCGACGAGATCATGATCGCGCCCGGCCTCCCCAAGACGCGGAGCGGCAAGATCATGCGCCGGATCCTGCGCAGCATCGCGGCGGGCGAATACGAGGACCTGGGCGACATCACGACTTTAGCCGACCCGGGGGTCGTGGAAGAGCTGATCAGCGGGCACAGGAAGCTCATCGGGGACTGAGCGATCCGGCGTCACTCGTCGTATCGTGCGGGCTCGATCTCCTCGATGATCTCTTCGATCATTTCGATTTCATCGATCCTGGGTTTCGTAAGCTCCGCTCCCTTGGAAACGAGAAGCGTCATCACGTCGACGAGGTCTTTCACCGTGACGGCCGGCTTTTCCGGGGACCGCAGGTGAAGGGGAACGCCGCCGATTCCCATTGTGATCTCCGCATCGGGAGAGCGTTTCTTGATATCATCGAGCGCTTTTTCGAGCTCGTCGAGGGATTTGTATGTTTTCTCTTCTTTGTTCGTGCTCACGATGGAGTAAGCCGATTCGGTCGAGTGGGTCCAGATCATGACCTCGTATCGGTCGGGTTTGCCCTCCTCCCCGCTATCCCCGTCGGGTAATCCGATATCCATGGGCGGGCAGTAGGACAGGATCCCGTTTTTTCCGGTCTCTTCATCCTTCACGCCGATGTGGTACCTGTAGATCTTGATGTTCTCTTCGCAGGCCACCTGCATCAGCTTGCACAGGCCGGCGAGAGGAACGTCGGGCGATGCATAGATGACGAGATCCACGTCGGCGCCATCGAGCTCGGGAGATTTCTCCGACACCTTTATCATTCCTCCTTGTTTAGAAGCGTATTGAAGGAGACCACGGATATGGCCGGTGCCGGTGTATTTTTTGGCGTGGACCTTGGAGGAAAAGAGCAGGTTGAGCGTTCTCTTTTCAAAGCCCAGGACCGAGCCGTCGTTGTTAAGGATGACTTCGAGGAGGACGCTCTTTTCATAGACCTTTCCGAAGCAAGCCTTCTTGGAGAGGGGGAGATCGGGCTTTTCCACATCCTTGGGGAGGGTCAATGTTTTTTGGGTCTCTCTCTTGTCACCGGCTGTTCCGGCTGCGGCCGGCTCGGCCGCGGCAAGAAGAAGGGACGCGGCGATGGCGAGGACGAGAAATGGAATTCTTTGGCTTGTTTTCATCGGACCTCCGGATTCGGGTTGGCAATGCTTTCACAAGAGAATTATACATGATAAAAAACGGCCGTAATAGAGAAGGGTTGCAGAATAATTCGCCGGGAGCGGACAAGATGGATATTCCTGATCTCGATGACGTCCGCAGCGCCGCCGAACGGATCGAGCCTTTTGCGCACCGAACGCCTGTTCTCACATGCCGGGCGCTCGACCGCATGGCCGGCGCCGGGCTCTTCTTCAAGTGCGAAAATTTCCAGAAGGCCGGGGCTTTCAAGTTCCGGGGGGCCTGCAACACCGTCTTTTCCCTCACCGATGAGGAAGCGGCGCGCGGGGTCGTCACCCACTCGTCGGGGAATCACGGCGCCGCCCTCTCCCTGGCCGCCGGGCTGCGCAATATCGCCGCCCACATCGTGATGCCGAAAAACGCCGCCCCCGTGAAGGTCGCTGCCGTGAAAGGCTACGGAGGACGGATCACCTTCTGCGAGCCGACCCTGGCCGGCCGCGAGGAGGCCGCGGAGCGCCTTCTCGCCGAGACGGGCGCCCTTTTTGTCCACCCCTACGACGATCCCCGCATCATCGCGGGACAGGGGACGGCCGCGCTCGAGCTCATGGAAGAAGCGCCGGGCCTCGACGCCGTCATCGCTCCCGTGGGCGGGGGCGGGCTCCTGAGCGGAACGGCCGTCGCCGTTCGCGGGCTCTCCCCGGAAACAGCCGTGATCGCGGCCGAGCCCGAGGGCGCCGACGACGCCTATCGCTCGATGAAGGAAGACCGGATCGTCCCGTCGATCGACCCGGACACGATTGCCGACGGCCTCCTCACCTCCCTGGGGGAGCTCACATTCCCCATCATCAGCGAGCTCGTCGGCGAGATCGTCCTCGTCGACGACAGGGCCGTCGTCTCGGCCATGCGGAGCGTGTGGGAGAGGATGAAGATCATTATCGAGCCGTCGGCCGCCGTCCCGGTGGCCGTTCTTCTCGAAAAGAAAATCGATCTCGCCGGAAAGCGCGTGGGCGTGATCCTCTCGGGAGGCAATGTGGAGCTCGATCGCCTGCCCTGGCTCTGATCGGGCCGGAAAGGAAAAAGAGATGATATCCAAAAACTCGAAAGCCCGGTCTCCCTTGCGGCCGGTCCTGTCGGTCTTCTATTTCGTTCTGTTCCTCTGTGCTCTTTCCATGAGCCCCGGCGGTGAGAAGAAGGACGGTCTCGAAAGCGGCGATTTTACTCCGGTCATCGAAACGGTTTCCGGGCTGGTGAGCGGCCGGCTCGCCCCGTCCGATTCGGATGTGGCCGTTTTCAAGGGCGTTCCCTATGCCGCGCCGCCCGTGGGCGCGCTGAGGTGGAAGCCGCCCCGGCCGGCCGAACAATGGGACGGGATCCGCAAATGCACGCGCTTCGGGCCGCACTCACCCCAGCCGAAACAGATCATCTATGCCGGCAGAGCGGGCCCGCAGGACGAGGATTGTCTCTACCTCAATATATGGGCTCCCCTTTCGACTCTCGGAAAGGGGGAGACGAAGCTCCCCGTCATGGTCTGGATCCACGGGGGCGGTTTCACAACCGGTTCGGGCGCGGACCTCTTTTATAACGGGACAGCCCTGGCCGGGCAGAGCGTTGTTCTCGTCACCATCAACTACAGGCTGGGGCCTTTCGGTTTCATGGCCCATCCCCTCCTCTCGGCCGAGTCGGAAAGAGGGGTTTCGGGAAACTACGGGCTCCTCGACCAGATCGCGGCCCTCGAGTGGGTGAGGGACAACATCGCTCGCTTCGGCGGCGATCCGGAGTGCGTCACCATCTTCGGCGAGTCGGCCGGGTCGGCCGGCGTCTGCCGCCACATGGTCTCGCCCCTGTCGAAGGGCCTCTTCCACCGCGCCATCGCGCAGAGCGGCGGCGTCCAGGGCCGCAACAGGCACCTGCGCGAGAAGTGGTATGGCCTGGAACCGATGGAGAACCTGGGCGAGAGGCTCGCCGGCGAGCTCGGGGTGGGCGATGAAGAGGACCCTCTTGCCGCTCTTCGGGAGAAGAGCGCGGCCGAGATCCTCGAGGCCTCTTCCCCTGCGCAGGGGCTTTTCGGCAAGGGGAACAAGTTCGGCCCTGTTGTGGACGGCTGGGTCCTTCCCGGCGATCCCGCCGATCTCTTCGAGGCGGGGAAACAGCACGACGTCCCCTTCCTCGTGGGATCCAACGCCGACGAGGGATCGGTCTTCCTCGTTCAGCTCCCCGTGAAGCGCGCTCTGGGATACAGGTTTCTCCTGAACGCCTGGTGCGGCGAAAGGGCTTCCGCCATGGAGAAGCTCTTCCCCGTCTCGGGCGGCGGGGACGTGAAGAGCCAGCTGAACAAGCTCGTCACCGCCTCGGCTTTCGTGGCGCCGGCCCGGTTCCTCGTCAGCGCCATGGAGGACAAGGAATCGAAGGCCTGGCTCTACCACTTCACGCGCGAAGCCGGCGTGGGCCCGTTCCGGGGGAAGGGGGCTTTTCACGGGATCGAGATCCCCTACGTCTTCGCCAACATGAGGAAGGAGTTCGGCGTGGGTGATGCGGACATGAAGCTGGCGCGTATCATGAGCGCGGCCTGGGTCCGTTTTGCGCGCTCGGGCGATCCCAACGGCGAAGGCCTGCCCGAATGGCCCCACTACACGGCCGACGGGGACGCGCACATGGAATTCGGGGATGAGACCAAGGCCGGGACCGGCCTCTACCGGAAGGCCTGCGATCTCATGGCCGAGATCGAGGCGGAGAGGCGGAAGAACAAAAAGGGATGACCGTCACGCGGGCTCTGCTTCTCTGCGGCCTCCCGGGTAGAGAAGGAGCATGATGAGGGCTGCGGCCGCTGTGATGACGAGGGGCACGAGGTAGAGATATCCGTAGTCGAGCGTTCCGTCTTCGCCCTCGGCGATCGTTCCGATCTCGCCGGCGAATAGGTTTCCGGCGATGATGCCCACGCCCACGACGATGAAGTTGAAGAGCCCCTGCGCGCTGGCGCGCACGTCCTTTCCGCACTCCTCGTCCACGATGATGAAGGCCACGAAAAAGAAACAGCCGAAGCAGAGGCCGTGGAGGGCGAGGGCGGGAACGACCGCTTCCGGGATCGGAAGGAAGGCGAAGACGGCGAAGCGCACGATGTAGGCCGTGAGCCCGATGAGAAGGATCGTTTTCCTGCTCCACCGCGCCAGCACGAGGGCCATGCAGGCGATGACGACGATCTCGGCGATCTGGCCGATCGTCATCAGGCTCGCACCGCCCCAGCCGAAGATCGGTTCGAGCGTCTCGGCGGCTTTCGCGCTGGCCGACACTGTCTGGTTGACGAATTTCGCCGTGTGGACGAAGTAGAACTGGTGGACCACGCTGATCGGGAAGGCGACGAGAAAGAGGACCCAGAGGGTGCGTTTCCTCAGCTCGCCGATCGCGGCAAGGGGCGCGAAGGCGCGCTCCGTTGATTTCTGGGGAGGCGTGTGGGGGAGAATGATACAGAAGAGGGCGAGCGCCCACCCCAGGATCGCGCTCAGGCGGAAGCAGTCGGCCATCCCGGCGTAGCGCGCGGCCGCCGCCTCATCGGGGGTTCCCGTTCCGCCCGCATGAAGGAGCCAGTGGCCCATGGCGATGCCGGCCGCGATCCAGCCGATCGTGCCCCAGACGCGCACCCCGCCGAACTCCTTTTCCGAGTCGTTCAGGTTGTGGAAGCTGATCGAGTTGGTGAGCGGAATGGTGGGCGCGTAGATCAGGCCGTAAAAAAAGGAAAGGACGCAGAAGGCCGTGTACTGGTCCTTTCCGAGAGAGGCCAGGAGCCAGACGAGCACGCCGCCGGCGGCATGGCTGAACGCCAAAAAGCGCTCCGTCGAGAACCAGCGGTCGGCGATCTGGCCCGAGATAAAGGGGGCGAGGAGGGCGCCCGAAGCGCCGAGCGCTGCGATAGCGCCGAACTCCTTCGACGTCCACCCGAGGTGTTCCGTTATATAAGGGTAGAGCAGGGGAAGCCAGGCGCCCCAGATGGCGTACTGGAGAAGCATCATGATGGAGAGGCGGGTCTTGACACCCGATGAGGAACGCTCGGCGAACGCTTCGTTCATGGCTTGTATTTTCCCTTCAGTTTTATTTGGAACAAGCTTTTGTCCGGCCGAGAGCCCAGAGCACGGCCCTTTCCATCAGCCTGCCGAAGCTCTCGTTCCGGAACGACACGGTTCCGTGGCCGAGGATGGTGTAGAAAATCCTGCCCCGGCCGTGCCTCTTCGTCCATGCCACGGGCCGCGTCTTGCCGTCGCCGGGGCTGGCGCCCACGAGGAGGATGTTCTTGTCGTCCAGGCGGCAGTCGATGAGGTGGTAGAACTCGTCCTGCGTTGTGAAGTCGTCGATCCCGTCGAGGATGAAGTGATCACCCGCGACGCGGCGGATTTCGAGCGTGCCGAAGGGAGGATGGGTTTGAAACTTGCCGCCCACCATGCTCACGTATTCTGGAATGTTCTTGAAGGAGTCGGACGCGCTGTGAATGCCGACCCAGGGGCCGCCCGAGCGCACGAACCCGAGTAGGCCTTCCATCTGTTCCGGCGCCAGGTTGGTGTACGCCTCCTGGTGGTAGGCGAAGATGATGTCGTATCTTTCGCGCAGCCCCGGGTCTTCGAGCAGGGCGGGGTGGGACCGGATCGTTGCCTTCTCCGTTCGCGGGCGCCCTTCGGGCGGGTTGTCGATGCGGACGAAGTCGAAAACAATGTCCATTTTCCGGGAGAGATGGTCGGCCAGGATCTTCGAGTTCTTCTCATAACAGTGATACTCTCCGCCGAGAAGAAAGAGGGCGCGGACAGGGCCCTCCGGCGAGGGCTCGGGCTGCTCATGCGTCGCGCACGGAGCAAAAGCCGCGCACGAGCAGAGAAGGACGGACAGAAACAGGACGATCAAGAAGGAGAGGTTTTTCACGTCGAATCTCCCGGCTGCTGGAAGTTTTGTGGCCCGATGGCGAGCCACATTATTATCATATCCTGTCCGATGAAACTCTTTCTGTGAAGGAGAAAAGATGGCGGGAAAAGTGATGCACGTGTTCTCGATTCCCATCCCGGCGCTTTCCATGTTGTTGCTTTCCTGTTCGATCGAGACGGGGCCGCCCTACGGTCTGGTGACGCTCGACCCGGGCCACTTCCACGCCGCCCTCGTGCAGAAAACCATGTACGACGCGATCGACCCCGCTGTTTCCGTCTACGCGCCTCCCGGGCCCGACGTGGAGGACCACCTCGAGCGGATCGAGGCGTTCAACAGGCGGCCCGTCGATCCGACCCGCTGGGAGGAGAAGGTCTACAGGGGCGCCGATTATCTCGAGCGGATGCTGCGCGAAAAGCCCGGCAGCGTGGTCGTTATCTCGGGCAACAACAGGATGAAGGCGGAGTATATCCTGGCCTGCGCGGAAGCCGGGTTGAACGTGCTGGCCGACAAGCCGATGTGCATCGATGCCGTTGGCTGCGGCCGCCTCGAGGAGGCCTTCGCCGCGGCCGGGGAGAAAGGCCTTCTCATCTACGACATCATGACCGAGCGGTCGGAGATCACGACCATGCTCCAGAGGGAGCTCGGTGGGGACAAGGATCTCTTCGGCAAACTCCTTCCGGGCACGGCCCGCGACCCGGCCGTGGTGAAGGAGAGCGTGCATCACTTCTCCAAGACCGTGGCGGGCCGTCCGGTCAAGCGGCCGGCCTGGTTCTTCGATACGAGGCAGCAGGGGGAGGGAATCGTCGATGTGACGACCCATCTCATCGACCTCGTCATGTGGGGGTGCTTTCCGGAAGAAGCGATCGATTTCGAGAGAGACGTGAAGATCGAGCGCGCGGGCAGGTGGCCCACGCTGATCACGCGCAAAGAGTTCGAAAAGGTCACGCGCCTCGACACATTCCCCCCTTATCTGCAGGAGCGGCTCGATCCCGCGGGGGTCCTCCGCTGCTATGCCAACGGCGAGATCGTTTTCAGCATCAAGGGCATCTGCGCAAAGGTCTCCGTGGCCTGGAACTTTCAGGCGCCAGAGGGGGGAGGCGACACCCATTTCTCGGTGATGAAAGGGAGCCGGGCTTCTCTCGTGATCCGCCAGGGGAAAGAGGAGGGGTATCGGCCCGAGCTCTACGTGGAACCGGCGCCGGGAAGGAACCGGCGCGGCCTGGCCGGGGCGATGAAGCGGGCCGCTGCGCGCCTCGGGAGGCAATGGCCCGGAGTGGGTTTCGAGGAGGCGGGGAAGGGATGGCGGGTGCTGATCCCCGATAAGTTTCGCGTCGGTCACGAGGCCCACTTCCGGGAGGTGGTGGAGCGCTATCTCGGCTATCTGGAAAGCGGAAGCATGCCGGCCTGGGAAGCGCCGTGCATGAAGACGAAATACGCCATCACGTCGGCGGCCGTTGAAATGGCGAAACGGCCATAAGAATGGGCAGGAATCGAGGAGAAAAGATATGGCTTCGACAAAAACGACGCGCCGCCGGTTTCTTATCGAGAGCACGCGGACAGCAGCCGGCATCGCGGCCGCCGGGTCGCTCGCCTCGTGCGTTGCTCCCCGGGGCCGCCCCGGGCTTGCGGCGAAAAGGCGCGTCATCGGCGCCAACGACCGGATCAACCTGGCCGTCATCGGGATCCGGTCCCGCGGCATGGGGCATGCCCGGGGCTTTGCCAAGATCCCGAACGTGCGGGTCAAGATCCTCGTCGACGTGGACGAGAGCCTCTTCGCCTCGCGCGTGAAAAAGATCGCCGAGATCCAGGGAGAGGCGCCGGGAACGGAGCACGATCTCCGCCGCGTTCTCGACGACAACGAGATCGACGCCGTGACGATCGCCACGACCGATCACTGGCACGCCCTCGCCGCGATCTGGGCCTGCCGGGCCGGGAAGCACGTCTACGTGGAAAAACCGTGTTCCCACAACATCTGGGAAGGGAGGAAGATGGTCGAGGCGGCCGACCGCTACGGCGTTCTCGTCTCTGCGGGGTTCCAGAACCGCTCGATCCAAAACGTCCGCCAAGCGATGAAGTTCCTCCGAGACGGCGGGATCGGCGACGTCTACATGGCGCGTGGCCTCTGCTTCAAGCCCCGCGACTCGATCGGGAAAGCTCCTGAAGAGCCGGTGCCGGCCGGTGTCCACTACGACCTCTGGACCGGCTGCGCGCCCGAGCGCCCTTTCACGCGGAACCGTTTTCACTACAACTGGCACTGGTTGTGGGACTACGGCTGCGGCGACATCGGAAACCAGGGGCCGCACCAGTTCGACATCGCACGCTGGGGACTCGGCAAGAGCGAGCATCCCGTCCGGGTCACGTCCACGGGCGGGTACTTCTGCTGGGATTCCGATCAGGAAACGCCGAACACCCAGTTCGCGTCTTTCGAATACGCCGACGGGAAGATCCTCGAGTTCGAGGTGCGCGGCCTCTACACGAACGACGAGGACGGGATCCGGATCGGGAACCTCTTTTACGGCGCCGAGGGGTGGATGCACCTCAACGGGAGCAAGTGGAAGACCTTCTTCGGCCGAAAGTCCGAGCCCGGCCCGTCGAGCGAGACAGGGGGCGAGTTCGCCGATCCCGGGAACCTGGCCGGCGCGGGGGGCGGCGGGCATTACAACAACTTCATCCATGCCCTGCGCACGGGAAGGAAGGAGGACCTCGCCTCGCCGATCGAGGAGGGGCATCTTTCCACGGCCCTGCCTCACATGGCCAACATCTCCTATCGCCTCGGGCGCTCCCTCGAGTTCGACGGCGCGGGCGAGAGATTTCGCGGCGACAAGGCGGCCAACGACTTGCTCACGCGAAAGTACCGGAAACCCTACGTCGTTCCGAAGCATGTCTGAGAGGAGAGAGAATGAAGCACCTTCTTCTCCCAAGCCTCCTGCTCATAGCGGGCTGCGGGCTTTTTCATGACCGGGACGGCGGCGGCCCGGCGTCGCCCTTCTCGTGGGAGGAGACGTCCGGCAGCAAACTAGACCTCCTCTATAACGGCCGGAAGGTGATGCGCTACGTCTTCGCCCGGGATTCGTCGACGCCGGAAAGGCGCCTCGAGACGTACAAGCCCTTTCACCACGTTTTCGATGCTTCGGGCGAAAAGCTACTCACCAAAGGGCCGGGAGGATTCTACAGCCATCACCGCGGGATCTTCATCGGCTGGAACAGGGTCGGCCACCACGGGCGGGTGGATGATTTCTGGCACATGAAAGGCGTCGTGCAGGAACACGGCGAAATGCTCATTCTCGAGACCGGTCCGTGCAGCGCCCGGATGAAAGCCCGCATTAATTGGAAGGACGGCGCCGGGAGAGTGGTGATCGTCGAGGAGCGGGAGGTCGTCGCCGTCCCGCGGCCGAAGCCGCCGGCCTCACGGCGGCCCGATCCCGCTGTAGCCTTCCTCCTGTTCCATTTCAAGCTGACCGCGCCGGACGGGGACGTCGTGCTCGACGGCGATCCCGAGCACGGCGGGTTCCAGTACAGGGCCCATAACGATCTGGCCGGCAGCGGCGCCCGGGCCGTCTACCGGTTCCATGAAAACGGCATCGATCCGCGCAGGGACCGCGACCTGCCCTATGCGGCCATGTCCTATAACCTCCACGGAAAGCGATACACTGTCCAGCACATGAATCACCCGCTGAACCCCAAGCCCGTCATCTATTCGGCATACCGCGGCTACGGCCGGTTCGGCGTTTTCTTTACGGCAGAGATCAAGGAAGCGGAGCCCCTTCACATCTGGTACGGAATCTCGGTGAGCGAGGGCGGATTCCGGGCCGATATGAAGAGCCGGTACGAGGCCTTTTTGGAGATCGCGTCCGATCTGTCCGAAGAAATCGATCACTGAAGCCCGAACCTTTTCCCGAATCGGGCTGTTATATATAATAGTGGAAGAAACCGGATTCGGAACAGGAAGCAGCGGTGTTCTCAATGATCGGAGGCTCAGTCATGAAAGGTTCGATTGCCTTACTGTTGCTCATTACACTAGTTATGGCCGGAGTCGCGGGTGCGGTCGGGACGGCCGATGGGGATGAATATGCTCCCTGGGATGATCAGCTCATCGAGCTCGGGTACCGCCTCTTCGCCAACTCGAACATCAACGTGATCCAGGGCCTCAACCTCTCGAAGGAACAGGCCGTCGAGCTCCGCGCACTCGCTCTCGAGGTCGAGTCCCGCGGGATCGAGAGACCGGTCTTCCGGGGACGCTTGGCGCCCCAGGTCGCTGTCGTACGAGAGGCCTTCATGGTGGCCGAAAAAGCTCTCGGCAAGGGGCGGGAGGTCACGACCGAGATCGAGGAGGTCGTCAGGGAAGCGAGGGCGATCGAATCCGGTTTTCTCCGCGCCGGCCTGACGGCTCCGGTTCCGGGCGAAAAGTATGCGTCCTGCCGGAGATGCCACGCCGAGCCCCGGATCGAGGAGGGCAGAATCTCCTACGGTCCCCTGCCGGACAAATGGGAGACCCTCGGCAAGAAAGCGACCTCCCAGGCGATCAAAAAGGAGATGGCCGCCGCCCACCTCGGCGCCGTTCTGCGGGACAAGAAGGGTTTCGAGCTCATGATCAGGATGGCCCCCAGGGTCTCCAAGATCCTGAAGCCGAACCAGAGAACAGTGGTGGGCGAGTTCTCGTGCTGCCTCATTCCTCCCAAGTCGCTCGACGATCCCGTTCGCGTCGGGCAGGCCGACACAGGAGGGTGGGAAGCGGACATGTTCGATAAGCTCCGTGCCTGCCCCGATTCGTGGTGGCCCACGGCGAAGAAGCGCACCCTCGACAAGCTCGCCGAAGCCGCGCTGATCAAGGATCCGGGCATGACGGAAGAGAAGATCGCAAAGGAACGGAAGCGGCTGGGCGAGCTCTTCGAGAAGGTGCGCTCCCTTTCCGATCTCGACTTCGAGATGGAAAAGAAGGGGCTCGCGGCCCGGGTCAACCTGGGACCGCCCGCCGTGGAGGAGAGGTTCAGGGATTTCAACGCCGCTTTCTTCCTTCTCCTTCCGGGAAGCGCCGGCGTTTACGACAAGCTCATCGAAGGGGACACAAAACGTAATGATCTGTAACGGATCATTACGATTTGTGTCCCCCTCTGTTACATTGTGTCCGTTCTTTGTCTGAATGAATGTCGAGGTGTTCCATGGGCAAAAGAGTGAGCAGGCGGTCGTTCATCAAGAATGCAACGGCAGCTTCAGTCGGAACGGCTCTCCCCTTCATCGTCCCGGCGGGCGCGCTCGGGAAGGGGTGGAAGGTTTCGGCGAACGAGCGCATCACCCTCGGTTTCATCGGGTGCGGCGGCATGGGGACCGCCCACCTCAATTCGTTCAAGGGGAACGGCCGGGTGGAGATCCTGGCTGTCTGCGACGTGGACGAGGAGCGGCGCCTCGCCGCGCAGAAGAGCGCGGGCAGCGGCTGCGCGGCGTACAACGATTTCCGCGACCTCCTCGACCGGTCCGACATCGACGCCGTCGTGATCGCAACACCCGACCACTGGCACACGCTCATCTCGGTCATGGCCTGCGAGGCCGGGAAGGACATATACTGCGAGAAACCCCTCACCCTAACCATTCGCGAGGCCCGGACCCTGGTGAAGACGGTCCGGCGCTTCGGCCGCGTTTTTCAGACCGGGAGCCAGCAGAGGTCGAGCTCGGAGTTCCACCGCGCCTGTTCGATCGTCAGGGCGGGCTGGATCGGGGAGGTCGCTCTGGCCCGGGTCGGGATCGGCGCGGGCCCGGACAGGGAGTGGGTCCCGAACGAGCCCCCGCCCCCCGGGCTCGACTGGAACCTCTGGCTCGGGCCGGCGCCGCGCGTTCCCTTCAACCCGCAGCGCCATCCCTACCACTTCCGCTGGTTCTACGACTATTCGGGCGGGAAGATCACCGACTGGGGCGCCCACCACAACGACATCGTTCAGTGGGGGTTCGGCGCCGACGGAACGGGGCCGATCCTGATCGATGGGACGGCGATCTTTCCCACGCGCGGCCTCTACGATACGGCCATGGATTTCGAGATCGCTTACGAGTACGCCGACGGCCGCAAAGCGGTCTGCTCCACGGAAAACCGCCACGGGATCCGCTTCGAAGGGACGGACGGCTGGGTTCACGTGGACCGCGGTGTTCTCGAGACCGAGCCGGCCTTTCTGAAGGACGAGCCGCTCGGAGTCGGGGGGCAGAGCCTCTTCAAGAGCCCGGGCCATCACAAGAACTGGCTCGACTGCATCAGGACGCGCGAGCGCCCGATCTGCGACGTCGAGGTCGGGGCCCGATCGGTCGAGCTCTGCCACCTTCTGAACATCGCGATTCGAACGGGCCGGAAGCTCCGTTGGGATCCCGAAGGAGGAGCGTTCATCGGCGACGAAGGCGCCGACCGCTGGATCGACAAGCCCTATCGCGCGCCCTGGCGCCTCTGAACCGAATCTGGAGAGATGCGATGCCGCGCACAATCATTTCGCTTCTGATCCTCTTTCTTGTTCCGGCCTGCGCCCAGACGGGCGGGTTCGGCGACTACGCCCCCGGCCTGTCGAGCGAAGAGAGGAGCGTCCGGGAGAAATCGGTGGACGAAATCGCCCGCCTCGGGCCGGATGTGATCAAGCCGCTCGTCGAGATCGCTTCGGGCAAAGACCGCACCGCTGCAGCCGGCGCCCGCGTCGCCCTGCGCAAGATCGTTCACGCCTCACGGCGCCGGGCCGGGAAGGGGAGCGGGCCGATGTCGCGCGCCTTCTCCTCGACGAGGCGTCGCGATCGCGGCACCCGGAGGTCAAGTCCCTGCTTCTCCGCCTCGTCTCCTTTACCGGTGGGGAGGAAAACAGAGCTGCCCTTCAAAGATTGACCATCGACGCCGCTGTGGGCGACATGGCCGACTGGGCGCTCCGGCGGATCAGCGGTTCGGAGGAGCCCGTTCCGGATAAAACCCGGGACGTCCCCGATTGGATCGCGGCGTTGAACATGGCCGAAACCCTGCTCGACGAAGGGGACAAAGAGGGAGCCGATATCCTGTACGAACGGCTCTTTTACAAGGGGCGGGAAGAGCGGATCCAATGCGCCGGCCTGATCGGACTGGTGCGGGTCAGGCGGAATCATTCCCTGCCTCTCCTTGTCCACACGATTCGGACGGGCACACCCGAGCTCGCCGGCACGGCCGCCGGACTCCTTTCCCGAATGGACGGAAAGGAGGCTGTGCGCGCCATGGCGAGCTCTCTCCCCACGGCGCCGGAGCACGCGGGCGTTCATATCGTTCGCGCCCTGGCCAAGCGGAACGATCCTTTCGTCCGCACCGCCTTGCGCTCCGCCGTGGAATCGCCCATGCCCGCGGTCCGGGCCGCGGCCGTGGCCTGTCTCGGAGAATACAGGGAGCCCTCTTTGAAAGAGCTCTTCGGCCGGGCCTTGAAGGACCCGGACGAGGCTGTTTCCACGGCGTCCGTTGTCGCCCTCTCCCTCCTGGGTGATCCCGCGGCTTTGCCCCTGATCCGCCCCCTGAGAGAGTCGCAGTACGAATCGGTCCGCAGGGCCGCCCTCGCCGCGCTCCCTTTCTTTGCCGAGAAGCTCGCGTCGGGCGGCCGCAGGGCGTATGCGATCGAGGTTCTCACCGACGTTATCGATTTTTCGGACGATCCCGGCGCCGTCCGGGACGCGGCGGTCCGGATCAGGAGCCTGGGGGGTGACGTGGAGGTTCCCGTGCGCAAGGGCTACATCAGGCACTTCCGTGTGATCGGCCCTTTCCCGGGCCGTGAGGACCTGCTCGAATCGGATCCCCTGGCGGCCGACCGGGCGATCGACTTCACAAAAGAGGTCCGGTTCAAAGGCGAAGCTTTCCATTGGCGAAAGCTGACGCTCGACCACATCCACGGCCGGCTCAACCTCCTCGATGCGGTGGCCAGGGCGGAAGATGCCGGGGCCTGCATCTACGCCGAGATCGAGAGCGACGCCGAGCGCAGAGTTCTTTTCAAGATCGGCTCGGACGACGATGTCTTTTGCCGGCTCAACGGCACTCTGGTGCACGCCTTCACCGGCGGGCGGGGGTGGAGCGCCGACCAGGATTCGGTGGGCGTCACGCTGAAGCCGGGCGTCAACACCGTCCTGATGAAGGTTCTCAACGGCCGGGGCGGGTGGGACGTGAGCCTGCGCATCACCGACCGGGAGGGCCGGCCCCTCGACTTCAAGGGGCGGGAGTTCTGAACAAACCGCTGAGTTCCCGACGAGACATGTCCGGGCTACCTCCCCAGGATGCAGATCTCGGCGATCGACATGTGGGGGTTGCCGTCGTGCGCGGTGAGCCCCCTGAGCATGACGTAGCGCCCTTTTCTCTTGCGGAACAGGATCTCCTTCTCCCCGCGACCGGGGTCGAAGCGTCCTTTTGATGCGGGGGAGCCGGACCTGCCGGCCTCGCGGCCGAAATCCTTGACCATGCCGCCCGTGCCCCTGTCCGTCCGGGGCAGGCCGCAGAAACCAACGACCGTGCGCGTCCGTCCGAGATCGAGCACGATCTCGTGGGGCAGGGTCGGTTTGACCCCTTTCCATCGGGTGTGCCACCACGTGCCTTTATTTCCGTCGAAAGCGCAGGTGCCGAGCTTGTTGTTGAACTTCGATTCGCTGTCCACGCGGACCAGCTTCATCTCCTCTTGGGGAATGACGGGACGGGATGTCTTCGGCTTGTAAGTGGTCCGTTTCGTAAATACGGTGACGTTTGAAGCTTGATTTGCCGCCGATATCAAGGCGCAAAGACGACGCATATTTGAATAGATATTCGGAGGAGTTGCAACGCAGAGAGCGGCGGCAAAGCAAGCTTCCCAAAGGGCCGGGCGTATTTGGCCCGAATCCGGCGTCACTCGTCGTCGGCGTATTTCTCCGTTAATACGACTCCTCCTCGTTCCTTGGCTCGGGCCAAATCCGCTCCGGCAAACGTTACTGTATTTACGAAAAGGACCACTAGGGTTCCGGGGGGGACGCGAGAGGGAACTCCTTCGATTCCGTCCGGGCCGTTCTCATGATCTCTTTCATCGTGCGGGCCGTGTCGGGATGGCGGGACGCGATGTTTTGACTCTCACCGATGTCGTCGGCCAGGTTGTAGAGCTCGAAACGGTCCTGTCGGATGTGGTAGACGGCTTTCCAGTCGCCCATGCGCACGGCCTGGCACCGGCGGCTTCTGTATTCCCAGTAGAGGTAATCATGCTTCTTCTGCTCCCCCCTGCCGAGCAGGGTGGGGAGAAGGCTGATGCCGTCCATGTCGCTCGGTGTCTGCGAGCCCGAGATCCCGGCCAGTGTCGGCATGAAATCCTGGAAGGCCGAGACATGGTCCGACGTCGTTCCGGGCTCGACGCGGCCCGGCCAGCGGACGATCATGGGAACGCGAATGCCGCCCTCGTAGAGCGAGCACTTGAGCCCCCGGAAGGGGCCGGCGCTCTCGAAGAAAGCCGAATCAGCCCCGCCGCAGAAGGTGGGGCCGTTGTCGCTCGTGAAAAAGACGATCGTGTCGTTGTCGAGCCCGAGCTCTTTCAGCAGAGCCGTGATCCGGCCGACAGTCCTGTCCATGCGCGTCACCATGGCGGCATACCCGGCGCGCGGGGCGGGGTGGGGAAGATAGCCCTTGCTCCCGTCGTAGGGCGGGTCGTCCCACTTTCCGCGGTACTCGTCGAGAGAGTCTTCGGGCGCCTGGACGGCCACGTGGGGAACGGGCGTCGCCAGGTAGAGGAAGAAGGGCTTCTTCCTGTTCCTGCGGATGAATCGGAGGGCGTCCTTCTCCATCAGGTCGGGCGCGTAATGCCTTCCCGTGAGGCCGCGCGTGTTACCGTCGAGCTTCTCCTTCTTCCCGTTGCGCCAGAGATATTTGGGATAGTAGTTGTGGGCATGGCGCTGGCAGAGGTATCCGAACCAGTGGTCGAATCCCTGTTTGTTCGGTTCGCCCGAGGAACCCGGACCTCCCAGGCCCCACTTGCCGATCACGGCTGTCTCGTATCCCGCGTCCTGAAGCATCCGGCCGATCGTGGCGGTGCCGGCCGGAATCGGCCGCTGCCCCTCGGTGGGCAGCTCGCCGTTGTCGCGGATGAAAGCATGACCCGTGTGCTTTCCCGTGAGCAGGACGCAGCGCGAGGGCGCGCAAACCGTGCTGCCCGAGTAGTGCCGGGTGAGCCGCATCCCCTCTGCGGCCAGGGCGTCGATCGACGGGGTCCTGATCTTTTTCTGGCCGAAGCAGCCCACCTCCCCATAGCCGAGGTCATCGGCGAGGATAACGACGATGTTCGGTTTCCGCGTTCCCGTGGTCTCGGGGACGAGGCAGGCCGGGAAAGCCGACAGAGCGGCCCCGGCGGCCGTTCTTTTCAGGAAGCGGCGCCGCGATACGCGGGGTTTCATATCAGTGCTCCTTGTGGAACGGACTTTTGAATCGTGACGCGCACGGAGAGAACATGCACAATACGATGGACCGCGTCGGCTGTCAATCGGTTGAATCTCTGTTCGGCTCTGCCGCATCGAGGCGAGGGATCGATGAACTCACGAACCGCATTGTTCAATGGAACAGCCCTCTTTGCGTCGGTTTTTTTATTCCTCTCTTGCGCGGGAGAGCAATCCTTTCTCTCCGAGTGGCCCGGCGGCGTGGAGCGCACGTGGGTCGGTCCCGGGTTCTGGGCGAACCGCCTCCAGGACTGGCGTGTTTCGGATGGGAGGCTCGAGTGTCTCGAGGGACGCGCTTCGAAACCGATGAGAACGGTCCACGTCCTGACGCGGCGGCTGAAGGCCGGCCAGGATCCGTTCCGGATGAGCGTGCGCACCGGTTCACTCTGCCGGGAAAGAGAGATCCCCAAGGGCGCCATGGCGGGCTTTCTTATCGGGGCGGGTCCCGGGCTCGACTATCGCGCCGCTGCGCTCGTTCACCACAGCACCGGTCCCGGCGGGGGGATCATCGCGGCAGTCGACAGCTCGGGCCGGGCGGTTTTTCGCGACATGACGGCCCGGGATCGGCCCCTGCTCGCCGCCGGCCGGGAGGCCGAAATCGCCGGCCGGGAATATCCCGGCGGTCTGCCCGACGACATGGAGATCAGGCTCATGGGACGGCCCGAGGGTGAAGAGTACGCCCTGATCCTGGAGGCGGTCGAGAGCGGAACGGGAGCGGTTCTCAGCAGCGCCGTCTTGAAGAACACGGCTCTTAGCGAGCTGACGGGCAATGTGGCGCTCCTGTCCCACCCCGGCGTCGAGAAGGACGGGGGCCGTTTCTGGTTCAAAGAGCTTCGTCTTTCGGGTGGGAAGTTCCTCATCGACGAGAGCCGGACGTGCGGTCCCGTCCTGTGCACGATGTACACGCTCAGCAGGAGCGTCCTGAAGATGACGGCCCAGATGATGCCGATCGGAGAGTCGGACAACCGGACCGCTCTCCTCGAGATCGAACAGGATGGAGAGTGGCGCGAAATCGCAAAGAGCGAAATCAAAGTCCCGGGCTTCACGGCGAACTTCCGCGTCGAGGACTGGGATTCTGCAGCGGACGTTCCCTACAGGGTGAGCTGGAAACAAAAGAACGGATCGATCAGGACCTTCGTCAGGCAGGGCGTGATCAGGCACGATCCCGTGGAAAAGAGAGAAATTGTCGTTGCCGCGTTCACCGGGAACCACAATGTCCGAAAGCCGGGCGTGGACAGGGGGATCTTCGACTGGACGGAGGGGGGAGTCTGGTTTCCCCACTCCGATATCTGCCGCAGCGCGGCCCGCCATGATCCCGATCTCCTCTTCTTCAGCGGAGATCAGGTCTACGAAGGGGCGAGTCCCACGAGGGCGGAAAAGAAGGACCGGATCTGTCTCGACTACCTCTACAAATGGTACCTCTGGTGCTGGGCCTTCGGGGACCTGACGGGCGAGATCCCGACTGTCTGCATCCCCGACGACCACGACGTCTTTCAGGGCAACATCTGGGGAGCCGGCGGGCGGAAGGCGCGCCGGCAGGACGACGGCGGCTACACCAACCCGGCCTCTTTCGTCAGGATGGTGGAACGGACCCAGACGGGCCACCTCCCCGATCCCTTCGATCCCGCGCCGGTGGAGCAGGGGATCGGCGTTTACTACTGCTCGCTGAACCTCGGCGGGATCGGTTTCGCCGTTCTCGAGGACCGGAAGTTCAAATCCTCGGCCACCGACCTGATCCCCGAGGGACGGGTCGGGAACGGGTGGTTCGGGAACCCTGATTTCGATCCCGCTGCAGACGGAGACGTGCCCGGCGCCGTCCTTCTCGGCGAGAGGCAGCTCGCTTTTCTCAGAGAGTGGGCCGCTGACTGGAGCGGCGGGGTCTGCATGAAGGCGGCCCTGTCGCAGACGATCTTTTCCAACGTGGCGACCCTGCCCGAAACGGCCGAAAGCGATGCCGTCGTGCCGGGGCTGAAACGCCTCCCTCCCGGCGGGTACGCCGCGAACGACCGCCCCGTGGCCGACGCCGACTCGAACGGGTGGCCCCAGTCGGGGCGAAACAGGGCGCTTCGCGAGCTGCGGCGCGCCTTCGCCGTTCACATCGCCGGCGACCAGCACCTGGGAAGCACGATCCAATACGGCGTCGACGACTGGGGCGATGCCGGTTTTGCGATCTGCGTCCCCTCGATCGCCAACTTCTTTCCCAGGCGCTGGTACCCCTCGGTTCCGGCGCGGAAGCCCCTCCCGGGCGCACAGCGATACGCGGGCGATTTCCTCGACGGCTTCGGCAACAGGATGACCGTTCTCGCCGTGTCCAACCCCGTGATTTCGGGCCGGGAACCGGCCGCCCTGCACGACGGCGCCCCCGGGTTCGGCATCGTCCGGTTCGACAAGGATGAGAGAACGATCACCTTCGCCTGCCGGCCCCGCTCATCCGATCCCGCCGATCCAGGGAACAACGATCCTTACCCGGGTTGGCCGATCACGGTCAGGCAGAGGGACAACTACGGCCGCCGACCACAGGGCTTCCTGCCCGAGATCAGGGTGACGGGCATGACCGATCCCGTGGTCGGCGTTATCGATGAAACGAGGGACGAAACAGTCTACACTCTCCGCATCCGGGGCCGTTCCTTCAGGCCCATGGTTTTCCGGGAGGGGAGATATCGGGTGATCGTGGGAGAGCCCGGCACGCCCCGGGTCGAGGTTGTCGAAAACCTGGTCAGCCGGCCGGAAAGCGAGGCGGGCGTGATCGAGATTTCCTTCTGAGGTGAACAATGAAAAAATGGATTCTCCTGGCCGGGCTGTGCTGGCTCATTCACGCGGGTTGCGCATCCAATGACGGGTGGGCGCCCGCTCCGGGCCCCCTGATGACGCGCTGGTCCAGGCACGTGGATCCCCGATCCGTTCACGGGGAATATCCGCGGCCGCAGATGGTCCGCCCCGAGTGGCTCTGTCTGAACGGGCTCTGGGAGTGGGCCCTTCTCGGGGACGGCGCGGCGCGGCCCGAAGCGTACCAGGGCCGGATCCTCGTTCCCTTTCCCATCGAATCCGCCCTGTCGGGCGTGATGAAGCGGACCGGTCCCGACACGCGCCTCTGGTACCGCAGGCTCTTCGAGATTCCCTCGTCGTGGGGGGGCAAACGCGTTCTCCTCCACTTCGGCGCCGTCGACTGGGAAGCATATGTCTGGGTCGACGGGAAGAGGGTCGGCGGCCATCGCGGCGGGTATGACTCCTTCTTCTTCGACATCACCTCCGCCCTGAATCCCGGAGAAGAGCACGAGATCACGGTCGCTGTGAGCGACCCGACCGACGCCGGCAGCCAGCCCCGGGGGAAGCAGGTGCGCAAGCCCCGCGGCATCTGGTACACGCCGACCACCGGAATCTGGCGGACCGTGTGGCTCGAACCGGTCCCGATGGAGGCTTCGATCGAAAGGGTGAAGACAACGCCCCGGATCGACTCGGATCTTCTCGACATCGATGTCTTCTGCCGCGGAAAAGCGGAGGGATTTTCTCTCCGTGCCAGGGCCTTTGACGGGAAACGGCCCGTCGCGGAGGAGGCGGGCGACGCACGGGATCGGATCGCGCTCCCTCTGAAGAACCCGAAACTCTGGTCGCCCTCTTCCCCTTTTCTCTACGGCCTGGAAGTCGAGCTCATCGAGAAGGGACGCGTTGTCGACAGGATCACCGGCTACTTCGGCATGCGCAAGATCGCGCTCGGCCGGGACGACAAGGGCGTGCTCCGCCTCTTTCTGAACAACGAGCCCCTTTTTCAGTACGGCGCGCTCGACCAGGGGTTCTGGCCCGACGGCCTCTACACGGCGCCCACCGACGAGGCGCTCCGGTACGACATCGAGGTCCTGAAGCGGCTCGGCTTCAACATGGTGCGCAAGCACGTCAAGGTCGAGCCCGACCGGTGGTACATGTGGTGCGACAGGCTCGGCCTCCTCGTCTGGCAGGACATGCCTTCCGGTGACCGTTACATCGGCCACAACGACCCCGACATCGAGCGGACGACCGAGTCGGCCCGGCAGTTCGAGGCCGAGCTGACGCGCCTCATCGATTCCCTGGGCAGCCACCCTTCAATCATCATGTGGGTCCCTTTCAACGAAGGCTGGGGCCAGTACGACACGGCGCGGATCACGGACCTCGTCAAGGAGCGCGACCCCGAGCGCCTCGTTAACAGCACGAGCGGGTGGGCGGACAGGGGCGTCGGCGACGTGATCGATGTTCACGCTTATCCCGATCCGGCCGCCCCGAAGAACGAAAAGAGCCGGGCCGCCGTGCTGGGAGAGTTCGGGGGTCTCGGTCTTCCCGTTCAGGGCCGCACCTGGCAGGACGAGAAGAACTGGGGGTACCGCAGGTTCGAGAGTCGCGGAGAGCTGCAGGCCGCTTACGAAAGCCTGCTCCGGAACCTCGGGCCCCTCATCGATTCCGGGCTCGCAGCCGCCGTCTACACGCAGACGACGGACGTGTAGATCTAGGTCAACGCACTAAAAAAAATCGACGGCGCCGTCATCAAGGTGGACGAAGAAAAAGCGGCCGCTGCGGCGAGACGTTTTTTTCTTCCGCAGCCCGTCATCCGGATCGTGGCGCCCACGGCCCGTGATCCCGGCGCCGGCAGACGGTAGGCGGCCAGTACATCGACGCCGGTCTCGTTGACGTGATCGAAAGAGAGAGGGAGTCGTTCCCTGTCAATCCTCCCTCTCCAGCCAGGTCCGGACCTTCTCGTGGAATTTTTCCTCGACCTGCACCAGCCAGGAGAGGTCTTCGCGCTGGCTGGCGAAGTGGAAGTAGCGGTCTTTCACGTATCCGGGCGGGGACTCGATGAAGCGCGTTTCCGAGTAAACGTCCCGCAGCTTCCGCCACGCCCCATCGAAGCGGTCCAGTGCTCTCTCCACCTCCATCCTGCCCTCCTTTCGGGAGGTTTCGGCCGTGAGGCCTGCGATTTTGGGTGCGCTGTCCGCTTTCTTCAGAGCGAGGAGGAGATGGGGGGCCGTCGCCTGGAAGTCGTTGACGGCCGAGAGGAGCTCGAGGTGATATCGGTTGCGGCGGGCCTTTCCGAGCAGGTCCTCGAGCTGCCGTGACGTTCTTTCGTATCGGAGAGCTTCCTTTCCGGCCAGGTCGAGACGCTCCTTGTGGAGAGCCGACCACTTGCCCGGCGCGGACGTGTCGGGCAGGTCCATCATCTTCTTCGGGTTGTAGACCCGTTCCCCTTCGCTGAGCAGGGCCCGCCGCCAGAACTCGACCCCTTCGAAAAGATCGGCGTAGAGCCGGACGGCGCCGGCGCACTCCGGGCCGAAGGAGCGGTGGAGGTATGCTGTTTCGTACTCTTCCAGGCTGCGGCCCTCCGGATTCCAGCTGTATTCGGCCGAAGCGATGAGACCGCGCCAGTATGTCTCCATGTGGGGCGACGAATCGTCCCAGGCCGTGCAGAGCATGCCCGTGATGCCCCGTTCAGAGGCGAGGCGAATGAAGCTTTGGATCACATCGACGCGGTCGTCCCTCGGCAGGAGCGCCGATGTGTTCTGGGCGGCCGTGGCGATCATGGCCCGAAGGCCTCTCTCCCGGTACCAGTCAAGGGCGCGGATGTTGCCGGGCTGGCGGCCCGGGGTGTAGTTCCAGCGCATGTAGACGCAGTTCTTGGGAAACCGGTCGATCATGCCGTCGAGGCGGGGCAGCCCCTTGTCCCAAATCTCGGCAAGGGCCTCGGCGTCGATGTCGTCGCGACAGGTCGATCGATAGACACCGGCGTGCTTGAGAGGCATGTCGTCCCAGAAGATCGGTATCCGTCCCATCCCGGTCGCGAATCGGCAGACGCGGTCGAGCCAATAGAGGTTGAGACCCATGATCCCGTTCTTCTCGGCATAGGGCCGGCAGCGGGCGCAGGCGCCGATCCGGCCGATCTCGTCGCCGCCCACGTGAAGGTACCGGCTGCCGGGCGTGGCGTCGATGGCGTCGCGATAGAGGTCGAAGAGGATCTCGTACGTTTCCTCGTGGAGGGGGCAGAAGACCCAGGCGTCGTCGGGGTTTTCGCGATAGGGCTTGAACTCGTCGTGCTTCAGGATGAAGGAGGCGTGTCCGAGCCCCTGGACGAGGGGATTGATCTCGATGTGGCGTTTCCGCGCATACCTCGTGAGGGCCGCCATCTCGTCGATGCCGATCGCCTGGGGGGCCCCAACAGCGGGGCGCCTGCGATAGCGGAGCTTGTCCTCGAACTCGAAGATGACGGCGTTGATCTTGTATCGCGACAGCCTGTCGATCGAATCGTAGTAGTATTTCATCGTGTCGAGGTGGTGCTTCACGTCGATGTGAACGGCCCGAAAGGAGAGGGCGGGGGAGTCAATGATCGTGCAGGCTGGAATGCCCCGGTCGCCGGCGTCCTCGAGGAGCTGTTCCAGCGTGCGGCACCCGTAGAAGAGACCGGCCCGGCCGGAGGCCGTGATCGAAGCCTTTCCGTCCGAGATCGCCAGCCTGTATCCCTCGCTCGGGCCCGGTTCGGCACAGAGACGGAGAACGAGCACACCTTCACCATCTTTCTTCGTGAGCAAGAGGGAGGAGAGCGAGGGTCCCGTGACGGGACGGGAAGCCCCCCCCTCGAGACAAAGCGCTTTCAAAGAGCCCGGTTCGAGGCCGGCGCCCCTGCCGAGCTCCACGCTGCGGGGCATGGGGATCAGCTGGAAAGGATCTGGGAGCCGGCCGGCAGCCGGGCCCGGGGCCGAACAGCCCGACACGATGAGGCCGATTGCAAACAGGAAAGCGGTCAATCCGGTCAGAACAAGCTTTTTCGGTCGTATCATTTCGATGGCTCCTCGCCGTAGAAGGCGCGCAGGCGCTTCAGCTCCGCCTCGAGCTCCGAGAAGAGACCGGCGTGCTCCGGCCTGCCGTGGAGGTTGTTCAGCTCGTTCGGATCGCTCTCGAGGTCGAAGAGCTCCCACTCGTTCTTTTTGTAAAAGTGAATCAGCTTGTATCGCTTGGTGCGGACGCCGTAGTGGGGCTGGACGCTGTGGCATGCCGGAAACTCGTAGTAATGATAATAGGTCGAGGCGCGCCAGTCGTCCGGGCTTTCGCCGCAAAGGATCGGCCGGAAGCTCCTCCCCTGCATCCCGGCCGGCTCGGGCGCGCCGGCATAGTCGAGAAAGGTTTCGGCGAAGTCGAGGTTGAGGACGATGTCGTCGCTTACCGACCCGGGCCGGATCTCGGCCGGGTAGCGGACGAGAAGGGGCATGCGGAGCGACTCCTCGTACATGAAACGCTTGTCGTACCAGCCGTGGTCGCCCAGGTAGAATCCCTGGTCCGAGGTATAAACGACGATCGTGTTTCCGGCGAGACCCGCTCGGTCGAGGAAGTCGAGGAGACGCCCCACGTTGTCGTCCACCGAAGCGACGCAGCGAAGGTAGTCCTTGATGTAGCGCTGGTACTTCCACTTCTTGAGCTCTCGGCCCTCGAGCCCCTTCGGGAAAGCGCCCTTGACGTCGCTTTTCGTGAGATGGCGCTCGACGGTCATTTCCTGCTCGCGCGCCGCGGAAGTGCGCGTGGCGTAATCGTCGTCAAAGGTCTCGGGCTCGGGGATGTCGATGCCGTCGTACATGCCGGCGTGCTTCGCGTCGGGCTGCCAGTTCCGGTGGGGGGCTTTGTGGTGGCACATGACGCAGAACGGCCTCGTCCGGTCCCGCTGCTTCAGCCGGTCGATGGCGACGTCGGTGATGATGTCGGTCGTGTAGCCTTTGTGCTTTTTTTTCTCCCCCATCTCGATCATCGCGGGGTTGTGATAGGCGCCCTGGCCGGGCAGGATGTTCCAGTAATCGAAGCCCGTGGGATCGGACTTGAGATGCCACTTGCCGATCATGGCGGTCCGGTAACCGGCTTCCTGCAGCAGCTTGGGGAAGGTCTCCTGGCCGCCGTCGAAAACGGACCCGTTGTCGATGACGCCGTTCACGTGGCTGTGCTTTCCCGTGAGGATCACGGCCCGGCTCGGCGCGCAGATGCTGTTCGTGCAGAAACAGTTCTCGAAGCGGATCCCCTCCCGGGCGATGCGGTCGAGGTGGGGCGTCCTGTTGATCCGGCTGCCGTAGCAGCTCAGGGCGTGCGACGCGTGGTCGTCGGACATGATGAAGAGGATGTTGGGTCTTCGACCCGCTCCCGGCCGATCCGGGACGAGGCAGCCCGGTGCGGCCATGGCGGCGGCGCCGAGGCCCAGTGCTTTCAAAAAGCTCCGCCTCTGGTGAATCTTTCTCTCCTCGAGCATGGCTTCTCCTTCCTGTCATTGTACGGTGCTCCGGAAGAAGAGCCAACGACGGAGACGAAAACCCCTGGAACGAGGGTGCGAAAAGGATCAAAATGAGAGCCGCCGGCCCGGCCGGAAACCGAATAGGCTGTCTGGATGGGAGAGAAATGAAGCGATTCGCTGAACCGACGGCGGGAAAAGAGAAAGGGCTCTGCCTGTTCGTTCTTCTGCTATGTGCTTGCGCTCCGACCACTCCCGGCGAAGGAAACGTTCCGCCCGAGGGCTTTACGGTGCTTTTCAACGGACACGATCTCTCGGGCTGGCAGGGTTTCGTGGCCGACCAGCCGAAACGGATGAACATGGATGCCGGCGAGCTCGCCGCGGCCCGGGCCGAAGCCGACGAGCGCATGAGCAGGCACTGGAGCGTTGTCGACGGCGTCCTCGTCTTCGACGGCTTGGGCCGGAACCTGGTCTCCGAAAAAGACTACGAGGATTTCGAGCTTCTCGTCGACTGGAAGATCGAGCCGGGCGGCGACAGCGGCATCTACCTCCGCGGTTCGCCCCAGGTGCAGATCTGGGAGCACGCCGACGGTTCGGGCGGGCTCTATAACAACCAAAAGAACCGGTCGAAGCCCCTCTTGGCGGCGGACAATCCTCCGGGAGAATGGAACCGCTTCCGCATCAGGATGGTCGGCGAGCGGGTCACCGTCCGTCTCAACGGGAAGCTCGTCGTGGACGATGTGCCGCTCGAGAACTATTGGGACCGGAGCCGGCCCGTTTACGGATCGGGGCCGATCGAGCTCCAGAGCCACGGGTCGAAGCTCTGTTTCCGCAACATCTTTCTGCAGGAGATCGTTCAGCCATGACGCCGCAGATGCCGCGCCGACCCGAGGAAGAGTACATGGACGATCCGGCCGAGGCCCTGGCCTATGCAGCGGCCGATTTCTCCGACGTCAACGCCGAATTCGCGGCGCGGCTTCTTGAAATCGCCGGCCCGTCGGCCGAAATCGCCGGCCCGGAGGCCGAAATCGCCGGCCCGGAGGCCGAAGTCGCCGGCCCGTCGGCCGAAGTCGTCGGCCCGTCGGCCGAAGTCGCCGGCCCGTCGGCCGCTCGGGTCAGGGCCCTCGACCTGGGCACGGGACCGGGCGAGATTCCGATCCGAATTGTCCGTGCTCGAAAGGATTGGCACGTGACGGCCGTGGACGCGGCCGGGGCCATGCTCGACATCGCCCGGGCCGCCGCCCTCGAAGCGGGAGTTTCCCATGCCGTCGAATGGGTCCGGGCCGACGCCAAGGCCACGGGGCTGCCGCCGGGCCGCTTCGACGTGGTCTTTTCCAACAGCATTCTCCATCACGTGAGCGATCCCGCTGCCTTCTGGGCCGAGGTGAAACGGCTGGCCGCGCCGGGGGGAGTGATCTTTCTGCGCGATCTGGCCCGTCCCGCCGACGAAGCCGCTGCCAGGCGCATCGTGGAAACCTATGCCGATGAAGAGTCGCAGCTCCTGCAGGAGGAGTTCTATCGTTCACTCCTTGCAGCGTACACCGTGGATGAGGTCGCGGCCCAGCTCGAGGAGGCGGGGCTGACGGGATGCGATGTGGCCATGGTGACCGACAGGCACCTCGACGTCGTCGGCCGGACGGCCGAAGACGTCGGCCTTGCTGCCGGGCCCGGTTGATCCGGTCACGGCTCGGGGAGTGTCTCTTTTCTTCCCCTGTTTTTCTCTTTCAGCCACTTCCTCAGCGGTTCGAAGTAGCGGGCCATGGCTTGGGCCGAGAAATCCCCGCCGATCTTGTCCCGCAGGAGCTCGCCTCCATCCTTCGTTGCGCCGGGCTCGAGGAGTGATTTGAGGAATCGTCCCACATCCTTCCGGCCGAAGTAACAGGTGTCGTGGGGATCTTCGTGGAGGATCTCGCGCGCGATATGCTCGTGCAGCTGAAAGAGAAGTACATAGGAGAGGGCGTAATCGTAGTACTGGCCCGCATCGTCGTTGATGTGGGTCTTTGTGGCGGGATCGCAGAACCTCTCGCCCCGCGGGGAGGGTGTGCCGTCCGCCGCCCCTGGTGGCACAATTCCCTGGTAGCGTCTCTTCAGCTCCCACCAGCGCTTGTTCCATCGGTCGGGGGGGAGCTCCTCGGCGTAGAGCTCGTACTCGAAGCGCGTCATCACCCCCGATGCCCAGGGCATGAAAGCCACGGAGTTGAGCGCTTCCCTGAGGAGCGACTGCATGGGGTCGGGCTCCGGTGCGGCCGGCGATTTCGGCCTCCCGGCCGGCGTGAGCCCCACCCTGGCGAGGAAGCTCTTCTGCATGGCCGCGAGCCCCATGAGGGATCCGATCGCTTCGTGATAGGAACGGTCGGCGCCTTTCCTGAGAAGAGCGGGCACGTCGGGCCGGGAATAGCTGAGGTAATAATAGACGTGGCCCAGCTCGTGGTGAACGGTCTCGTACCAGACGGCGTTGTTCTCCACGCTCATGAGGGATCGCACGTCGTGGTCGAGATCGAGGTGCCAGGCCGAGGCGTGGTTGTTCTTCTTGTAGGCCGCGTTCGGGGGGAGGGGGTAGAGCGAGGAGAGCTCGTAAAAGCTCTCGGGGAGAGGCTCGAAACCGAGGCTCACATAGAAGCGCTCCCCCTGCCTCATGATCCACTCGGCGCTCTTCTCCTCGAGAGCGGCGTCGAGGTCGAGGCCTTCCACGGTGACGATCGGGCCCCACTCCTGGCCCCATCGGTTCGGCAGCCAGTGCGCGGGAATGAGGTCGGGCACGGGTCGGCCGTACCGCTTCGCCAGCTCGTAGCGGACAAACGTGTGAAGCTCCGCGTAAAGGGGGCGGAGCTCGGCAATGATCTTTTCGTTGAGATCGAGCATTTCGGCCGCCGTGATTCCGTACTCGGAAACCTGGTAGCTGAAAAAATCGTCGTAGCCCAGGGCCCGCACGTTGGCGTTCCGCAGGCGGATCAGGTCGATAAGCCCGCTGCGCAGAACGGGACCGACCCCTTTCGAGCATTCCCATGCCTCGCGCCGTTTGCCGAGGTCGTTCTCCTCCCGCAGGATCTCGTCGACCCGGTTCGTCGAGACCTCCTTACCGTCGATCGTGTAGGCGAACCCGTAGAGCTTTTCCGTCTGGGCCGTTTCGGCCGCGATCCGCTCCCGGACGAAATCGGGATCGATCTGGGGTTTGTCGGCGGCCTTGTAGAGAACGGCCTCGAGCTGCCTGACCTGGATCGGAGTCAACGAATCGCGGTTTCGAAGGAGGCTGCGGGCCCTTTGGATGTTGTCGAGCTTTCCCGTGAACGCGGCGAGGGCTTCCATCGCCTCGCACCTCCTTGCGGCGGCCCTGTCGTCGCCGGGAATGATGCGGATTTCGGACTCCCACTCGGCCAGCTTGGCGGCATAGCGCAAACGGACGAACGATGCGTTGTAATGGTCGAGAAAGGATTGGGCGTCTTTCCCCACCGCTCGATCGAAGGGACCGGCGCAGCCTGTAAAAAGAGAACAGGCCGCGATGAGAAGAGCCGGAATCGAGACAAAAATCCACGATATATTGTGTCTTTCCAACGTCACGGTGCTGTCCTTTTAATAAAAGAAAGGTTCCGGCCGCTCGGCCAACCTGCCGCCCGGCAGCCTACCACCAGACCTGCCGGCCCTGTTCGATGGTGAAGATGCGCTCGAGCCTTCGCGATCCCTCTTCCACGAGCCAGAAGAGGAGGCCGTCCGGCATCGACTCGAAAGAGACGGGCTCGTCCCCGGCTTCTCTTTTGCCCATCGATTCCCAGCCGTCCTTCCAGACGAAAAGCTCGTAAGTCTTTCCGGGCTTGACGACGATCATGGGGCGGTCGATGCGCGTGTCCGCATCGGGCGTGACCGGCGCCGTGGCCGCGATCTCGATGGTGATCGGCTTTCCCGGCCTGCTCCGGAGCGGGCGGACTTCTCCTTCTTTCGTCAGAATGAACGGAGGGGCGGCGGGAACGAGCTCCTTGTCGGCATAGCAGGCCGGGAGGTAGGCGATGTTGCGGCCCATGGCCGTGAACGAGACCGCGCCGTCCTCGATCCGGCCCCAGTGAATGGCCTTCCACTCCCCGTCGTTGAAGACGCAGATGTAGGCGAAACGGGCGTCTTCGGGGGTCGCTCTTTCGAGCTCGATCGAAACGTCCGTCGTCTCCATGTACTGATCGGTCACGTCGATGTAGCTCTTGCCCGAGAGCCAGCGCGGCGCCTCTTCCCCCTCTTCCTTGATACAGCCGAGGTTGCCGCGCCGGATCGAAAAGGTCTTTCTGTAGATCTTGGCGGCCCGGTTGGAGAGCCCGGCCGAGCCCCGGCCGTCCGAATCGAGGATGACCTCCCAGGCGTGGTTGTTGTCCCGGTCCGCCCAGTGGGGCGTGTAATCGGTGGCGCACGGAACCGCGTTGGCGCGCAAGGCGTAGCTCATCATGTTCGAGATGTCCTCGCAACGGCCAAAGCCCCGCTCGTTCATCTCGTCGAAGCCCTGGTCCGTTGGATGGAGGTAATAGATCTCGTCGAACCGCACCCAGTTGTGAACGTCGCGCCGGATCAGCTCCGCCGCCTCGGCCAAGTCGCAGGGGTCTTTCATCTTTGCCGGCAGGCCGCCGTACCTGTCGAGGCAGGCTTGGCGCCACGAATTGATCGGTTCGTTGCTTCCCCGGTAGGGGAGGATGTGCTCGAGGAATGTTTCGAAGGAGATCTTCTTCGCCCAGGGCTTCGAGTGCCGGGCCCGGAATGCGAGCTCGATGTTCTCGATGAGGTAGCCGGCCGTTATTGTGGCCGCGTCCTCGTCGAAGCGCTTGCGCTTGTAGTCGATCTCGCCGTGCTCGTCCTCGAGAATGTCGAAAGCGGTCCGGGCCTCCTTGTAGCTCCCGTAATCGAGGGCGTCGAACTCGATCTCGTTTCCGTCCTTGTCGTAGAAAGCCGCGAGCGTGTAGCCGTGTCCGTCCATGTTGGCGACGAGAAACTTCATCGCCTCCAGCTTCAGTGGATCCTTCTCCGTGCTGTAGTGCTTGATCGCACGCTCCAGCTCGGTGCGGTTGCCGCCGGCTTTGGACAGGGCCTGTTCGATTTGACCCGGCTGTTCAAGATGGCAGGCCGTCACCGGCGCAAGAATGAGAAAAGAGAAAAGAATGATGAGCGGAGGGATAATCCCTGACGGAAAGCAGCGACGGGTGTGCGATGGTTTCTTGTTCATCGATAAAGATTCTCCTTGGTGATATCGATTTGGTGTTTCCACTTGGTAACCCGAACCCTTCCCTCATTCAAGCCGAAAGAGGGCGGGTGCTTCCTTTTCATATCCCCGCTTGATCGGAGGCGCCCGATCCGTACATTCGGGTGGTGTGCGGGCGCTTCGCGCTACTCTCTCGGGATGGTCTTGTGATGAATCGCAGAAAATTCCTCAAGAACGCCGGCCTCGCCGCTGCCGCCGCTTTCCTCCCGCCGGCGTGTCTCGGACCCCGGAAAGAGGACGCCGCCCCCGGCAGGCCGAACATTCTCTATCTCATGAGCGACCAGCACCGGTTCGACTGCGTCGGCTGCTCGGGGAACGGGGTGATCCGGACTCCCCATCTCGACAGGATCGCCCGGGAAGGGGTCCGGTTCAGCTCCGCATGGAGCAGCACGCCGACGTGCACGCCCGCGCGGAGCGCGATTCTCACGGGGCTTTCGCCCTGGCGCCACGGCATGCTCGGCTACGGCCGCGTCGCCGAGAGGTATCCCTTCGAGCTCGGCCGCGCCCTGGGCGGGGCCGGGTACACGGCCGTCGGCATCGGCAAGATGCACTGGTTTCCCCAGAAAACGCTCCACGGCTTTCACAAGACCCTCGTCGACGAGTCGGGCCGGGTGGAAACGAAGGGTTTCGTGAGCGACTACAGGAAATGGTTCCGCGAGACGGCGCCCGGCCTCGATCCCGATGCCACCGGGATCGGCTGGAACGACTACCGCGCCCGCGCCTACGCCCTGCCCGAGGAGCTCCATCCCACTGTCTGGACCGCGCAGAGCGCCGTCGATTTCATCGACGGGTACAACGGGCGGAAGCCTTTCATGCTCAAGGTCTCCTTCGCCCGGCCCCACAGCCCCTACGATCCTCCCCAACGTTTCATGGACGCTTACAGGGAGGATGACATGCCCGCTCCGCACGTGGGGGACTGGGCCGGACGGTTCGCCGGGCATGAGGATCCGCCCCGGCCTGGGCTATGGCGCGGCGACCTGGGCGTTGCACAGGCGAAAGCCTCGAGAAGGGGGTACTACGGTTCGGTGAGCTTCATCGATGAGCAGGTGGGCCGGATCTTCACCGCCCTCGAGAGGCGCGGTTTCTGGGAAAACACGCTCGTCATCTTCTTCACCGACCACGGCGACATGCTCGGCGACCATCACCATTGGCGCAAGAGCTACGCCTACGAGGGATCGGCCCACATCCCCATGCTGCTCAAGTGGCCGGCGTCGGTGCGGGCCCGCCTCCCCAGGGGAAGCGCTGTTTCCGCTCCCGTCGAGCTCAGGGATGTTCTGCCCACCTTCCTCGACGTTGCGGGTGCGCCCCGGCCTAAAAATCTCGATGGCGGCCATCTCGATGGCAAGAGCCTTCTCGATCTCGTGCGCGGCAACGGGAGCGATTGGCGCGAGCTCATCGACCTGGAGCACTCGGTCTGCTATCACGCAGACAACCACTGGAACGCCCTGACCGACGGGAGGCTCAAGTACGTGTTCCACGCCCGGAGCGGGGCGGAACAGCTCTTCGATCTCGAAAACGATCCAACGGAAGCGCACGACCTCGCCAAAGAGAAGAAACACGACCTGGCAGCCTGGCGGGACCGCCTCGTGGGCCACCTCTCGGAGAGGGGTGGTGAATTCGTTGCGCACGGCAAGCTCGTCAGCCCGAGGAAGAACAGGGTCTATTCGCCCTTTTATCCGAAGAACCAGGGTTGACCGGACACATCAGATTTCTTCCCTCTTTCTTTTTGAGTCTTACAGTTCATCTTGGTAGAAAGTGCTCCTTCCGTCTGAACCGGAGCGGATGATCGAATGAACGCAACGAACTTCACCTCTGTCGACTGGGCGATCGTGATCGCCTACCCCATGATCTCCCTCGTGATCGGCATCGTTGTCCGCAAGTTCATCAGGAACATGAGCGACTTCGTCTGCGCCGGCCGGGGGCTCGGCACGGCCCTGGGCGTGGCCACGATGACGGGAACCGAGCTCGGGCTGATCACCGTCATGTACAGCGCCCAGAAGGGTTTCAAGATGGGGTTTGCGGCGTTTCACATCGCCCTGGTGGCCGGCGTGGTCACCTTCCTCGTGGGGTGCACGGGCTTTTTCGTCTACCGCCTGCGGGAGATGAAGGTCCTGACGATCCCCGAGTTCTACGAGCGCCGCTTCGACCGCAAGACCAGAATCCTGGGCGGCATCATGATGGCCCTGGGCGGAATACTGAACATGGGGCTCTTCCTCAAGATCGGGTCGATGTTCATCGTCGGCATCACCGGGCTGTCGGCGGCGAGCTGGGCCCTGCCCGCCGTCATGATCTTTCTGATCGGGCTCGTTCTGATCTATACCTGCCTCGGCGGCATGATCTCCGTGGTGATCGCCGACTACGTGCAGTTCGTGGTCCTCTCCTTCGGCATGCTTATCGCCACCTATCTGGCCGTGCAGAGCGTGGGCTGGGACCTTCTCTTCGAAACGGTCCGGGATTTCAAAGGGGCCGTCGGATTCGATCCCCTGATCAGCGTCGAGGGGGGGTTCGGCGTCGAATACATCCTGTTCGTCGCTTTCATCGGTCTCGTGAGCTGCGCGATCTGGCCGACGGCCGTGGCCCGCGCGCTCGCTGCCGAGAGCCCGGCCGTTGTGAAGAAGCAGTATATGTGGTCGAGCATCTCCTTTCTCATCCGTTTCCTCATTCCCTATTTCTGGGGGATCTGCGCCTTCGTTTTTTTCATGAACCTCGGCGGCGACATGGCCGAGCGTTTCTCCGACGCGTCGGTCGAGGCCGACAAGAATCTCGGCCTTTTCGCCATGCCGGAGTTTCTCGGCCGGATCCTGCCCGCCGGGTTCATCGGGCTGATCACGGCCGCCATGCTGGCGGCCTTCATGTCGACCCACGACAGCTACCTCCTGTGCTGGTCGTCCGTGCTGACCGAGGACGTGATCAATCCCCTCTGCAACGGGAAGCTCTCGCCCGGAAGGAGGATCGCCATCGCCCGGGTCCTGATCGTGGTCATCGGTCTCTATGTGCTGGGATGGGGGCTTCTCTACCAGGGAAAATTCGACATCTTCGACTACATGGGCGTAACGGGCGCCGTCTACTACGCCGGCGCCTTCGCCCTTCTCGTCTGCGGGCTCTACTGGAAGAGAGCCAGCTCCACGGGCGCTTTCCTGGCCCTGCTCTGCGGCCTCTATGCCATCGTCGGGCTCGGACCGGTGCAGGATGCTCTCTGTCTTTCCATACCGCCGGCCCGCGTGGCGCTGACAAGCATCGCTCTCACAACAATCGTCATGATCGTTTTTTCTCTCCTGTTCCCTGACAGGAAAGAGGCCGATCCCGTCGACAGGGCGGAAGCATCCGCCGGGGGGAAGGCATGATCGACTTCTGGGAAAGTCTCTGGAAGCTCGTGTTCTACATCGGAGTCGGCCTCTTCGGATGCATGGCGGTCTTTGTCACGATCTTCGGGGCCCGCGATATTTCGAAACTCTTCCGCACGATCAAGGAGGGGCACGCGCAGCAGGAGCGGCGCGAAGAATCCGACCGGGATTAATGACGGCCGCCGGTTCTCCGGTGTTTTCAAAAAGGTTGACCAATATGCGAGATGGAAAAGAAAAGCACGTGACCGGGGGCACTCTCGTTCTGATCGGCGGCGCCGAGAAGAAGAGGGGGAAGAAGGAAGTGCTGAGAAGAATCGTCCGGCTCGGCAAGGTGCGGACAATGACCCTGATCCCCTGTGCGAGCCGGTACCCGGGCGAGGTGTCGCGAGGCTATGCCGCCGCCTTCGGTTCCCTCGGCGTGGAGAAAATCCATGTTCTCAACCCGAGGAGGCGGAGCGAGGCCGATCGGCCCGGAAACATTCGGTGCGTCAAAGAATCGGACATGATTTTCTTTTCGGGCGGAGACCAGGTCCGGCTCGTCAACATCGTTCGCGGCACCAGGCTCCTCGGCATGATCAGGCGAAGGTACCGCGAGGGCGCCGTCGTTGTCGGCACGAGCGCCGGAGCCGCGGCGGCGAGCGATCCCATGATCTTCGACGGCCAGGACCAGGGGCTTCGCAAGGGGAAGGTCGGTTACGGTCCGGGGTTCGGGTTCCTCGACGGAATCACCGTGGATACCCACTTCATGGTCCGGCGCAGGATTCCGCGGCTCGTCCAGTTCCTGGTGAGCGGAAAGAGCAGCCGCGGGCTGGGGCTCTCGGAGAACACGGCGCTCTTTATCGGTCCGGATCGTGTCGCCCAAGTCTGCGGCACGGGCGTGGTGACTGTTTTGAGCCGCGACAGCAAGACTTACAGCAACTACAATGAGACGCGGAAGGATTCCGTGATCTCGGTCCTCGGGCTGAGGCTCGGGTTTCTCAGCGAGGGCCTTTGCTTCGACATCGATAAATGGTCGATCGTGGACTCCCGTTGAGAAAGGTTCGGTTTCCCTCCGGATGACCCGGTCGACGCGCCCATAAATGGAGGAGAGAAAAGTGAATGATTTCAAAGTCGACAAGTTCTATTCCTACATAGGACCCAACAGCTATCTCGACCGCCAGGCCCTTGTCTTCAACCTCTGGCTCGATCCGGAGGGCGAGGGCGCCGGCTTTTACAGGGAAAAAGTTCTCGAAAGGTTTCCCGATCTGGCGGAGAAGTATCCGGGCCGCGTGGCCGATCTCTTTGCCGAGGTTCTCATTCGCATCCTCAAGATGGACATCGACCTCTTTGTCGACAAGTACGGCGTCAGCCGCGACGGGGGAGACCGTGTCATCGCCGTCGAGTTCCTCGACAGGAGGGTGACCGAAGAGAGCGTTCGCTTTACGGCCGATTGGTTCCGGGCCATGACGGAGGGGAAGAGCTTCGACTTCGACAAAGGCTTCGCCGGGCTGCAGGAGTCATTCGACAAGACTCTCTTCGGCGGACCGACGATCTACTCGCTTATCGAGGCCGGCCTCAAGCGGAGCATTCCGGTCCTTTACCTCTACGAAGAGAACCAGTTCATGTGGGGGTATGGAAAGAAGCAGGCGCGGGGCCGGTCGACCACGTTTCACACGGACAGCATCAAGGACACGGAATTCACGACCTACAAGGACGTGGCAAAGGATTTTCTGCTCAGCTGCGGGTTTCCGACTCCCGACGGCAAAAACTGCTTCAGCGAAGACGATGCCGTCGAGGAGGCGAGGAAGCAGGGTTATCCCGTGGTCGTCAAGCCTCTCGCCGGCCACAAGGGACAGGGCGTGACCACCGGCATCGAGTCGGACAACGGTGTGCGCCGCGCCTTCAAGAGGGTCGTGGACGGCGCCAAGGAGGAGGGCGTCGCTTTCGAGGGCGCCATCGTCGAGAGCCAGGTCTACGGAACGGACCACAGGCTCCTGTCCGTCGATGGGAAGTTCGTGGCCGCGCTCGAGCGCGTGCCAGCCTACGTGGACGGGGATGGGAAGAACACGATCAAGGACCTCATCGCGGTCGAGAACGGTACGACGGTCCGCCTCGACAACGCGCGCTCCCCCTTGTGCAAGATCAAGATAGACGATGATTTGAAGGAGTATTTGGAACTGCAGAAGATCTCGCTCTCCCATGTGCCGAAAGAAGGGGAGCGCGTCTTTCTGCGCCGTGTGGCCAACATCTCGGCCGGCGGTGTTTCGATCAATGTGACCGATAAGATTCATCGGAAAAACATCAAGCTCGTCGAGGACATCGCCAAGTTCTTCCAGGTCATGTGCCTCGGCATCGACGTGCTCGCCAAGGACATCTCCGTGCCCTGGGACGACGGCGATTTCGGCATCATCGAGATCAACGCCGGCCCGGGCGTGTTCATGCACCTCGCGCCCGCCATCGGCGACTCGATCGACGTGCCGGGCGGGATCATGGATGCCCACTTCCCGAAGGAAGGCTCGGAGCGAATTCCCATCATCGCCGGGAACCGCCTGACCGGGGCCTTCGCCGACGGGGTCTACGCCAAGCTCGCCGAGATCGATCCCGCAATCGAGTTCGGCAGCCTGACCGAGGAGGGAATCCGCTTCAACGGCGAGCATTTCTTCAAGAACAAGCACCACGACGATAACGTGAGGATCATTCTCAGGAACCCGAAGCTCGATTTCGCGCTGTTCAATCATACGAGGAGAGACATCATGGACTATGGCATGGTGCACCAGGGCGCCGATCTGGTCATCGTCGAGGGGGACGATCGGATCGAGGAGATCCTCAGGCGCGATCTTCTGCCCGACGGGTATCTCGTCGAGGTCGGAGAGGACGGGCTCAGGATTACGCGCTACGGCGAGGAGCTCGAAACCCGCGCTCTCGCACAGGGCGCGGAGCGCCATGCCCAGGTCCTGGACGCCGTCGGCGGGATTATCTCGGAGATCGCGGGCAAGTACAGCTGACCGGACCCGCGCGGCGCGGCGCCCCTTGGATTTTGCTAATCTATGAAAAGTCGAGGAGAACAGATGATCCTGATCAAGAAGTGTGAAGTCTTCGCCCCCGAACCACTGGGCGAAAAGGACCTGTTCGTTGCGGGAGGCACGATCGCGGCGGTCGGGGACGATATCTCCGCGCCGCGGGGCGATCACGTCGACGTCGATGTCATCGACGGCCGCGGCCTGAAGGCGGTCCCGGGCCTGGTCGATTCGCACGTCCACATAGCCGGCGCCGGCGGAGAGGGCGGTCCGGCCACACGCACGCCGGAGCTGCAGCTCGGCCTGCTTATCGAAGGCGGCATCACGACCGTCATCGGCTGTCTCGGCACGGACGGCATGACGCGCTCCGTGGAGAGCGTGCTGATGAAGGCGAAGGCCCTGAAGGAGGAGGGCGTCTCGGCCTGGATCTACACCGGCTCCTACCAGGTGCCCACGCCCACGCTTCTCGGGGACGTGGGCCGCGACATCGCTTTGATCGACGAGGTGATCGGCGTCGGCGAGGTCTCGATCTCGGATCACCGCTCCTCGTGTCCCACGAAGGACGAGCTGGTCCGCCTGGCCGGGCACGCCCGCGTGGGCGGCCTGCTCGGGGGCAAGGCCGGCATCGTGAACCTCCACATGGGCGACGCCAAGGATCCATTCCGGATCCTGTACGACGCGGTCGCGGGCAGCGAACTGACATTCAAGCAGTTCCTGCCCACGCACTGCAACCGGAACGAAGATATTTTCGAGGACTCGAAGGATTATGGGAAAAAAGGCTGCGTCGACATTACGGCGAGCTCCTACCCCTACTTCCCGGAGTACGAGACGAAGCCGTCGCAGGCGATCGCCGAGCTGCTGTCCGTCGGCGTGCCGCTCGAGCACATCACCATGTCGTCCGACGGGTGCGGGTCCCTGCCCGATTTCGACGAGGACGGAAACCTCGTCAAGCTCGAGACGGGAATGCCCTCTTCGATCCTGGACGAGATGAGGGACGCCGTGCTGGAAGAGGGGATCGAGCTCGAAAAGGCCGTCAGGGTCGTGTCGACCAATCCCGCCGACATTCTCAAGCTTCCCGGAAAGGGCCGCATCGCGTACGGGAAGGACGCCGACCTGACCCTTCTCGATTCCGGGCTCCGGGTCCGGCACGTGATCGCCATGGGGCGCTTCATGGCGAGGGACGGCGAGATCCTCACGAGGGGGACGTTCGAGGAGCGGCAGTGAACAGGACGCGCTTACGCGTGTCCGGACCGGGAGAGGAATGCTCTTGAGCGATGATAAATACGGCAGCCGCGGCGGTCCGCTGAAGGTCCTCGACATCAAGATCCTTCACGGCGCCAACTACTTCAGCGCCGGTCCGGTCGTTATCCTGCGCCTCGATCTCGGCGAGTACGACGAGGTCTTCACGAATCAGGTTCCGGGCTTTCACGGCAAGCTGAAAACGGCCCTGCCCTCGCTTCACGAACACCACTGCTCGATCGGCAGGGAAGGCGGATTCTTCGAGAGGGTCGAGAAGGGAACGCTTCTCGGCCACGTGACCGAGCACGTCGCCATCGAGCTGCAGACACTGGCCGGCATGGATACGGCATACGGCAAGACGCGGAGCACGGCGACCCAGGGCGTCTACAACGTGGTCTTCCGCTTCTTCGACGAGGAAGCCGGAAAGCTGACCGCCCATGCCGCGGTCGGATTCGTCAACGCCATTCTCCTGGACCGTCTTTTCCACGTGAACGATGCCGTCGATGCGATCGTGGCCATCCGCGAGGAGAGGATGCTCGGCCCGAGCACACAGGTCGTGGTCTCCGAGGCGCAAAAGAGGGGCATCCCCTTCCAGAGGCTCGACGAGCACAACCTCGTTCAGCTCGGCACGGGGAAGTTCCAGAAGAGGATAAGGGCCACGGTCACGTCCGACACGAGCCTGATCGCCGTTGAGACGGCCGGGGACAGGTACCTGACGGCGCGCATGCTCGAGGACTCGGGCGTTCCCGTCCCTCTGACGATCAGGGCCCGCCGTCCGGCCGAGGCCGTTTCCTTTCGGGAGCGGCTGAACGTGCCGGTCGTTGTCAAGCCGTGCGCGGGCAAGATGGGGGAGGGCTTGAGCCTCGGACTCGAAACCCGGGATGAGATCGAAGACGCTGTGGAACGAGCGCTCTCGTTCGACGACGCGGTCGTGGTTCAGCCCTTTCTCGGGGGCTCGTGCTACCGGCTTCTCGTGATCGATTACAGGTTTGTCGCTGCGGCCCGTCTCGCCCCGCCCGTGATCACGGGCGACGGCAACAAGACGATCGGAGAACTGGTGGAAGACCTCAACGCGGACAGCGATCGTGGAGTGGGCGACAAGTCGAAGCTGACCATCGTCGAGGTCGACGACGCGACACGCAGGATCCTCGGCGATGCGGGATTCACTGAGAAAACGGTCCTGCCCGCCGGTGAGAGCTTGGCCCTCAAGCTCTCCAAGAGCCTCAAGCTCGGCGGATCGAGCATCGACGTGACGGACGATGTCCACCCGGCCAACCGGCTCCTGGCCGAGAGGGCGAGCCGCGCTCTCGGCCTCGACGTGGCTGGTGTCGACGTGGTCGCCCTTGACATCGAAAAGCCGGTCTCTGAAAGCAATGGCGCCGTGATCGAGGTCAACGCGGCGCCAGATTTCAGAATGCATATCTCTCCCGTGAAAGGGAAAAGCCAGAACGTGGCCGGGCCCTTCCTCGACATGCTTTTTCCTCCAGACCGGGAAACGCGTGCGTCCGTCCTCGCCGTTACGGGAACGGACGGTGCAACCCTTGCCGCCAGGCTCCTTGCACACGGTCTGGAAACAGCCGGATACACCGTGGGCATGGTCTGTTCCGAGGGCCTCTTTGTCTCCGGCGACTGCCTGATCAAGGGGAACATGACCGGTCACGGGAGCGCGGGCAAGGCGCTGAAGGATCGAACGATCGACTGCGCCGTGTTCGAGGTGCCGGTGGAGACCATCCTCGATCGCGGTCTGGGGTACGAGTTCGCCGATGTGGGCATTGTTCTGAATGTCCGCGCCGCGGGAAGGACTTTTGACGAGGCGGCGACGCTGGACGACATCGCCTATGCAAAGTCGGTCGTGGCCGAACAGGTCTACCATGAGGGATACAGCGTTCTCAACGCAGACAGCGAGGCGATCCTGGAAATGAGCGGCAGGCTCTACAGCCGGCTCGTGCTCTTCTCCCGCGGCAACTCCAATCCGAAGGTTCGCGAACACGCCGGCAGCGGGGGAAGGGCGGTCGTGATCGACAACGACCGATTCGTCGTTCTCGAGGGGCTGGAAAGGATCGACGTGATAGGGCTCGGCGAGGTTCCCTTCGCGGCCGGAGGTGAAGATTCTGAAGCGGTTCGCCATGTCGTTCCCGCTGCCGTAGGGGCGCTCTTTTCATTCGGGATTTCGATCGATACGATCAGAAAGTCCCTTCTGACATTCGATCCGTGAAGATGATGAAAGGTAACCGGGCGCCGCCGGCCCGGCGGCCGGAGAGGGATGTTTGTCATGACGCGATTGATCCGGTCTGAGCTTTTGTTTCGGAAGACCTTTTTTGTGGCCGTGCTCCTCTCAGCGTCGTGCACCGCGCCGTTCTCCCCGTCCATTGGGGATCTTGGGCAGCTCGGCGGCGACCGATCCGACTGGCTGATCGATCCGTCCCCCTATCAGGCCGGTGTTTTCGTCACCGATGAATCCAAAGAAATAGCCCTCGACAACGGCCTGGTGCGCCGCACTTTCCGACTCTTTCCCAATGCCGCGACCGTGGGCCTCGATTGTCTGGTGACGGGTCAGGCCCTGCTGCGCGGCGTCAAACCCGAGGCGGTCGTGGTGATCAACGGCCGTCGCTGCGAGGTGGGGGGGCTGAAGGGTCAGCCCAACTATGCCTATCTGGCCTCCGAATGGCTTGAGACCCTCGAGGCGGACCCGGAGGCGTTTCGTTTTATCGGTTTCGATGTGGGTCGGCCGGAGGCAAGATTGTCCTGGAAGCGCGTACGCCGCCACGCGCCCGGCGCGGCCTGGCCGCCGGGAGGCGTGCATCTCTCCATGGAATACGACCTTTCGGAGCGGAACGGCCTGAAGGGCGTGCGCGTCGTTGTCCACTACGAGCTTTACGACGGGATTCCGGCCTTCTGCAAGTGGATCGCCGTGCACAACGGCACCTCGAAGCCGATCACGGTCGATCGATTCACGAGCGAGATCCTGGCCACTGTGGAACACTCGTCATGGGTCGAGACTCGAGACGGCGTGAGCCGGCCGAGGCCGGACATTCACGTGGAGACCGATTACGCTTTCTCGGGAATGACCCATCACAACTCGAGCCGCTTTTCCGTCCACTGGGTCGAGGATCCGGACTATGCGACACAGGTCAGCTACCTTCGCAGGACACCGTGTCTTCTCGAGGTCCGGCCCGAGGTCGGACCGGCACAAGAGATCGAACCGGGCGGAACTTTCGAATCCTTCCGCGCCTTCGTGCTCGTCTTCGATTCGACGGATCGCGAACGGAAGGGGCTCGCGCTCAGGAGGTTCTACCGCACCGTAGCTCCCTGGGTGACCGAGAACCCGCTCATGATGCACGTGCGCTACGCCGACTGGAAAACGGTGAAGAACGCCATCGACCAGTGCGCCGAGGTCGGCTTCGAGATGGTGATTCTCACATTCGGGTCCGGTTTCAACATCGAGGACGACTCCGTAGAATACCTGGAAAAGATGAAGGAGTACGCCGCCTATGCAAGGGGCCGGGGCATCGAGATCGGCGGGTATTCTCTGCTGGCGTCGCGCCGGATCGAGCCCGATGCAGACAATGCAGTGAATCCCGAGACAGGCACGATCTTCGGCCAGACATTCGGCACGGCGCCGGCACTCGCCTCCGGCTGGGGGAAGGAGTATTTCCGTAAGCTCTACCGTTTCTACGCGGAGTCCGGGTTCAGCCTGCTCGAACACGACGGTTCCTATCCCGGCGATCTCGATGCAGCGGCGCGGCCCCCGCTCCAGAAAGGAGCCGAAGACTCGCGCTGGGTCCAGTTGAGGATCATCACCGATTTCTACAAGTGGTGCCGGGGCCGGGGCGTCTACCTCAACGTGCCCGATTTCTATTACCTCTCCGGTTCGAACAAATGCGGCATGGGGTACCGCGAAACGAACTGGTCGCTGCCGCGCGCTCAGCAGGTCATCCACACGAGACAGAACATCTTCGACGGCACGTGGACGAAGACACCGTCCATGGGATGGATGTTCGTGCCCCTCACCCAGTACCACGGCGGCGGTGCGGCAGCCACGATCGAGCCCCTCGACGAGCACATCGACCATTACGGGCGCATGCTTTTCAGCAATCTGGCCATGGGCGTCCAGGCATGCTACCGGGGTCCCCGTCTCTATGACGCGGAGAGAACGAAAGCCGCCGTAATCAAGTGGGTGGCCTGGTTCAAGAAGTACCGCGACATCCTAGAATCCGATCTCGTCCACGGCCGCCGGGCCGACGGCCGGGATCTCGACTGGATGCTCCACGTCAATCCCGGGCTCGATCAAAAGGGCATGATCGTTGTCTTCAATCCTCTCGAGCGGCCCGTGGCAAAGGTTCTCGACATCAACTTCTACTACACCGGGCTCACGGGTAGAGCTCGAATCACGGGGGAGCGGGATGGAGAGCCGAAAGAATACCGGCTCGACAGGAAGTACGGGATCCGGCTTCCCGTTGAGGTGGATGCGCAGGGAATGACCTGGTTCGTCGTGGAGTGAGCACATGGAACGTCATTCGGGCCTCCAAACGGCCGGGATGGGAGCGGACATGAAGGAACTGTTCGATCGACGCGGTTTCGTGAAAGTACTCGGGGCGGGCACGGCCGCGCTCGCGCTGCCGGGGTGCGGTCTTGTGCCGGGCGGGCGGACACGCCGAAGGCGGCCCAATCTGGTCGTTCTTTTCAGCGATGACCAGCGTTTCGACACCCTCGCCGCGCTCGGAAATCACGAGATCAGGACGCCCCACCTGGACGGCCTGATCAAGCGGGGCACGGCATTCACCCGGGCCCACATCATGGGTTCCATGCACGGCGCGGTCTGCATGCCGAGCCGGGCCGCGCTCATGACCGGGCGCACCCTCTTCCACCTCGAAAAGAACGGGGGCTTGATCCCACCCGGGCACGTCATGCTTCCCGAGCTGCTGAGGGAGGCCGGTTACACGACCTTCGGAACGGGCAAGTGGCACAACGGGCGCGAATCCTTCGCGCGCGCGTTCGATTCGGGGGGAAGCATCTTTTTCGGCGGCATGCACTGGGAGAACCTGGGCGGCCACTTCACGCCGCGCGTGCACGATTTCGACCCGACGGGCGGGTACCCCGAGGAGAAGAGGTACGTGGCGGACCGGTTTTCGAGCACGCTCTACAGCGACGAGGCGATGAAGTTCCTGAACGAGTACAGCGGAACGGATCCCTTCTTTCTCTATGTTTCCTACACGGCGCCCCACGATCCCCGGGAGGCGCCGGAGGAGTACATGAAGCTTTACGATCCGGACAGGATCGCCCTGCCCGAGAGCTTCTTGCCCGAGCACCCCTTCGACAACGGTGAGATGACGGTTCGCGACGAGAAGCTCGCTCCCCGGCCGCGCACTCCCGAGGTCGTCCGCGAGCACATCGCCGCCTATTACGCCATGATCACACACCTGGATTCCCAGGTCGGCCGGCTGTTGGAGACCCTCTGGAAGAGCCGCCATGGGGAGAACACGATCATCGTCTTCGCCGGCGACAACGGCCTGGCAGTCGGCCGGCACGGCCTGCTCGGCAAGCAGAGCCTCTACGAGCACAGTGTGCGCGTCCCCCTCGTCATGGCCGGTCCCGGTATCCCGGCGGGCGTCAGGAGCGATGCCGACTGCTATCTGCATGATATCTATCCCACCCTTTGTGGCCTCATCGGTCTTCCGCTCCCCGATTCCGTCGAGGGGAGGAGCCTCCTTCCCATCCTGCGCGGAGAGAGAGATTCGATCCGGGATTCTGTTTTCTATGCCTACGGGAAAGTTCAGAGAGGGGTACGGTGCGGCCGCTGGAAGCTGATCCAATACCACGTGAAGGGAACGCGGACGGTCCAGCTCTTCGATGTGAAGGACGATCCCTTCGAGATCAACAACCTGGCGGGCGACCCCGGCCGCAAAGACCGCGTCCGGAAGATGACGGAGCTGTTGAGGGAATGGATGAGGCACGCCGACGACATCTGCGATCCCGATGATCCGGGCTGGTGCGGCGCACCGCCGGAGGGTTGATCCGGTACAACGTGAAGGGAGTGGGGACTGCCCTGCTCTTCGACTTGGAGGAGGACCTCATCGAGATCGACATCCTGACGGATGATCCCCACTTGAATAACTATAATCATGCTGTTTATCATTGTCTCTCAGAGGAATATGTCGTGTTCGAGGGCCATAAACCTATCGAGGAGGAATCATGTTTAAGAGAATTGTTTCCTGTCAATTTTGTTTATTGTTCATAACAGGTTTCGTCTATGGAACGACGTGGTATGTCCCAGACGATTATCCGGCAGGGATTCAGGCCGCGATCTCGGATCCTGCCGTGGTGGATGGAGACACGATCATCGTACGGCCGGGAACGTACGGTCCAATCGATTTTCTCGGCAAGGCCATAACGGTTCAGAGCGAGCAGGGTCCAGATGTCACCATCATCGACGGGAATCTGTCGGGGAGAGTTGTGATGTTCCGTACTGGTGAAGGCGCTGATTCCATACTTAATGGTTTTACGGTTAAGAATGGTAAAGCAGGTTCTCTTTCTGGAGGTGGGATCTATTGCGATAACTCTTCTCCAACTATTGACAGTAACATAATAAAAGAAAACTCT
>CAZWHE010000008.1:23967-51396 GCA_964633825.1 uncultured Phycisphaerales bacterium | reverse complement strand
CTTCAACCATGATCGACGGAACAACGAGCACGGATCATGTACAGGACTCTGGAATAATCGATATGGGTTACCACTATAATGCCAGCCCGGCGGGTATGTTCTTGCTTTCTGTAGAGGGTTATCCACTACATGCCGGTCAGAACGCGACATTCGCCGTGACCGAAGGCCTGGCGAACAAAAATGCATGGTTGGTTTACAGTCTTACCGGCCCGGGCAGCACTTATGTGCCGCCGTTGTATGTGAGTATCGATCTTGCCGATCCCGCTCTTGTGTTGTCGGGCAAAACCGACGGATATGGTTCTATCAGCTGGAGTCCTTTGATTCCCATTAACATCCCGCCGGGATTGAACATCTGGCTGCAGGCCGTGCAGATCGGGCAAGTCACGAACGTCGTCGCAACGACGGTACAGTAAAAGTAACACCATATGCCCCGAATTCTGGTGGTACCCCTCTATTTCATCAAATCCCTGATCGTCACGGCCGAAGCCGGGGCCGCGGGCTCTCCATCTTGACTCTTGACAATCCCTGTGCTCGATGGGACCCTTTCCGGCCTGCGCCGGGAGGTTCTGGTTGTAGGCATCATCGATGTTCAAGCCTGAGCGAGGTGATCATGACTCTGTTTCAGTCCATTTGTTTCGTTGTCGTGTCTTTGGTTTCGGTGTTTTTTCCGGGATGCACAGTGGCCGCTGCAGGCAGTGATACGGCCGCCGCTGCGGCGGATGATCCCGGGCCGGCGGGAGGGGGCTGTTCCTATCTTTCTCTCGAGGCCACGGGCGCGGACGGGTTTCTCAGGGAACATCCCTCTTACGACGGCCGCGGGGTCGTGATCTTTGTTCTCGACAACGGGGCGGACGTGGGCGTTCCGGGGCTTCTCGAAACCACGACGGGCGAGCCGAAGTTCATCGATGCCCAGGACTGCACGGGTGAAGGCGCCGTCGACCTCGAACAGGTGGAGCTCAGGGAGGACGGATCCGTTGTGAGCAGCGACGGAGAGACGAGGGGCTCGGGCGTCGGGGGATTGAAAGAGGCGGCCTGGGACGGCGAGTTCTGGCTCGGCGTTCTCGAGGAGGCGCGGTTCATCAATTCGGAGTTCGAGGATACGACGGGCACGATCGACATCAACGACAACGGAGAGGAGGATGATGTCTTCGCCGTCCTCGCATTTCGAGTAGAGGATGAGGATTACTGGATCGCTTACGTGGACACCGATGCCGACGGCGCGATCGACGATGAGGAACCCCACAGGAATTTCCGGGAGGACCTGAAGAAGCTCTACTTCCACAGGCAGCTCCCCGACAGACAGACACGGCCCATGACGTTCGTGCTGAACATCATTCCCGAAGAGGAAATGGTGGTGTTCCACTACCCCGACGGCGATCATTCGACGCACGTTTCCGGAATCGCGGCCGGTTACGGGATCGAGGGGCAGAAGGGGTTCAACGGCTTGGCTCCGGGCGCGCAGCTCGTTTCTCTCAAGATCGGTGACGGGACTCTTTCGGGCGGCGCCACGGTCACGTCTTCCATGAAGACCGCCTACGAGTACGTGAGGGAGTATGCCGAAGAGAACGACGAGGTCGTCATCGTCAACATGAGCTACGGAATCGGATCCGAGGTGGAGGGCGAGAGCGACATCGACCGGTACATCGACGAGCTCCTTCTGGAGAATCCCAACATCATTCTCTGCACGTCGGCCGGAAACGAGGGGCCCGGCCTCTCGACGATAGGGACACCGGCGGCGTCATTCATGGCGGTATCGGTGGGCGCCGTCATGACGCAGGATGTGGCGCGCGATGCATACGCCGTGGAGCTCTCCGGCCACAGGCTCCTGCACTTCTCCTCCCGGGGGGGAGAGCTCGACAAGCCCGAGATCTCGGCTCCGGGCGCGTGCCTCTCCACGGTGCCGCGATGGAGTGAAAACTCCCGCTTCTGGGGAACGAGCATGGCTTCGCCCTACATGGCCGGTGTGATGGCCCTCCTCGTGAGCGCGGCGAAACAGGAGTTTCCCGACGCGGATCTTCACATCGGTCTCCTCAAGAAAGCCGTGATGAACAGCGCCGAAAGGCTGGATGGATCGACCGGCCTCGGGCAGGGCCGCGGCATGGTAAACGTTCCGCGCGCATGGGATTATCTGAAGAAGTACCTCTCCGGAGAACGGGACCCTGTTCTGGCTTATGACGTCTCCACCCTGTCGCCCATGGCGCCGGGCGGGGAGAGCCGCGCCGCGTACTGGAGAAGCGTCTGGTGTCCGGGCGACGAGGCCCAGGTTTTCGAGGTGTCGCCCATCTTCGTGCCCGGGACGACGGCCGAGGAAGTGAGCGGGTTCTTCCGCTCCTTCAATATCGAATCGACGGCTCCATTCCTGAGGGCCGTGCAGGAATCCTTTCCCATTCGGCAGGATCACGCCGCCCGGGTTCGCGTCTTTTATGACGCGGAGCAACTGACGGAACCCGGCGTCTACTGCGGCAGGATCGAGGTCTACAGGGGTGAGAAGATTCCCGAGAACAGGGAGTTCGACCTTCTCAACACGGTTGTCGTGCCCCACACCTTCGGCCCGGAAAACAACTACACGCTCGAGAGGAAAAACGTGGCAAGCGATCCGCTCGAAGCCGTCCACTATTATCTCGCGGTCCCGCCCGGCGGGAGCCGGATGGAGGTCAAGGTGACGGCCGTGGAAGGGAAATACTCGTGGAGCCGGGTCATGCTCTTCGATCCCGAGGGCCGGACCCACGCCTACATGCCGAGCCTGGACACGAGAAAGAACGCCTTCGAGTCGATCGAGGAGGTGGACGAGCGCGATCTCACTCCCGGTGTCTGGGAGCTCGTGGTCTGGGCCGACTACCGCGCCGGGAAAAGGTCGTACCACAACGCGAGGGTGGAATTCATGGGCTTCCGCGTCGAAGGCGAACCCTCGCTCAGCGTCTCCTACAGGCCCGGAAAGACGCCGCGCGGTTCCTTCGACGTGACCAACCTTTACAACAAGGCCGTCTGGGCAACGGCCTCGGGAAAGGTCTGGGGGTATCGGCGGACCCTCGAAGAGCACTTGGAGGACACGGACGAGTACACCCACACGTTCAGCCTCGATGACACGATCGAGGGTGTTCGGTTCAAGATCGAGATGTCTCCCGAGGATTACGGTCTTTTCACCGACTTTTCCATCAACATCCTCGACGAGGATGGGGTGAGCCTGCTCAAGGACGGGCTCTCATACAAGAAGACCGAGATTTTCTTCCCCAACCCGGGCGGCAAAGGGACCTATACGCTCGAGATGATCGCCGGTTTCACTCACGCCGACGTGATGCCCTTCGACTTCGTTCTCGACGAGGATTACCTTCTGAATGACAAGATCTCCATGCGCGTGACCTACGAAAACGGCCGGAAACTGATTCCGCTCATGCCCGGAATAACAGCCGGAGTCAAATACACCCTCGACGGTGTACCGCCCGTTGCACCGCGCGGGTTCTCCACGGCTGCAACGCTGACCTTCCAGGAGAGGGGCACCGACCGCGAGGTGCTGAGGGTGCGGCTGTAGAAGGGGGGACAGGCCCGGAAGACAGGATCTGTCCCCGAGTTCGGATTTGTGGGCTACGATCCCAGGACCGTGAACCTTTTTTGAGAGCAGAACTTCCCGAAACCGCATGAACTGGGCTTATATGTCGACAAAACCCAAAAATATCAACACTTCCCATTGACATGTCGCTGCCGGCAACCTATCCTCAGAACATGTCGACGAAATGAGGTTTTGTCACCATGAAATCCGAATCGTGGAAACCGGACCAGCCCTTCAACGACCTCCCTTCCCTCGCATCCAACGAGGAATTGGAATCGAAACCGGTCCTGCGAGCCTGCATCGAAGCGCGAGCCGCTCTCGCCGAGCTGAAGCAGGCCGGCGAGCTCATTCCGAATCAGGCGATACTCATCAACACGTTGCCCGTGCTCGAAGCCCAGGCCAGCTCCGAGATCGAAAACATTGTCACCACGGCTGACAAGCTGTTCGAAAACCTGCACAAGATCGGCGGAGCGGATCCTGCCACGAAAGAAGCTCTCCGCTACCGCCAGGCCCTGATGGACGGGTGCCGGTCGCTGGCGGAGCGTCCACTTTGCACGGCGACCGCCGAGACCGTTTGCAGCGGGATACGGGGCGTCACGATGACCGTGCGCCGCGTGCCGGGAACGAAGCTCATCGGCGGCCTATCGCGAGACGTGATATACACTCCCCCGGAAGGGGAGTCGGTCATCCGCAGCCTGCTCGCCGACTGGGAGCGCTTCATGAACGGGGCGAGAGACCTTGATCCCCTGATCCGCCTCGCAGCCGGCCACTATCAGTTCGAAGCGATCCATCCTTTCACCGACGGCAACGGTCGAACGGGCCGTGTGCTCAACAGCCTTTTCCTGATACAGCAGGGCCTGCTGAACCAGCCCATCCTCTATCTGAGCCGGTATATCATCAACAAGAAGAATGAGTACTACGCACTCCTGCTCGATGTCACACGTGAAGGAACCTGGGAGCCCTGGCTGCTCTACATGCTCGAAGCGGTTCGTGAAACAGCGACATGGACGACGGCGAAAATCGCGGCGATTCGAGAGCTGGCCGAGATCACCATCGACCATGTCAGGCGCCGCTTGCCGAAGATCTACAGCCGGGAGCTGGTCGACCAGATCTTCGTGCAACCCTACTGCCGCATCGCGAATCTCGTCGAGGCCGGAGTGGCAAAACGGCAGGCTGCCTCGCGCTACCTGAAAATGCTCGTCGAAATCGATGTCCTCGTGGAGCGGAAGATCGGCCGGGAAAAAATCTACGTCCATCCCAGGCTCATGAAGCTGCTGACAGTGAGCGGGTCCCTGATCAAACCCTATGCCGAGTAGCCCACGCGCCTATTTCCCTACAGCATGTACCAGGGGGTTTGGTCCTTGAAGTCTTCCTCGTCCATTTCGAGGCATTCGTCGAGGGCGGCGAGAAGATCTTGCCTGTCTCGGGGAAGGCGGCCGTTCAGGTCGGCCCAGTTCGATATGTGGTCGGACAGGATCTTTGTCCTGCAGTCGAGGTTCTCCACCAAGATGCGGAGCTCGCGGAAACAATCGAGGGGGCCGGGCAGCTTGAAACGCCCCGCGAGGATGTCGTCGCCCAGCGGCGTGCCCGGAACGGCCACGAGGGTGCGGAGCCTGACGAAATCGGGCTCGATGGCCGAAAGAACGCGCGCCGACCCGCGGGCGTGGCTCTTCAAGCGATTGACGCCTCCAAGCCCTACGAGATAGTATTCGGACAGCTCGATCCCGGCGTCGCGGACGCGCTTTCCGGCCTCGATGATGTCCTCGGGAGATGTTTCCTTCTTCATCCGCTCGAGGGTGACGGGGTCGCCCGATTCCATGCCCATGTGAATCCGCTTCAGGCCCGCGGCCCGGAGCTTCTTCAGGTCGCCGGGGCTTTTCTTGAGCACGAACTTCGCACCGCCGTAGGTGGTGACGCGGCGCAGCTTGGGAAAACGGAGCGCAATTCTGTCCAGGATGGCGAGCAGCTTCTTTGTTGAGAGAACGATCGTGTTTCCGTCGGGGAGGAAGATCGTCTTGACGCGATCGCCGTACAGCTCGGCCGCGCCGTCAATGTCTTCGAGCACGTCGTCGATGGGCCGCGCCTTGAATTTCGATTTCTTGTACATGCCGCAGAAGGTGCAGGCGTTGTGGGGGCACCCGAAAGTCGCCTGGATCAGCAGGCTCGACGCCTCTGAGGGCGGGCGAAAGAGAGGGTTGCGGTAACGAGGTTCCATTACGGCAGCCAGAGATAATAGAAGCCGCTCCGCACCGGCGGGAGAACCCGGTCGAGGCCGAGGTCGATCAGCTTCGGAGATCCCGCCCCGCTGCCGGCGGAGACGTTGTACGGGTTGTCGTCGGCGTGTTCGCTGCGTCGGTAGACGATGAGGCGCGCATCGTCGGGAAGACCGGCCGCCTCCTTTGCGGCGGCGACGGCGTCGGGCAGGTAGCCGATCCTGTCGATCAGCCCGAGCCGCAGGGCCTGTTCCGCCGTGTAGATCCGGCCGTCGGAAATCTCTCCGGCGCGCTTCTCGGTCAAGCCGCGATTCTGGGCCACGAGCTTCACGAAACGGCCGTGGAGCCGGTCGATCATCTCCTGGAAAAGCTTCCTGTCTTCGTCGGTGGCCTCGCGGAAGGGAGATCCCATGTCCTTGTGATCGCCCGATTTCGATACTTCCACTTTCGCTCCGATCTTGTCCATCAGGCCGGAGACGTTGGCGCGGAGCAGGACCACGCCGATGGAGCCCGTGATCGTCGTGGGATGGGCCACGATGGTGTCGGCGGCCAGTGCCGTGTAGTATCCGCCCGAAGCGGCCAGGTCCATCATGGCGGCCACGACCTTGACGCCCGTCCTCTTTTTGAACTCCGCGACCTCGTTATAGAGAATGTCGCTCGCCGTGACCGATCCGCCGGGGCTGTCGATCTGGAGGATCACGGCCCGAACATCCGAATCCCGGGCGATCACGTTGAGCCGGGAAACGACCTCCTGCACCGGGCTCGGGGTCGTGCCGGTGAAGGTCTCTTCCGATTTGTGGGTGAGGATTCCGGTGACGGGAACGATGGCGATCTTTGAGTCGCCGTCCCCTTGGAGGGTGAATTCCTGAAGAGGGACGGTTCGATCCATGAAAGGATAGAGGTTCAAGTCGTTGCCGAAAATGCAGCCCGGCAAGAGGAGAACAGAAATGAAAATGACGATCACTGGGAATGGTTTCATTTTTGATCCTTTTTCAGAGTCGATTTCGCGCAAGGATTTACGAAACAACGACTGTCTTGATGTTGACGAACTCCTTGATTCCATAGTGTGAAAGCTCCCGGCCGTACCCCGATTTCTTCACCCCGCCGAAAGGAAGGCGGGGGTCCGACTTGACAAAGTCGTTGATGAAGACGGCGCCCGACTCGATCCGGGCGGCCAGGGCTTCGGCTTTCGCGATGTCGCGGGTCCAGACGCTCGCGCCGAGTCCGAAATCGGAATCATTGGCGAGCTCCACGGCATGGTCCTCGTCGTCGGCCTCGATCACGGCCGCCACGGGCCCGAACATCTCTTCGTCGAAGGCCGGCATTCCTTTTCGCACTTTTGTCACGATCGTGGGGGCGTAGAAGGCGCCCTTCCGGTCGAGGCGCCGTCCGCCGGCCGCGGCTTCCGCTCCGGCTGCGATCGATTTTTGCACTTGCTCGTCGAGCTCGGCAAGGAGGTCCTCGCGCGCCATGGGGCCGATGTCGGTGGTGTCGTCGAGCGGGTCTCCCACATTTTTCGCTTCGAATTCTTTTGTGAAAAGGGCGACGAATTCGCCGAGCACGTCCTTCTCCACGATGAAGCGCTTGGCCGCGATGCAGCTCTGTCCGCAGTTCATGAGCCGGGCGGAGGCGCCGAGGGCGGCGCTCTTCTTAAGGTCCGCGTCCTTCAGAACGATGAAGGGGTCGCTGCCCCCGAGCTCGAGAACGCTCTTCTTCAGCGCCTTGCCCGCCTGCCCCGCGACCTGGCTCCCGGCGGGCTCGCTTCCCGTGAGGGTGACGGCCTTGACGAGCGGGCTTTTGATCACGGCCGCCACCGGGCCGGAAGGGATGAGGAGCGTGGTGAACGCGTTCTCGGGAAAGCCGGCTTCGGCGAAGACCTCTTCGATCTGCAGAGCGCAGCGCATCACGTTGGACGCGTGCTTGAGCAGGCCCGTGTTTCCGGCCATGAGCGCCGGTGCTGCAAAACGAAAGACCTGCCAGAAGGGGAAGTTCCACGGCATGACGGCCAGGACCGGCCCGATCGGATCGAAGCGGACGTACGACTTGGCGTACCCGGCTTCGATGACTTCTTTTTCGAGAATCTTCTCGGCCCCGTCGGCGTAATAGTCGCAGACCCAGGCGCATTTTTCGACCTCGGCCCGCGATTCACCGATCGCCTTGCCCATTTCGAGGGAGATCGTTTTTGCGTACCTGTCCCTGTCGGTGCGCAGGACCTGAGCCGCCTTTTTCATGAGGGGGGCCTTTTCTTTGAAAGGCTTTTCCCTCCACGATCGCCACGCCCGGTCCGAAGCGGACACGAGTTCGTCGATCTGCCCGGGCGAGTGTTCCTCGAAGCTCTCGATTCTCTCTCCCGTGGACGGGTTGACCGATTGGAGCGCCATTTTTATCTCCCTATTTCAGCTTCGCCCGGTTCAGATCGACTCCGAGGAGCTCGCGGCTGATCGCGTTGAGCTCTTCGAGTGTTCCGCCGAAGTGAAGCGTCGTGCTCACGTGCTCGAGCTCGTTGCCGGGCCAGAGCGGTTTCACGGGCGAGAGGGTTTCCAGCTCGTAGAAGCTCTCGGCCACGGCGCCCTCTTCGTTCTCGAGGCCGTTGTTATAGCTGTTGATCACGTCGCCGCCGAACGGATCGGCCTGGATCTTCCACGAGTTGTCGGCGTAATCGTTCCTTCTCGGAAGGTTGAAGGAGACGATGGTGAGAATGTTGCGGTCGAAATCCATGCTGCCCGCCATGTTTCGCGTTCTGGTCCGCGAGAGGCCGACCTTGGTGCGCCGGCTTCCGTCGCACTTGAAGAAGGCGCAGCTCGCGCCCCGGTCCACAACGAGTCGTTCGGGCGGAACTTTTCCGAAATAGTCGTCCTTTACATAGGCGCCGGTTCCCCCCTCCCCGTCGCTCTTGAACGGCAAAAATGTCCACGTGCGCGGCGACGCGTCGAACTGGCCGAGGATCCAGATGGACACGAGGCCGGTCTTTTTGGTCATCTTGCTTGTCGACTTGTTGATCAGCCTGTTTCCCGTGGCGAACCCGACGAAACGGACGCTGTCCGGGACATTCGCTTTGTAACGGGAAGCAAGGTCGCGGCGCTTGACAAGGCGAACTTCTCTTTCCACACGGAAGGCGAAGGGGGTTCCCGAGTAGTTCTCGAGCTCCATGTCGCGGGCCATGAGCACGCTCTCGGCATCCTGTTCGAGAATGTCGTACGGCTCGTTGTTAAACGCGGCCGGGGTTTGCCAGTGATCGAGATCGAAAGGATCGCCTTTCTTGAAGAAGAGCGCGAACTGCCCCCCTTCGGGAGAGAGCCAGAGACGGTCGGCGCCGCCGTAATTCACGAAAGCGGGATTGACCGAATCGCCTGTGACAACGTCCTCGTTGACCCAGCCGAGACGGGGGGCGTCGCCGCCGCCCCATGTGGAAACCATCACGCGCGCCGCGTAGCCGGGCGCGACGAGCACCTGTCCGCCTCCTTCAGTGTCCCGGAGGATGACGAGCTCCGTGTGCTCTCCAAGGAGCTCCTTGGTCTCCTCGAAGTCCGGGATGCCCGCGCACGATGAAAACAGGATGAGAACGAGCGGGCAGGCAATAGCGAGGCAAGCGGATATCTGTTCGAACATGAGAAAGCTCCTTGTAATCTCATACACCCGAACCGCGGGCCGCCGGTCTTCGAGAACGTCGTGGGGCGATCGTTCACGCCCGGGGATTCCTGCCGCGGGGACATATCCATTTCAAACCGGTCAGGGCGCAGACGCCCGAAGCGGTGACGCCGAAAACGAGCCCCTTTTTCTTCTCTTTTTCGATCCCGGCCCATATGGAGTCGAAGGTTCCGTTTACCAGCGTCGTGCCCGTGACAAGGATCGCGTCGGACCTTCGGATCAAGCGCTCCGTTTGGGTGCGGCCGTCCAGGATTTTCATGCCCTGCCGCATCCCGCCGATATTATTCCTGTTGAGGTCGGTGACGCAAACCTTCTTCGCGCCGAAAGCTCCGGCCAGGGCTTCGGCGATGGCCGGGTTGTAACCGATGAGGCCGACGCGCTCCTTCTCCCGGTCGCGAAGAGCGCCCTCCCTTCGGATATAGCGCACGATCTCGGCTGCGCAATCTTCGGGAGCGTTGTCCAGGCAGTGAAGCGTTGTTTCTATGATCCCGAGATTGTTGAGGAGGGCGTTGAGTGTTGCGATGAACAGCGCCCTCTCTCTGTTCGCGGACAGCGGAAGGTTCATCACCTCGTCCACCCTTCCCGCGAACGCCCCGGCCGAATCGGTGAAAGCCTGTCCACGGCCGTCGAGAAACCGCGCCTCGATCATGATCTCATTCCCTTCGACAATGGGAAAATCCGGTCTGTCCGGCCGCCCGATCGCGTCTTGGGGCGAGAGCGGTTCGATAACGACCGAGACCCCGGTGCGCCGAAGGCCGTGCTTGTCGACCAGCTCTTCGAGCGCGGATTTGGCCCTTTCCAGGAAAGAGGGAGCCTTCGGTTCGTTGAGCTCGTTCATGGGAAGATGGGTTCCACGAGCAGAGTCATGATTCCGCCGCAAACGTCTCCGTCCCGCGTGCCGGGATCGTCGGTAAGCTCCGCTTCGATGAGACGGGTTTTCTTTGTTTTCAGAAGCGCTTCGAGGCATGCGCTCTTGACCGTTCCTTCGACACAGCCTCCGCCGACCGTGCCGATTGTCGAGCCGTCGGGAAGGACCGCCATCTTTGCGCCCGGTTTTTGAGGCGTCGATCCCGTTGCGGCCACGACGGTGGCCAGGGCCACGGCCGTGCCGGTATCGAGCCGGCCGGCCATTTCGCTGAACAGTGAATGATCGTCCATTGACGCGCTCCCGAGCCGAAAGGAGTCAGGTCCTTTTGTTCCGAGAGAGAGAGTGTGCCGATCCCCCTTTCCGCCTGACGGCAACGAGCTCGGCCGCGATGCTCGCCGCGATCTCGGCCGGAGTCAGGGCGCCGATATCGAGACCGATGGGGGAGTGAACCTTGTCGAGCTTTTCGCGGGACACACCGCTCTCTGCGAGCAGGTCGAAAACGGCTTTGACGCGGCGGCGGCTTCCGATCATGCCGATATACGCCGCCTCCCTGTTGATCACGGCCTCGAGGCATTCGCGGTCGAAGAGATGGCCCCGTGTAATGATGACCACGTATGTCGAGGAGGCCGGCCTGGGTACAGGCTTCGACCTGGGTACAGGCTTCGGCCTGGGTACAGGCTTCGGCCTGGGCCAGGGGAGCCCTTCCATGGCCTCCACGAAGGGGGCCGCAACGATATCGTGCGCTTTCGGAAAGCGTTCCCGCCGGGCGAAGTCGTCGCGGTCGTCGATCACGATCACCCTGAATCCGAGAAGGGACGCCATCTCGACGAGGGGCACGGCAATGTGGCCGGCGCCGACGACGATCAACCTGTCGGGAGACAACATGGCTTCGAAAAAGATCTCCGTCTCCTTCCCGGAATCCGAAAAAGCGACAAGGCGCGTTTCCTGGGCCGCACAGGTTTCTTGTCCGTGGTGGGAGAGAAACCGGCCCAGCGCTTCGCCCGTTTTCGGCCCCTCTGTTCGGCCGTCGGGAAGGATGATCCACGAATCGCCGGGGGAAAGCCCCGAGCCCGCGCCGGTCCGCGCGACCTTTGCCAGCGCGAAGGGATTTCGTTCTTTCAGGAGCTTGTCGATCTTCCGGATCAGGTCGCTGCCCCGCATTACCGTTCCTCGGTTAAAAGCTCTTTTCCTGCCAGTCCATGAATGATTGCATCCGGGCGATCTCCTCGTCATCAGGATACAGTTCCCGAGCTTTCAGGAGAAGTCTGTGAGCGTCGGGGAGATGTCTTTCGCGGAGGAGCCGCCCCGCGATGCCCGCGATTTCGTCCCTCGCGGGAGCGGACCCGCTGCTTGTCATGAAGAGCGCCTCCACCTGAGCCGCCGTGGGTGGGACGAATGTGAGAACGGGGCCGAAAACGATTCTGGAACGATTGGCGAGCATGACCGGCGTTGAATGGGCCTTCGCCGTTCCGTTCAGGGCATTGATTTTTTCGGCCAGTTCCCGTGCCTCGGCCTGGGTACAGGCTTCGGCCTGGGTACAGGCTTCGGCCTGAGGATCGGCGTTTTCCGTCAAAAGAAAAAGGAGATTCCCGAGAGCCTGCGTGTTGTGGGGATCCATTTTAACGGCGGCCCGCGCGTGGCCGATGCTTTCCGATGTGCGCCCCCGGAACCATTCCAGCACGGAAAGAATCAGAAGGTCGTTAACAGAGGCGCTGCCTGCGGCGGCTCTGATATGAATGGACTCGGTCTCCGCCGGGATCCCGGCCGCGTGGCTGAGCCTGATTTCGGCTTCCGTCATGGCGCGCCTCACCCGGGCCTCTTCCTCGAAGCGGCCCGCCCGGACCAGCAGAAAGAGAAGGGGTTCGTATGCTTCGAGGAGCCCGGGATCGGCTTCCACGGCGTTGATGAAAGAACGGATCGCTTTTTTCTTTTCACCGTTCCGCAGGTAGAAGAGGCCGTCCAGATAGAGAAGCCGTCCGTCGGCCGGCGCCATGCGGAGACCGCGGTCGAGCTCCTTGCGGCAGTCGGCGTATTTTTTTTCGGAAAGAAGAGCGGCGGCATAAGAGAAGCAGGCTTCCCGATCCCGCTTGTCGGTTTCGGCGGGCTTTCGAAAAGCATCGAGCTTCACGTAATAGGTCAGCCATGTATAACCGATGTTGCCGTCCGGCTCGAACCGTCTCAGCCAGCGGCGGGTGTCCCGTGCGCTGAGGCAGTCGTTGAGAGTGTTGGCGTCGATCAGGATGCGGCCCGTCACCGGCAGCAGGCCGGGGTTGAACCAAGCTTTTTCCCCTTTCGATAGGGTGTTCCAGTATTCGCGCGCCGCGCCGCTGTCCTGCCCCCAGTCGAGATCCGACCCCGCCATGATGCGCCAGGCCCGGCCGGGGCCCCCGGCGGCTTCGTTGTGATAAGCGAGGTAATGGGGATGAATGAAAAGAACACCGGCCAGCATCCAGAGACAGAGGCCGGCGGGAACCCACCTTTTCCACCGGAAGGCTGTCTTTGATTTTCCCGAACCGTTGGCTTGCGGTTCTGCAGCGCCCCGTGCGACGGCGCCTCCGGCGATGACGGCGCCTCCGGCGATGACGGCGGCGAAGGGAATAACGGGCATGGCGTACCGGAACCCGGCGTTGGACGTGTTGGGCCAGACGAGGTAGAGAAAGAAGAGAAGGGGCGGCACAGCCAGAAAGAGCCGGCCATATGATGAATCCGGCCTGAAACGGAGAAGCCGCCATGTTCCGGCGGCGAGGAGCAGGAGAAAAGGAATGGGCATCTTGAACAGAAAGCAGATCGGAAAGTAGTACCAGACACCGCTGTAATATTTCTCGCCGAGCAGGAACGACGTGAAACCCATCTCGGTGATTTGTTTCTGAAAGTCCAGCCCTTGAAGATAGGGCCAGGGGAGCGGAATGGGAACGGCATTGATCACGGGGATGGCGGCAAGCCCCTGGAAAAAACCGCTCTGGAACGATCGCGATCCGAGCGGCTGGAAAGCGCCGCTGAAGCCGTACGCGCTCAGGAGAACGAGAAGAGCTGCCGTATAAGCGCAGGCGAGAAGGACGAACGCCCTGCCGGGGCGGAAGGGCGCTTTTTTTCCCCCGACCGTCTTGCCGCCGGCCGCTGCGGCGGCGAAAAGAAGGAGCGAGATCGGAACGATGAGAACGGTGGAGTATTTGGCCAGAAGGGCGAGGCCGAGAACGAGGCCCGTCCCAACGGCGCGGAAGAGAGTCGGGCTTTCGAAGAAGCGCCAGAGACAGTAAAAGGAAGCGAAGAAGGTGCAGCAGGCCGCCATGTCGGTCGTGGCAAGCCTCGCGTGGGCCATCACCACGGGACAGAAGCAGAAGAGAAAGAGAGCCGCAAGCGCGGCCCCCCGGCCGAAAAGTTTGCGCGCCCAGATCCAGACGATCACGGCGGTGGCTGTGAAAAAAAGGAGAAAATTCACGATCCGGATCGTTGACAGATCGGATTCGAAATCTCCGCCGGGCGCCCACTTGAGGAGCAGTCCGTTCAAAAAGAATGTGAGGGGCGGATGGAGAATCGTGTTCTGCCGGTCGAACTCGAACGTGTCGGTCAGGTGGATGGCCGCGTTAATGTAGTTCGGTTCGTCATAAGTGGGAGAGGTCGCGCCGAGACTTGACAGACACAAGACCATGCCGAAGACAACGATCGCCGCCGCCGCAACCTCTGGAAAGGGGATTTTTGCCATCAATACCCCAATCCTTTCAGCAGTTCTTCCGTTTCTGCGTCCACTTCTTCGATCACCCTCGGATCGAGCGGGGGGCTCAGCGAATCTTTCCAACGGGCGAGCGTTTCGAGCAGGCTTTCGGCCTTGTCTGGATGTTCCAAGGTGAGATCGTGCATTTCAAGAGGATCGGTTTCCGGGTGGAACAACCCGGCATCCTCGTCATTTTCTTTTGTGGAACAGATCAGCTTGTACTCGCCCTGGTAAAGGGCTTTCAGGTTCCTGTCGTAGCGGGCCCCGTGCCCTTGAGCGCTGAACTTCACGTTGCCCACATTCTTGTAAAGCTCGGCCACGGCAAAGTCCGTTCCCCGGCCCATGGGCCGGGCATCCATGGGTCCCGCCGGGTCGATATCGAGACGCTCCAGGATGGTGGGCATGATGTTGACGAGCTGAACCAGCTCTTCGGGATGGCCGATCGGTTTCCAACCCTTGGGGGTTTTCATGATCAGCGGAATCCTGAGCGTTTGCTCGAAAAGCGAAAAACCGTGGCCCGAGTAGCCCTTCTCGGCGAACTGTTCGCCATGGTCGGCGGTGACGATGACCCACGTGTCGTCCCAGACGCCGCGCCGCTTCAGTTCGTTGAAGACCATGCCCAGGTGTTCGTCCATGAACAGGATTTCGCCGTCGTACTTTCTGAGCGCGTCTTCCACTTCATGCCCGGGCCGGCCGTGCAGGCGCTTGTTCCAGAACTTGTAGAGATATTTCCTGGGCGGGTTGTAAGGAAAATGAGGATCGAAATAGTTCAAAAAGAGGAAAAAAGGCTTCTCCTTTTCCGTGGCTTTCCTGATGAACGGGATCGCCAGGTCGTTGATTTCGTCGGCCCGCTTTCCCGCCACGGAAAGGGCGTCGCAGTTGTAGAAGCCGAAACCCTGGGACAGTCCGAAGATCGGCTCCAGCCATGGACCGCCCCCCACGCCGCCTGTTGTGTATCCCGCCCTGTCAAGGATCTCGGCAAGGGTGTGTGCATCCTCGCTCAGGCCGTTGGCTTTGAATTCCTTTGAAATGGGCGAATCATCGAGGGCGTTGTTCAACGAGAGCTTGGCGTTTTCGTTGTAATGCGCGCCGTGTGTGACGGGAAAGAGCCCCGTGAACAGAGAAGCGTGGCTCGGAAGGGTCCATGAAGTCATGGAAATGCAGTTCTTGTAAAGAGTCCCTTCCTCGGCCAGAGTGTCCAGGTTGGGCGATGTTTCCTCTTTGTATCCGTAACAGGTGAGATGGTCCGTGCGGGTCGTATCGAGGGTGATCAAGAGGATGTTGGGTCTGGTGCTTTCACGGTTGCAGGAGACGGGGATCACAACGAGCAAAAAGAGCAGAAAGGCAAGGTATTGGTTGTATTTCATGATGTTTATGTCGACCGGCTTCTTTCCAAATGCGAATGAATTCTTTTACATTAATATACGAGTATCTTGGCAAAGGGAGCGGATAAAATCAACTCGGCCTTGAACCTTGATACGGTCCGGCTCGAAGGGAATCAAGAGGCCCGTTATTGAAAGGGCGGATTCGGGAGGCCGCCGGCATGCCGGTTTTCGGCGCATAATGTTTATCGACGCATAATGTTGAAACATCCCTTATGGAACGCCGTTTATTTTCTATATAACATATAATCGTTAAATGTATTACCGGAGCATGGGCCGGCAAGACCGTCAAGCGGCTCGTTGCGGAGAGCGGGGTATCGAACAATGACTGCCATGACCGGACACTTTACTTTCATCGGAGCGGCGTTCCTTTTCTGTTTCGCCTTCCTGATGCCTTCGACGGTTGCCGTCGCCCGGGAGGAAAAAGCCGGATCGGACGAGGATCGGACGGGCGCCCGGGCTTTTCTCGAGGAAGTGTACGAGAAATACATGCTTCCCAATCGCGGCGGATTGGAATCTTTCAGCCTCTCGGCCACCCTTCACGCGACGGGAAGCCCATGGTTCGATCGGCTGAAGGACAACGTCGCTCTCCATTACGATTGGCAGGCGCCCGACAGGGAAGATCTCCGGCTCGAAGGAGTGCCGAAGCAGGGCCGCAGAATGATCCGCGACGCCCTGGCCGGCCTCTGGATGGATATCGCGGGGGGATGTGCTTTTCCAGGCCTTGACCAAGAAGGCCTTGCTCTCGAAAGGGGAGAGGAGGGGGTCGTTTTGACGGTTTTTTCCGAGGATCGCGATCCCTTGATCAGAGCTCTTTTCGATCCGGTGACGCGCCTCGCTCTCCAGATCGACAGGCGGAATGGAAACCGGGAAATCACCGTGATCCCCACGTTTGCAGTTAAAGAGGGTCTTTTTCGGTTCGAAGGGAAAACAGTCTCTCTGCCGGGACAGCCTTCCAGCGGCGAGGGATCGTTCTCTTACGGGGGATTTCGCGAAATCGATGGTTTTGTATTACCCACTTTGTTGACCGTGAATACGGGGAAAGCCGAGCTGGAATTCGGGTTCGAGTACGAGACGATCAATGGGAAGGAAGCCGGAAAGGCATTGGTCGACGTCGAGATGGTCAAGGCGCTGGTCAAGGAGTATGAGAAAAACTACTCGAAATGGTCGTCTCCTCAAAAACTCGGCGCCATGCAGAACCTCATGGAAACGGGTCACGAGCTGGCCGCTGCCGCGATCGCAAAAAAGGGACTGAAGGACAAGGATCTCCACGTTCGGGAAGAGGCGGCAAAAGCGCTGGGCCGGATGGGATGCCGCAAAGAGTTGGGCAGTCTCACGAAAGCCCTGAAGCCGAACGACCGGAACCAGAGGGTCTATCTCGCCATCATCGAGGCGCTTGGCGATATGGGCGATCCGAAAGCCGTTCCTTTTCTGTCGAAAGATTTCTGGAACCAGAAGGAGACTGGAACGGGGATCAAGATCGCTCAAGCCAAGATCGACGCTCTGGGTCGGATCCGGTCCAAGAAGTCGGTTGACGCCTTGATCGACATGCTTTACATAGCCGGCCGCGGCGCCATGCGTCAGATCATGCCCCAGCTGGTGAAATCGCTCCGAAAGCTGACGGACCAGGATTTCGACCGGGATAGGAATGCCTGGAAAGGGTGGTGGAAGAAAAACAAATCGAAATTCAAGCTGGAAGAAGATAAGTAGAATGAACAAGGGATCGTTGCATGTTTTGCGGCGGCTGTGCGCCGCGGCCCCTTGCATTATTTTGGCAATGGCGGCGGGCTGCTCGTCCCCGGATCAGGGGAACGGTTCGTCTTCGGTTCCGGCAGGAACCGCAGTTCCGGCAGGAACCGCAGTTCCGGCAGGAACCGCAGTTCCGGCAGGAACCGCGATCGCCGGAGCGGAACGCCTCTTTATAGAAGGCGAAACAGGAGCGGCTCTCGACCTTCTCACTTCATGGACTGGAGATGAAAGAGGGCGTTCAGCCTGTCTCGAAGCCGCCGCCCGCATTTCGCTGATGAAAGGCCAGCCTGCTGCAGCGGCCCGTTTCCTGGAAAAAGCCGCTTTGCTCTGCCCGGAGAATCCGACTCTATTACTGAAAAGAGGGCAGGCGCTCATGGCCGCCGGCCTCGAACAGGAAGCTGAAGCCGCTCTGAGGCAATGCCTGGCGATTGACCCGGATGAAGAGAATGCCCGGCTTCATCTGGCCGAGCTTTTATACCAAGCCGGATTTATCGAGAAAGCGGTTACATTGATCGATTCCGTCTCACCCGAAGTCGTTCAAGACGCGCGCTCCCTGGTCCTCTTGGGAAATCTTCGCGCCGAAACCAACAGGAAGAAAGAAGCGTTTGATCTTTACGAGAAGGCCGCTCTTCTCGATCCCGAAATGGCTGAACCTTTTTTCAACAAGGGAATTCTCCTTGAAGAAGAAGGGAAAACGACAAAAGCTAGGGAAGCTTATGGTCATGCTCTTCAGAGGGACCCGGAACATGTTCCCTCACTTTTCAACCTCGGACGCTTGTTGATGCTGGCGGGAGAGCACGAAAAAGGGGTGTTATATCTCGATGCTGCCTGCGCATTGGAAAAGGATCCTCTTCTTCAAAAATCGCTCGATGAGACACGAAAACATCTCATACAACGTTGAGGCCTAATTATATATAAATATTTATACGATGAGCGTAACACATATAATATTTAGAATATTATGAAACGGTTTAACCAGGATTTCCTTTCCCGAGGAAGTATGAATCAAAAGATTTGGCCTGGATTGGTTTTAATATCAAAAACCACCACTTTCTGTGGTTTGCCTTGATGTGGTATGTAACGCCATATTTTTCAGTATATTATAAACACCCTACTCCGCAGGGTCCCTGTCGGCCCAGCATGTGTTATGAAAATAACTAATATCGTATCGGGCGACTTAATATCAAAATAACAAAATATTTATAACGCATTTAATAACCGAGGGTTATGCGTAAATTTTCGGCATGCCAAAAACAGAGCTTTCCTTGACTCTCGTTCCGGTCCTTTTTCTCTTGCCATCCCTTTGATTTCTCTTTTTTATTCATACTGTCCCATTATCGACTTATTGAAAAAACTGATGTCTCAAGAAAAAGGATGAACCCATGGCTGAAACAAAACTTGTCAATCCACACGGCGGCGGAGTGCTGAAACCTCTGCTTCTGGAAGGCGACGCGCTCAACGCGGAGCTGGAAAAAGCCAAAACCCTTCCCAAGGTCATGATGACGTCTCGTGAAACGAGCGACTGCATCATGATGGGTATCGGCGCTTTCACCCCTCTCGACGGCTTTATGGGAAAAGCCGATTGGAAAGGTGTGTGCGACGATATGAAGATGGCCAACGGCCTCTTCTGGCCCATCCCGATCACGCTCTCCACCGACAAGGAAACAGCCGGCTCGATCCCGGACAACGGCGAGGTGACTCTGTGGGACGAGGAGAACGATGAACTGATCGCCACGATGCAGGTGACCGAGAAGTATACGATCGACAAAGAACACGAATGCCAGTGCGTGTTCACCACGACCGATACGGAGCACCCGGGTGTCGCCAAGGTCATGTCTCAGAAGGAGATCAACCTGGCCGGCCCGGTGAAGGTTCTTTCCGAAAGCTTCTATCCCGAAGAATTCAAGGAGATCTACCAGCGCCCGGCCGATGCGAGGAAGATTTTCGAGGAACGGGGCTGGGACACCGTCGCCGCTTTGCAGCTTCGCAATCCCATGCACAACTCCCATGCTTACCTCGCCTGGGTCGCCGTCGAGGTCTGTGACGGCGTCTATATCCACCAGCTCGTGGGCAAACTGAAACCCGGTGATATTCCGGCCGAAGTCCGTGTCAGAGCCATCGACGCTCTCGTGGACAACTACTTCCGCAGCGAGCGCGTCCTTCAGGGCGGATACCCGATGGAAATGCGCTATGCCGGTCCCCGCGAAGCGCTTCTCCACGCCGTGTTCCGCCAGAACTACGGTTGCAGCCACCTCATCGTGGGCCGCGACCATGCCGGCGTGGGCGACTATTACGGCCCCTTCGACGCGCAGAAGATATTCCACCAGATCCCAAAGGACGCCCTCGAGCTGAAGCCTCTCGCCATGGATTGGACTTTCTACTGCTACGACTGCGGCACCATGGCATCGATGAAGACCTGCCCCCACGAAAGCAAGGCCGAGATCAACGAAAACGGCGAATACAAGGGCGGCTCCAGGCTCCTCCTCTCCGGAACGATGCTGCGCAAGCTGATGAGCGAAGGGAAGCCGGTGCCCAAGGAATTTTCCAAGCCCGAGGTAATCGCCGTGCTCAAGGAGTATTACGACAACCTGGAAGAAAAGGTCGAAGTCAAACTGCACCGCGCCGCCACAGGCGATGGTGACAAGAAATAGGATAGATCAAGTGATTCGTTATTTGGAAGTGAATTGGAGTGTATCCATTTTAGTTCGTGGTGGGGCGGCCGAAAGCCGCTTCACACCAGACTCTTAATAAGGAGGAATTGAATGCCCAGTTATGTGATTCCCGAAAAGTGTGACGGGTGCAAGGCGCTGGACAAAACTGCCTGCCAGTACATTTGCCCCAACGACCTGATGGTCTTGGACAAGGACACAATGAAGGCGTACAACCAGGAGCCCGACACGTGTTGGGAGTGCCAGTGCTGCGTCAAGATTTGCCCTGTTCAGGCCATGGAGGTCAGAGGCTACGCGGACTTCATTCCCATGGGAGCCGCCGTCACGCCTCTCCGCAGTTCCGACTCCATCATGTGGACCGTCAAGTTCCGCAACGGATCTCTGAAACGGTTCAAGTTCCCTATCAGGACGACTGAAGAAGGCAAGGCCGTTCCTTCCGGCGGGTGGGAGACCGGAACGGAAGATCTCAAGGATTCCGCTCTCTTTTCCGAACCCGCTTCCCTCGGTATGGACGCTGTCTGGACCTTGAAGTAAGGATTCGTTGTGTTTGAGTCAAACTGCAAAAAACAAATATCTTAGATATGGAGGAACGATATCGTGGCTAATTTTGAAACAGTCGAGGTCACCACTGACCTGCTTATCGTAGGTGGCGGTATGGCAGCCTGCGGCGCTGCTGTGGAAGCCTCTTACTGGGCCAAGAAGAACGGCCTGAAAGTCACTCTCGTCGACAAGGCCGCCATGGACCGCTCCGGCGCCGTGGCTATGGGCCTGTCGGCCATCAACCAGTACGTCGGCCTCAAGGACGGCGAAAACACCGTCAAAGACTATGTCGACTATGTGCGCAACGACCTCATGGGTGTGACCCGTGAAGACCTGGTTGCCAGCATCGCACGTCACGTGGACGGCACGGTTCATCTCTTCGAAAAGTGGGGTCTCCCCATTTGGAAGGATGACGAAGGCAAGTACGTCCACGAGGGACGCTGGCAGCTCATGATCAACGGTGAGTCTTACAAGATCGTCGTTGCCGAGGCCGCCAAGAACGCCTTGACCGAAAACGGACACGAGTATTACGAGCGTGTCTACATCACCGAGCCTCTCATGGACGGTGACAAGGTCGCCGGTGCGGTCGGTTTCAGCACCCGCGACGACAAGTTCTATGTCTTCAAGGCCAAGGCCGTGCTCTGCGCCATGGGCGGCGCCGTCCACGTCTTCCGTCCGCGTTCCACGGGCGAGGGTCTCGGCCGCTCCTGGTATCCGCCGTTCAACTCCGGCTCCTCGGCCTACTTCACTCTCAAGGCCGGCGCCGAGATGACCTGCCAGGAAGTTCGCTTCATCCCGATCCGGTTCAAAGATGCCTACGGCCCTGTGGGTGCCTGGTTCTTGCTCTTCAAGTCCCGCGCCACCAATGCTTTCGGCGGCAACTACATGCAGGAACGGACCGACGAGCTCGAAAAATGGGGTCTCTACGGCAAGGTGAAGCCGATTCCGGCGAACCTCCGCAACTGGCTCGGCATGCTCGATGTCATGGAAGGAAAGGGCCCGATCTACATGCGGACCGAGGAAGCCCTTCAACGGATCGCCGATGAGTACAAGGACGATCCCAAGGCCTATAAGAAGAAGAAGAAAGAGCTCGATAACGAGGCTTGGGAAGACTTCCTCGACATGACGATCTCCCAGGCGCATCTCTGGGCCGCCACCAACGTGGAGCCCGAGGAGAGACCTTCCGAGATCGCGGCCTGCGAGCCTTATTTCATCGGTTCCCACTCCGGTGCGTCCGGTGCCTGGCTCAGCGGTCCCGAGGATCTGCAGACCGACGAGACCAAGGGTGACTACTTCTGGGGATACGCCCATATGTCGACCGCGCCCGGTCTCTTCTGCGCCGGTGACGCTTCCGGTGCTTCGAGCCACAAGTTTTCGTCCGGTTCCCACGCCGAGGGACGCATCGCGGCCAAGTCCGCCGTCGCCTACGTCATGGACAACAACACACAGCCCAGCGTGGACATGAAGCTCGTCGAGGACCTCAAGACCAAGATCCTGAAGCCTCTCGACCTCTATGCCGAGAACCAGGACAAGTCGACCGATCCGACGGTCAACCCGGAATACATCTCCCCGAGGCAGTTCCAGTTCCGTCTCCAGAAGATCATGGACGAGTACGCCGGCGGCGTCTCCGCACAGTTCACTACCAACAAGTATCTCCTGGAGCGTGGTCAGGAACTTCTCGATTACCTCAAGGAAGATTCGGAGCATCTGGCGGCCAAGGACCTCCATGAACTGATGCGCTGCTGGGAAAGCGTCCACCGCATGTGGCAGGCCGAGGCTCACCTCAAGACGATCTACTTCCGCGAGGAGTCGCGTTGGCCCGGTTACTACTTCCGCGCCGATTATCCCTCCCTCGACGAAGAGAATTGGAAATGCTTCGTCAACTGCAAGTACGAAGGCGGCGAGTGGAGCGTATTCAAGAAGCCCATTTACAGCCTGAACCTGCAATAGGGTGTTTAACCGGCTCATGAAGATGAGCGGTTCAACAATGGTTCATTAACAACCTCGAGGTCAGCAGGCGCCGCGAGACGCCTGCTGACCTTCGTTCTCTAACCGGGCTATTGTCCGGTACGGAGATCTGGCGGCGTAAAAGGTGGAGAACAGGCCGTGCCGAAGAGCAATCCGGATCGATGTCCCTACTGTAACGAAGAGCTCCTGAAATGGGCCAATCCCGACGGCACATCCTGGGGTGAAGGCTTCCAGCTCGTCTGTTTCAACAACGAATGTTCTTATTACAAGAACGGCTGGAAGCACATGAGGGACAAGTACGCCGCGACCGTTTCCTATAGATTTCGCTTCGACCCGGCCACGGGCTCGAAAGGGCCTCTTCCCGTCTGGTCGGACGATGCGCTTCGCCACCTCATCATCAACAAGGGAGAGACCGGGGAGGAACAGGGGGAAAAATGAGCGACAAAAACAAAACTGTCGAGAGACTGAAAAAAGCGATTCTCAACGACTACCCGCGCATGTCGCGGGGGGACAAGTTCCGCTTCGCCTGCCACGGCGCTCTCGATTGTTTCAACAGCTGCTGCTCCGATGTCAACATCTTCCTCACACCCTACGATGTCCTGCGGATGAAGAACCGCCTCGGGATCACTTCCCAGGATTTTCTGGACAGATACACCATCCTTCCCGTTGAAAAAAACCTGAAATACCCCGTTCTCGTCCTGAAGCTGACCGACGACGAAGAGAAGATCTGCCACTTCGTGGACAAGGAAAAGGGGTGCACTATTTATGAAGACCGTCCCTGGGCATGCCGCATGTATCCCGTGGGACTCGCCTCCCCGAAAGAGGGGGAGAAATCCGCCTCTCCGAAAGACGAATGCACTGCAAAATGTAAGTCCCTTCCCGGAAGCGACGGAAAAAAAGAGGAGTTCTTCTTCCTGATGAAGGAAGAGGGCTGTCTCGGATTCAAGGAGGACCGGGAGTGGACCGTCGAAGAATGGATGAAAAACCAAGGCGTTCCCGCGTACGACGAAATGGGGCGCCTTTTCAAGGAGCTGACTCTTCACGACTCCTTTTCGAGCGAAAAGCAATTGTCGCCCGAAGCGATGGAGATGTTCTACATCGCCTGCTACAACCTGGACAGGTTCCGGGACCTTCTGTTCAACTCCTCGTTTCTCGAACGTTTCAAGATCGAAGACGAGCTTCGAGAGAAGCTCGGAAATGACGACGAAGAGCTCCTTCTTTTCGCGTTCCGCTGGCTCCGTTTCAGTCTCTTCGGCGAAAAAACCCTGGAAGTGATCGACAGGGAGCCGAGGGGCAAAAAGGCTCGGGAGGCAAAGAAATGAACCGGCGCGTCAAGCTCGAACCTGACAGTGCTTTTATCAAAGAGCTCCGGCGGGCCGGGGGCGACTCCTTGAAAAAGTGCTATCAGTGCGCCATGTGCTCGGTGGTTTGCGATCTCTCCCAAAACGGAGCGGTTTTCCCGCGGAAGGAAATGATCTGGGCCCAGTGGGGACTCAAGGAAAGGCTCATGTCCGATCCCCATGTCTGGCTCTGCCACCAGTGCAACGACTGCACGGCCCATTGCCCGAGGGGTGCAAAACCCGGCGACGTGCTCGCCGCGGTCCGGAGCGGCGTCTTTCGCAGCTTCGCCTTCCCGTCGTTCATGGGCCGAGCCCTTGCCAGCCCGGCCGCGCTTCCCTTCCTCATGCTCGTGCCCGTTCTCGTGCTGCTCGGGATCATCTTGCCCAACGAAGGAATCGGTTTCACCAATCCTCCCCCCACGGGGTTGCACCCTTCGGGAGGATATTTTGCGAACTTCCTTCCCCACGGCCTTCTCGAAATGCTCTTCATCGGGGGCAACGTATTCATCTTCGCCTTGGCCGCGCTCGGCCTGGTCAAATTCTGGAAGGGATTGAAGAGCACGGCGGGCGGGGGGCAGGGATTCATCCCCAGCATGATTCAAACCGTGATGGAGATCCTCTCCCACGGCAAGTTCCGGAAATGCGAGGCAAACTCATCCCGGTCCTGGGCTCACCTTCTCGTTTTTTACGGATTTTTCGGCGCCATGGCCACCGCGGGGCTGGCCGTGTTCGACATGATGGTGCTGGGCCACAACCCGCCGATCCCTTTGTTCCACCCGATCAAGATACTCGGAAACCTGAGCTCTGCGGCCCTTGTGGTGGGCTGTCTCGCACTGATGTTTAGAAAGATCGCAGACAGGGAAAAAGCGGGTGCCGACAAGTACACGGACTGGCTCTTTCTGCTCGTGCTGTTCGGTGTGTCCCTGACCGGGGTCCTGGTTCAGGTCTGCCGGCAGGCCGGCCCCTACGAGTTTGCTTACATTATATATTTCATTCATATCGCTCTCGTTTTCTTCCTTCTCTGGTATGCGCCCTATTCCAAGTTTGCTCACATGTTCTACCGCACCCTGGCCCTCGCTTACGTCAAGGGAAGTGAAAAAGTGAGTGAAGCGGTGGCGCCGGCGGACGGGAGTGCGAACCGGGGGGATTCGTCGGACGGGGCCGCGGCCCCGAAGGACTCATAAAGCCTGGAGATGCAGATGGAAAATCTGACCGCGAATATCTGTGTTGTCGGGGGCGGAATCGCCGGGATTACAGTCGCTCTCGAAGCGGCCGAGACGGGGCATGAGGTCGTCCTCATCGAAAAAGAATCCTATCTCGGCGGGCGCGTCGCCGCCATGACTCACTACTTTCCCAAGCTCTGCCCGCCCTCGTGCGGGCTGGAGATCAATTTCAAGCGCATCCGTTCGAACCCGAGGATTCGTTTCTTCACAATGGCGGAAGTGAAATCGATCTCGGGGAGCGACGGTGATTACACGGTGGCTGTCCGGCAGTCGCCCCGGTTCGTGAACGAGAAGTGCACGGTGTGCGGGGAATGCGAGAAGGTCTGCGAACTAGAGAGACCCAACCCGTTCAACTACGACCTGGACAAGAGCAAGGCGATCTATCTTCCCCACGACATGGCTTTCCCCATGAGGTATGTCGTCGATCCGGGGAGTGCGGCCGACGAACGGATGAAGGCCGTGGCCGATGCCTGTCCTTACGACGCCGTCGAGCTCGACATGAAGGAAGAATCCTTCGAGATGAAGGCCGGTTCCGTTGTCTGGGCCACGGGATGGAAGCCTTACGACGCCGGAAGGATCGAGAACCTCGGCTTCGGCCGGTATCCCAACGTGATCACCAATGTCATGATGGAGCGTCTTGCTTCGCCGAACGGTCCCACGGAGGGTCGTATTCTCAGGCCGTCCGACCGGCAGGAAGTGAAAAAGGTCGCCTTTGCCCAGTGCGCGGGGTCGCGCGATGAAAACCACCTGCCCTACTGCTCGGCCGTTTGCTGTTCAGCTTCGATGAAACAAGCGACCTATATCCGCGAGAAGCATCCCGAGGCCGAGATCCACATCTTTTACATCGACGTGCGCACCCCCGGCCGGCTCGAGGATTTCTACACCCGGATGCAGGAAGAGGAGAATCTGCATTTCCACAGGGGCAAGGTCGCCAGAGTAACCGAAAAGCCGGACACGAAGAACCTCGTCGTCGAAGCCGAAAACACGCTGACCAATGAAATCGCCGAGATGGAGGTCGATCTTGTTGTTCTGGCGACGGGAATGGTTCCCAACACGGCGGACGCGCCGCCGCCCGTCCAAGCGGCGCGGGGCGGAAACGGGTTAATACTCGACGAAACGTACGGCGGTGTCGTTGGAGCCGGAACCTCGGTGAGGCCGCTCGACGTGGCCGGGACCGTCCAGGATGCGACGGGCAAGACACTCTGTGCAATTCACGCTCAGGCGAGGGAGTAGAAATATGGCCGAAAACGAAACGGTCGAAGACAAAACAGCCGAAGCCAAGGTCGGCGTTTATATCTGCACGGGCTGCGAGATCGGCAACGCGATCGACATCGATGCTCTGGTCAAGGTCGCCGAAATGGAATACAAGGCGCCGGTTTGTAAAACGCATGCCTTCCTCTGCGGCGCCGAAGGAACGGACATCATCCGGAACGACATCGCTTCCGAAGGTGTGAACAGGGTCGTTGTCTGCGCCTGCTCCCCGCGCATGAACGCCGAATCCTTCAACTTCGGACCGGACGTTCTGACCGACAGGGTCTCCATGCGGGAGTACGGAGCGTGGACCCACGACCCGAACGACGAAGACACGCAGATGCTCGCCGAAGACTATGTTCGCATGAGCGTGACCAAGATGGAGGCCGGAAATCCACCCAAACCCCTCGACGAGGAGATCAGCAAGAAGATCCTCGTGGTCGGCGGCGGCGTGACGGGCATGAACGCGGCGCTCTCCACGGCAAAGGCGGGATACGAGACGGTGCTCGTCGAGAAGGAGGCCGGACTGGGGGGCTGGGCCGCCAAGTTCCACCGCGCTTTTCCCAAGGCCCCGCCTTATCGCGACCTCGTCGAAACGGGAGCGGCCGAGCTGGCCGCCGAGGTGGAAGGGAACGACAGGATCAAGCTCTACACATCGTCGGAAATCGAAAAGATCTCGGGACAGCCGGGCCAGTTCGACGTGACAGTCAAGAACGGATCCGGTTCCTCGAAGGAAACGATCGGCGCCGTCGTGCTCGCCTCGGGATGGAAACCCTACGACACGGCCAACCTCGACCATCTCGGGTACGGCAAGTGCAAGAACGTCGTCACCAATATCGACGTGGAAAAGATGGCCAAGGAGGAGAGCTTTGTCCGTCCCTCTGACGGGAAACCGGTCAAGAGCGTCGCCTTCATTCAGTGCGCGGGCTCGCGCGATGCCGACCGCCTTCCTTATTGTTCGGGCGTGTGCTGCCGCGTTTCGCTCAAGCAGGCCAAATATATCCGCCAGGCCCACCCCGATTCAAAAGTTTACATCTTATATAAAGACCTCCGTTCCCCGGCGCAGTTCGAGCTCTTTTACGCCCAGATCCAGGAAGACGACGGAATCTTCCTGACCAAGGGGGAAGTGGCCGAGGTCCGGGAAGAGGGGGACGGCGCTGTCACCGTGGCCCTGGACGACACGCTTCTCGGTGAGGATATCGAGGTGACGGCCGATATGGTCGTCCTGGCTGCCGGCATGGTTCCCACGACGAAGGTCGATGAAGAAACCGCCGGCGCAGACGCCGAAACCGCCGGCGCAGACGCCGAAACCGCCGGCG
>CAZWHE010000008.1:0-23867 GCA_964633825.1 uncultured Phycisphaerales bacterium | reverse complement strand
GAAACCGCCGGCGCAGACGCCGAAACCGCCGGCGCAGACGCCGAAACCGCCGGCGGGGACGCCGAAGCATCCGGCGACCAGTCCGCCAAGGAAAACGGCGACGACGAAGACAAGGGCGCCAGCGCCGAAGCCGGTGCGGGCATTCTCAACCTGGAGTACAGGCTCGGCACCGATCTGCCGAACCTCAAGTACGGCTTCCCCGATTCGCATTTCATCTGCTTTCCTTACGAGACGCGCCGGACCGGCATCTACGCCGCGGGAACGGTGCGCGCGCCCATGGATCTCTGGTCCTGCGCCGCTGACGCCCGGGGCGCGGCCCTCAAGGCGATCCAGAGCGTGGAGATGCTCTCGCGCGGCGAGGCCGTCCACCCGAGGGCGGGCGACATCTCATACCCCGAATTCAACCTCCAGCGCTGCACGCAGTGCAAGCGCTGTACCGAGGAGTGCCCTTTCGGAACCCTGAACGAGGACGAGAAAGGGACTCCCGAGATCAACCTGCTCCGATGCCGCCGCTGCGGGATCTGCACCGGCTCCTGTCCGGAGCGCATCGTCTCCTTCGAGAACCACTCTGTGCAGATGGTGTCCAAGATCATCAAGTCGATCGAGGTTCCCGACGAGGAGGAGGAGAAACCCCGTATCCTCGTGTTCGTCTGCGAAAACGACGCTCTGCCAGCCTTCGACATGGCGGCCTTCAAGCGGCTGAAATACAACCCCCATGTGCGCCTCATTCCGCTGCGCTGTCTCGGCAACGTCAACATCATCTGGATCGCCGATTCCCTGTCGAGCGGCTTCGACGGCGTCATGCTGATCGGGTGCAAGAAGGGCGACGACTACCAGTGCCACTTCGTCAAGGGAAGCGAGCTCGCCGACTACAGGATGGGGAACGTCCAGGAGAAACTGAAACAGCTCGTGCTCGAAGAGGAGCGCGTTCGCATTGTCGATCTCTCCATCGACGAATACGAAAAGATCCCGGCCCTCATCAACGACTATGTGGAGGAAATCGAAGAGATCGGGCCCAACCCGTACAAAGGTTTTTAAGCCAGGCCGGCGCGCCGGCGGGCTCGAGATATGTTCATTAAATAAACTGAAGTTCGATTTGTATTTGTTTTGGCTCAGCCCGACCCCTTCCGTTTGAAGGAGATCGGGTAGGAAAAAAGGAGATTCGGTTATGGCAGATCTTCCTCACACTCCGTTGCTTGACGAACTGGAGACCGGCCCTTGGCCCAGTTTTGTCAAGGAGATCAAGGATGCCGCTCAAACGAGCGACATGAGCAAGGACCTGCTCGGTCTGCTCGAGCTCTCGTACAAAGAGAGAATCGGGCACTGGAAGCACGGCGGGATCGTCGGCGTCATGGGTTACGGCGGCGGCGTGATCGGCCGATACTGCGACCTTCCAGAGCAGTTCCCGGGCGTGTCCCACTTCCACACGATCCGCATCAACCAGCCCTCGGGTTGGTTCTACACCTCCGATGCTCTGCGCAAGCTGTGCGACATCTGGGAGAAGCACGGGTCGGGACTGACGAACATGCACGGTTCCACGGGCGACATCATCTTCCTGGGGACAAAGTCCGATGAATTGGAACCTATTTTCGAGAAACTGACCGATGCCGGTTTCGACCTCGGTGGTTCGGGTTCCGATGTAAGAACACCGAGCTGCTGCGTCGGCCCGGCGCGGTGCGAATGGGCGTGCTATGATACCTTGAAGGTCTGCTACGACCTGACACAGAAGTATCAGGACGAGCTCCACCGCCCCGCTTTCCCATACAAGTGGAAGTTCAAATTCGCGGGCTGCGCCAACGACTGCGTGGCCTCCAAGGCGCGCGCCGACATCTCGGTGATCGGTACCTGGAAGGACGACATTCGCCAGGACGACGCCGCCGTGGCCGAGTACGCCAATGACGGCGTGAACATTCAGAGAGACGTGGTCGGCCTCTGCCCCGGTAAATGCATGGAGTGGGACGGCTCCAAGCTCGCCATCGACAACTCCCTCTGCCGCAAGTGCATGCACTGCATCAACGCGATGCCCAAGGCGCTCCGGCCCGGCACCGACACGGGCGCAACCATCCTGATCGGCTCCAAAGCACCGATCGTGGAAGGCGCGCTTCTTTCCTCTGTCCTGATTTCTTTCCTCAATGTGGACGACAAAGAGGAGCTGGACGAGTTTTGCGGTCTCATGGAGGAGATCTGGGATATCTGGTGCGATGAGGGCAAGGCCCGTGAACGCATCGGCGAGTTCATCCAGCGAATCGGCATGGGCAACTTCCTCGACGCCATCGGGCTGGAGCCCGAGGCCGCAATGGTTGCCTTCCCGCGTGACAACCCTTATGTCTTCTACGGTGACGACGAGGAAGAAGAGGGTTAAAGATGTGCGGTCTCCCTGTTGGAAGGGCGAGTCGTTTGAAAAAAAAAGGAAGCTACTAAATAGATAAGGAGTTCACGATGGCTGAACCTGAAAAGAAAGAAAGAAAAACAGATATCGGGCCGCCGAACTACGAAATGTTCCTCCCCCCGATTATCAAAGAGAACTACGGAAAGTGGAAATACCACGAGATCCTGAAGCCGGGCGTGATGGTTCACGTCGGTGAGGGCGGCGACAAGCTCTACACGGTGCGCGCCGGCTCTCCCAGGCTGATCAGCGTTAACAAGATCCGCAAATACGCCGATCTGGCCGACAAGTATTGCGGCGGCCATCTCCGTTTCACGAGCCGCCACAACGTGGAGTTCCTGCTCACCGACGAGAGCAAGGTCGACGACCTGATCAAGGAGCTTGCCGACCTCGGCCATCCCGTGGGCGGGATCGGAAACGCCATGTCGAGCCTCGTTCATACCCAGGGGTGGGTGCACTGCCATTCGGCCGCCACCGACGCTTCGGGCATCGTCAAGGCCGTCATGGACGAGCTCTGCGAGCATTTCACCAACCGGAACCTCCCCGGCAAGCTCCGCGTCGCACTGGCCTGCTGCCTCAACATGTGCGGCGCCGTGCACTGCTCGGACATCGCGATCCTGGGCATCCACCGGAAGCTTCCGCGGATCGACCACGAGAATCTGAAAAAGGTTTGCGAGATCCCGAGCGTAAGCGCCTCCTGCCCCACGGCCGCCATCAGGCCGGCCACGGTGGACGGACACGAATCGGTCGAGGTGATCGAGGAGCAGTGCATGTTCTGCGCCAACTGCTACACGGTCTGCCCGGCCATGCCGCTCAATGATCCCGTCAACGACGGCGTTTCCATTTGGGTGGGCGGCAAGGTGTCCGACGCCCGCGTGCCTCCCATGTTTTCCAAGCTGGCCGTTCCCTATATTCCGAACAACCCGCCGAGATGGCCCGAGGTCGTCAGCGCGGTGAAGAACATCGTCGACGTCTGGGCCAAGAACGCCAGGCCTTACGAGCGCATGGGCGAGTGGATCGAAAGGATCACCTGGCCGCGCTTTTTCGAGATGACGGGCATCGAATTCGGGAAGGAACACATCGACGATTTCAAACACGCCGGACTGAGCTACAACAGGACGGCGCAGTTGGTTCATTGATCTTTATCTCTGAGGTGACGTTATGTCCGATATGGTAAGTGTCGAAGAAGTGGCTGACGCCATGTACAAGATGGTCAAGGACGCCATGGGCCAGAAAAAGCTCAAGCCCACGGATCTCACCAAGGCCATGATCCATGTCTACGGCGACAGGGTGGACAAGAAGCTCTGCAAGGGTGCGATCAAGGAGCTGATGAATTCCGGCCGGTGCGTCTACACCTACTTCGGCGGAAGCTTTGTCGAGATTCCCCACAAGGACGGGGCGGAGAACTGAGCCTTTGCTAACTGGTCAGGCTGATTTGCTCCGGTGATGCAATGAGAGTTTTCCGTCCAAGGCTTCTGGTCGCCGGCACTTCCGGCGATTCGGGGAAAACGGTTGTATCGGTCGGTCTCGCCCGGGCCTGGTCCGAGCGGGGCCTGCCGGTGGCCGTTTTCAAGAAAGGACCGGACTACATCGACGCCGCCTGGCTTTCCGCTGCGTGCGGCAAGGCGGCGCGGAACCTGGACACCTTTCTGGCGAGCGAGTCGGACGTCAAACGTTCTTTTGCACTGAACGCCGTTCAAGACGGCGTCAATATTATCGAAGGAAACCGGGGACTCCACGACGGTTTCAACGTCGAGGGGACCCACAGTTCCGCCGCTCTTTCAAAACTGATCGAATGCCCCGTAATCCTGGTTCAGGACGTGACCAAGACGACGCGGAGCGCGGCCGCCTTTCTTCTCGGCAGCAAGATGCTGGACAAGGGCGTGAACATTGCCGGCGTCATTCTGAACAAGGTGGCCGGTGCGCGCCATGAAGAGACGGTGCGGCGCTCCATCGAGAAATACAGCGGTGTTCCCGTTCTTGGAGCGATTCCGAAGCTCACCGAGGAGAACCGGCTGCCCATGCGCCACCTCGGCCTGGTGACACCACGGGAGGAAAATCGAATCCTGGAATTGATCGAAGGGCTTTCCCGTCTTGCCGAAGAGTGTCTCGATCTGGACGGCCTGAGGAGAATCGCCGATGGGGCTCACGCGCTCGACGTCGGAGGCTCGCCGGCGGCGGTGGATGTTGAAAGCAGCGGCCGTGCCAGGGTCTGCTACCTGTGCGATTCCGCTTTTTCCTTCTACTATCCGGAAAACCTCGAGGCGTTGAAAAGGGCCGGCGCCAGGCTGATACCCGTTTCGGCTCTCGAGGCGCGGGAGCTTCCGGAGTGCGACGCCCTGTATGTGGGGGGCGGATTTCCGGAGACGCACGCCACGGCCCTGGCCGGGAACGGATCCTTCCGCGAGAGCGTCCGCCTCGCGGCCGAAGGAGGATTGCCCGTCTACGCCGAATGCGGCGGCCTGGTATACCTGGCCGAAGAGCTCGTGTGGAAGGAGCACCGCTATCCCATGGCCGGGGTCTTTCCGATCCGGGTCGTGATGGACGAGAAGCCCCACGGCCACGGATACGGCCGTGTGGTCGTCGACGGACGGAATCCTTTCTTCGAGAAAGGAACGGAGCTGAAGGGGCATGAGTTTCACTACTCCCACCCGGACGGTATTGAAAAAAAGCTGTCGGGAGGGGAGATAAACAGCGTGTTCGGCGTGAAGCGCGGAGCCGGCTGCGGCGGGGGCCGCGACGGGCTGGTGCGCAACAATGTGCTGGGCACCTATCTTCATATACACGCACTCGGCTGTCCGGCCTGGGCGTGTGGTCTTGTCAAAGCAGCCGAGAGGCACGGAAAGGAATAGAACAACATGGGCTTGAAGAGAAAAAAGAAAAAGAGCCTGAAGGACGTCAAGATTCGCGGAGGAGGGAGCGGGGGATCTTCCGTTGAAACATCGCCGCTGCGGCCGGTCCACATCGAAAAAATTGCTCCCTGCATGAAGGGATGCCCCCAGGGAACGAACATCCGGAAGGTGCTGACCACCGTCAAGCTCGCCGAAAAACGGGAAATTCCCGTGGACGATGCTTTCAAGGAAGCGTGGGAGACGTTCGTTGTCACCAATCCCCTGCCTGCGGTCTGCGGCCGTGTCTGCCCGCACCCCTGCGAGACGGAGTGCAACCGGAAAGAAAAGGAAGATCCCGTTTCGATCAATGCGTACGAACGCTTTGTCGGTGATTACGGAATCGAGAAGGGTTTCGAGTTCAAGAGGGAAGGCGAACAGACTTACGACGACAAGATCGCCGTGGTCGGAGCGGGTCCGGCCGGCCTGAGCTGCGCCTATCACCTGGCCCGGCGCGGTTATCCGGTCACGATTTTCGAAGCTTTCCCGAAACCGGGCGGAATGCTCCGGTACGGGATCCCGGCCTACCGCCTTCCCCGCGACGTGCTCGACGCCGAGATCAATCGCATTCTCAAGCTCGGCGTGGAGCTCAACTGCGACACGGCCGTGGGGCGCGACATCCCCTACGACGAGGTGAGGAACAACTACAAGGCGATCTTTGTCGGCATCGGCGCCCATCAGGGAAGGGCCCTCGGCGTCGAGGGCGAGGACGCCGTCAACCTGATGACGGGCGCCGAGTTCCTCAACCAGTTCAATTCGGGCAACCCCGTCGAGCTGGGCAAGAAGGTCGTTGTGATCGGCGGAGGCGACACGGCCATCGACGCGGCCCGCGTGGCGCGCCGCATGGGAGCGGACGCGTCGATCCTCTACCGCCGCACACGGACCGAGATGCCGGCCATCGACGAGGAGATCGTGGGCGCCGAGGAGGAGGGCGTCGATATCCAGCTCCTCATGGCGCCCGTCGGCATCGTGAAGGAGGGCGACCGCGCGACCAAGATGGTCTTCAAGAAGTGCGAGCTCGGAGAGCCCGATTCTTCGGGGCGCCGCCGGCCCGTGCCGATCGATGGGAGCGAGTTCGAGGTGGAAGCCGATTTCTTTATTTCGGCGATCAGCCAGGCCCCTGTTTTCGAAGGCCTGGAGAAGGTGGGAAATCCCAAGGACTGGGTCAAGGCCGACGAGAGGATGCAGACGGAGGACGAAGCCGTCTTTGCCGGCGGGGACGCGGTCGCTCTCGGCCTGGTGACGATCGCCATCTACCAGGGCCGCGTGGCCGCCGACACGATCCACAAGAAGCTCCGCGGCGTCGAGCACAAGGACAAGACAAACCTTCCGCCCGTCATCGAGTCGGACAAGCTCCTTCTCAATTTTTACGAGGAGAAGATCCGGGCGTCCTGCGGCCAGATGGCCGTGGACACAAGGCTCGAAGACCCCGACGCCGAGATCACGTCCACCATGACGAGAGAGCAGGCGATCGAAGAGGCGAGCCGCTGCATGAGCTGCGGTTCCTGCTTCGAGTGCGGCGAGTGCTGGAGTTACTGCCAGGACCAGGCCGTGATCAAGCCGATCCTGGCCGGCGAGCAATACAAGTTCAAGATGGAGTTCTGCAACGGATGCAAGAAATGCGCCGAGCAGTGTCCGTGCGGTTACATCGAAATGCATATGCCGGGTGAAGAGCCCGCTTACGACACTATTTCATAGTTCTTTTATGATCATTCTCTTTTTAGGAAGTTCGTTTTGAAGGGAGATTGCTGAAAATGGCTATTTTTGAGCACGGAAGTATCAGTATCGAAGTCGACGAAGATGGGTTCATCCAGGAACCCGAGAAATGGAATCAAGAAGTTGCGGCGGCGCTGGCCACCACCGAGGGAATTGCCGAAGGCGGTCTCACCGACGAGCACTGGAAGCTTGTCAACTACCTGCGTGACTACTACCAGCAGTTCGGCATTGCTCCCATGATCCGGAAGCTCTGTAAAGAGACGGGATTCCCGCTCAAGAAGATCTATGAGCTTTTCCCTTCCGGCCCCGCCAAGGGCGCCTGCAAGGTGGCCGGCCTGGCCAAGCCGACGGGCTGCGTTTGATCTTGCGCACGAAGCGGCGCAAATATGCGGCGCGGGATGGCGGCCTGAACGGGCGCCCGGAACCGGGCGCCCGGGGCTCCTGCAGGAGTCTCGTCTGTTCGGGGCCACTCAGTTGGAGAGATCCGCTCTCATGACCAACGACTCTGCACATTCCCGGAACCAAGGAGAAAGCTTTCCCGGCGTTCTGTCGGTCTGCGGCATCAGCCACAGATCCGCCGCCCTGTCGGAGAGAGAACCCTTCCAGATCGGACGGGGCGATCTCGTTCCGGCTGTGAAGCTTTTCAAGACCATTCCCGGAGTCAGGGAGATCGTCGTTCTTTCGACGTGCAACCGTCTCGAGTTCTATATGCTCCTCGAAAAGGATTCGGGCGCCGGCGGCCATGCCGACCCGTTCGGGGCTGTGTGTGAATTTTTCAGACGGCACAAGGGTGTCGAAACAGCCGGCCTCGCGGCCGAAACAGCCGGCCTCGCGGCCGAAATCGCCGGCCGGGAGGCCGAAATCGCCGGCGCGAGGAAGCTCTTCTATGTCCGCCACGGAAGCACCGTGGCCCGCCATCTCTTCCGCGTTATCTCGGGTCTCGATTCCGTTGTTCTCGGCGAGCACCAGGTCCGGGGCCAGGTCAAGGAAGCATACAGTGCGGCTTGCAGCGCACGCGGGGCCGGAAAAGTGCTCCACAAGCTGTTCCACATGGCTTTCCGCGCCGGAAAAGCGGTGCGCAGCCGGACCGGCCTGGGGAAGGGTCGGTATTCCGTGGCCGGCGCCGCCGTACATCTCGTCAAGGAGCGTCTCGACAAAACCGATCGGGTCCTCATTATCGGCGTGAACGAGAGCGCCCGGATCGTGGCGGAAGGTCTCGCCTCGGCGGGGTGGAAAAACCTGCTTTTCGCCAACAGAACGCCGGCCAAAGCGGCCAAGATGGCCGATCTCTTCGGCGGCGAAGGGTTCGGGCTCGACGATGTTCCCGGCCTGCTCGCCAGGTGCCGCGGACTCGTGACCTGCACCGGCGCCCCGGGGTTCGTGATCAAGGCCGGGGCTCTCGAGACGAGCCTGAAGGTCAATGAACGCTGTCCGAACCTGGTCGTGGATATGGCCATGCCCCGCGACGTTGAGGTTACGGGTGGCTTGCCCGAATCGATCAAAATCGCCGATCTCGAAGACCTGAAGGCCTTCATCGGCAGACAGGAAAAGGGAAGGGAAGCCAACCTGCCCGCCGCCGAAAATCTTGTGGAAGACAAGGTGGCTTCCTTCAGGATCTGGATCGATTCCGCCTTCGATCCGGGTGTTGCGAACCTGGCCAAGGAATACGACAGAATCAGGCGGAAATGTCTCGAAGAAGCGGCGGACCGCACCAACGGCGCCGACCGCGAGGAGATCGAAAATTTCTCTCGTGTTCTCGTGGAGCGGCTGTTGAAGGTTCCGGTCAGGTCTTTTCTCGACAACCGAAATCCGGCGGATATCCAAAATCCGGCGGATAACCGATGTCCGCCGGAGGAAGACGTGCCGGGACATACAAAGAGATGCAATAAAAAAGGAATTCGAACCGAACACTCCATCTCCTGTTCCCGGGCGAACGCGGAACCCGGAGAGTGATCGAGTTGCCATGCTGGTAGAGCTGCTGTCACGGAAAAAAAAAGCCATCCTGAAGAGGTGGTCCGACCTGATCCTTGATACTTATCCGCCGGACACGTCCCGGTTTCTCAAAGCGGAGAAGGACCGGTTCCACAATCCCGTGGGACATTCGGTCATCGGGGAAACGGAAGCCCTGTATGACGAGCTCCTGGGAGAGATGAATCCCGATCGGATTCGGATCTCCCTCGACAAGATCATCCGGATCAGGGCTGTCCAGGACTTTTCCCCTTCCAAGGCCGTCGCCTTTGTCCTTCTTCTCAAAGAAGCTCTTCGCGAGGAGCTGAAGAGCGAGATCACGGGCGGCCGTGTTCCGGAAGATTTGCTGGAGCTCGAATCCCGCATCGACCGGGTGGTCCTGTCGGCTTTCGATCTCTATATGGAGTGCCGGGAAAAGATCTTCGAAATCAAGACCCGGGAAGCCGGTGTGAACGACAGCCGGCTGAATATGAAAAAGAGCTCGGAATAAACGGCAATGCGCCGGATACGTTAAGGAGGAGATCCTCAATGGGCATCTTTTTATCCCTCTTTGCTGTCGCCGTTCTCGTCTTCCTGGCTTTGGCCGGAGCGGAGGTCGGTCTCGATAGTGTCTTCGGGATCGTCATACCCTATGCGGCGTTCATTGTCTTTGTTTTCGGTGTTTTCAACCGCATCCTGGGTTGGGCGGGCGCGCCCGTGCCTTTTCGCATCACGGCAACGTGCGGCCAGCAGAAATCTCTTCCCTGGATCAAGCAGAGCAGGTTCGACAACCCGTCCGGCTTCTTCGGTGTCGTGGTGAGGATGTTCCTCGAGGTCTGCTTTTTCCGTTCCCTCTTCAGGAACACCAAAGCCGAAATGAGGGAGGGGCCGGCGGCGATTTCGGCCGTTCCTCGGCCGGCGATTACCTACGGCGGAGAAAAGATCCTCTGGCTGGCGGCCCTGGCTTTCCACTGGTCCTTTCTGATCATCCTGCTCCGGCATTTCCGGTTCTTTATAGAGCCCATGCCCGCCTGGCTCTGTTTCGTGCAGAACGTGGACGGCATCTTCCAGCTCGCCGTGCCCGTCTTCTATCTGACCAACGCCTTCATCCTGGCCGGCCTGGGATTCATCCTCCTCCGGAGGGTGTTCGACAGCCGGATTCGTTACATCTCTCTCCCGGCGGATTACTTCGCCCTCTATCTCATCCTGGGCGTTGTTGTTTCCGGGATCATGATGCGTTACTGCTACAAGGTCGACGTTGTGGAGGTGAAGAAGCTGGCCATGGGGCTCGTCACCCTGAGCCCTTACGTTCCCGAAGGGAATTTCTCTGTTTTCTACGTCCACATTTTTCTCGTCAGCGTGCTGCTCGCCTATTTTCCGTTCAGCAAGCTGATGCATATGGGCGGGGTTTTCCTCAGCCCCACGAGAAACCTCGCGAACAGCAACCGTATGCGCAGACACATCAACCCCTGGAACCCGGACGTGAAAGTCCACACCTACGAGGAGTACGAGGAGGATTTCCGGGACGTGATGAAAGCGGCCGGACTGCCGTTGGAAAAGGAGTAACCCATGTCCGACAACCTGCCGAAAGCGGAGGAGATGGCCCGGGTCGACTTTCGCCCGCCACGGAAGGGGTGGATGAATCCGGCCGTCGAGATCAAGAAGGGCAGCTTCAACTATGCGGCGAAAAAGAACGCCCTCGAGTATCTCGATCTTCCGAATCCGAGAGAGTGGAATCCCCTCGAAGAGGATTGGAAGCTCCCCGATAACTGGAAGGAGATCGTCCTCAACGGGCTGAAGGAGCGGCTCGAAAAATTCCGTTCCCTCAAGGTCTTCATGGACATCTGCGTCCGGTGCGGGGTCTGCGCCGACAAGTGCCACTACTTCATCGGCTCGGGCGATCCCAAGAACATGCCCGTCATGCGGGCCGAGCTGCTCCGTTCGGTCTACAGGAACGACTTCACGAAAGCGGGCAAGATCCTGGGCAGGCTGGCCGGCGGCCGGGAGCTGACCGTCGACGTGATCAAGGAGTGGTTCTCCTACTTCTATCAGTGCACCGAGTGCCGCCGCTGCTCCGTCTTCTGCCCCTACGGGATCGACACGGCCGAGATCACCATGATCGGCCGGGAGCTTCTCAACCTCATCGGAGTCAGCATCGACTGGATCTGCACGCCCGCCAAGAACTGTTTTCGCACGGGCAATCACCTCGGAATTCAGCCGCACGGTTTCAAGGATTCCGTCGATTTCGCCGTGGACGACCTCGAGGACCTGACGGGCGTCAAGGTGGAAGCGCCGATCAACAAGAAGGGAGCCGAGATCCTCTTTGTCGTGCCCTCGGCGGACTACTTCGGCGATCCTCACTACTTCGGCTTTCTCGGGTACCTCGCCCTCTTTCACGAGATCGGTCTCGACTACACGTTCAGCACCTTCGCCTCCGAGGGTGGGAACTTCGGCCTCTTCCATTCGCACGAGATGATCAAGAAGCTCAACTCCAAGATCTACGCCGAGGCGCGGAGGCTCGGCGTCAAGTGGATCATCGGCGGCGAGTGCGGGCACATGTGGCGCGTTCTCCACCAGTACATGGACACGATGAACGGCCCGGCCGACTTTCTCGATCTCCCCGTTTCGCCGATCACGGGAACGAAGTTCACGAACGCGAAGTCGACGAAGATGGTCCACATCTGCGAGTTCACGGCCGACCTGATCAAGCATGGCAAGGTCGAGCTCGATCCCTCGCGGAACGACCGCTGGAAAGTGACCTTCCACGACTCGTGCAACACGGCGAGGGCGATGGGGATCTTCGACGAGCCGCGCTATATCCTTAACAGCGTGTGCAACCACTTCCACGACATGCCCGAGAACACGATCCGCGAGCAGACCTTCTGCTGCGGAAGCGGTTCCGGCGTGGGCACGGAGGAAAACCTCGAGATGCGGCTGAGAGGGGGCCTGCCCCGGGCGAACGCCGTCAAGTACGTCCACGACAAGCACGGCGTCAACCTCCTCTCGTGCATCTGCGCGATCGACAAGGCGACCCTTCCCGCCCTGATGGACTACTGGGTTCCCGGTGTGGAGGTCGGCGCCGTTCACGAGCTCGTGGGAAACGCCCTCGTCATGAAGGGCGAAAAGAGAGCGGGGGATTTCAGAGGCGAACCCTTCGGCGGAGCGGATAACTCCCCCGGGGAGGAGGATCAACCCGCCGCAGAAAGGGGCGCACCAACTGAAGCAAAGGAGGGCGTGGAAAATGTATGACGGCGGCAAAATCATCATCGGATTGATCGTCTTCTTCGGCCTGCTGCTCTTTCCGGTTTGGTACAACGCGGCCTGGGGGGACGCGGGCCATGCGCCCGCTGTCGAGAAACCCGGGACGGGCCAATGCGTGGCGCCGAACATGAAAGCCGTGCACATGGATCTCCTCGACGAATGGCGGGATCTGGTGGTGCGCGAAGGAGAGCGCTACGTCACCTACCCGGAAGGCGGGATCAGGATGTGGCCGGACAAGACTCCCATGGAGATGAGCCTGACCAACACCTGTCTGAGGTGTCATCCCGAGAGGGAGCGTTTCTGCAACGAGTGTCACGATTTTCTCGGTGTCGAGCCCTACTGCTGGGACTGCCACATCGAAAACAATGAGATGGAGGGCATGTGATGGCCGTCGACAGGAGAGATTTCTTGAAAATCACCGGGATCGGTGCGCTGGGTCTTTCCGGTGTGCCCGTCGTACATTCCCTTGTGGGGGCGGGGAGACCCGATCCGTCGCCCTCGGAAAAGGAAGAGGCGCATGCTCTTTCCGAAAAGCGGTGGGCCATGGTCGTTGACATGAAAAAGTGCAGGGCGACCGAGGGGTGCCGGGACTGTTTCCGGGCCTGCCACGCGGTGCACAACGTTCCCGATTTCGGCAGCGATACGAACCACGAGATCAAGTGGATCTGGCCCGAAGCCTACGAGAACGCCTTCCCCGAGCAGCAGCACGACTACACCGAAGACGCTCTCAAGAAGAGGCCCGTTCCCCTTCTTTGCAACCACTGCGACAATCCGCCGTGCGTCAAGGTCTGCCCCACCCAGGCGACCTTCCGGAGGGATGTCGACGGAATCGTGCTCATGGATTTCCACAGGTGCATCGGCTGCCGGTATTGTGTCGCCGCCTGTCCTTACGGATCGAGAAGCTTCAACTGGTTGGACCCCAGAAAATATATCGAAAAAACCGGCCCCGACTTCCCCACGAGAACGAAGGGGGTCGTGGAAAAATGCAACTTCTGCGCTGAAAGGCTCGCCAAGGGCCTCGTCCCGAAGTGCGTCGAGGTCTGTCCCGAAAAAGCCCTCGCCTTCGGCGACCTGAGGAAGGAGGAATCGGAAATGAGGGATCTCCTCCGGAAGAAGCACGCCATTCGCCGTAAACCGGGACTCGGTACCGATCCCGAAGTCTATTATATCGTGTGAGGTTCTCATGTTTGAAAAGGCGCTCACAGGAACCAGGAAATACTGGGTCTGGATCTTTTTTCTGCTCGCCGTCTGCGCGGCCGGGAGCTTGTGCTACCTGCAGCAGCTGAGGGATGGACTGGGCATCACGGGCCTGAGCCGGGACGTGTCCTGGGGGTTTTACATCGCCCAGTTCACGTTTCTCGTCGGCGTGGCCGCGTCGGCGGTCATGGTCGTTCTTCCCTATTACCTGCACAACTACAAGGCGTTCGGGAGGATTACCATCCTGGGTGAGTTCCTGGCCGTGTCGTCCGTGGCCATGTGCCTCATGTTCATCATCGCCGACCTCGGCCAGCCGCAGCGTGCTCTCAACATGGTCTTTCATCCCACGCCGAGCTCGATCCTCTTCTGGGACATGATCGTCCTGAACGGCTACCTCCTTCTCAACATAGTGATCGGCTGGAACGTTCTGAGCGCCGAGAAGAAGGGGATCGCGCCGCCCAGATGGATCAAGCCCGTGATCTATCTCTCCATCCCCTGGGCGATCAGCATCCATACGGTCACGGCCTTCATATACAACGGTCTCTCGGCCAAGCCCTTCTGGCTCACGGCCATTTTGGCGCCACGATTTCTCGCCTCGGCCTTCGCGTCCGGTCCCGCGCTTCTCATCATCCTCTGCCTCGTCGTCAGGAAGTTCACCAAGTTCGATCCCGGAAAGGACGCGATCCAGAAGCTCGCCGTGATTCTCACGTACGGCATGATCATCAACGTCTTCTTCATTCTGCTCGAGTTCTTCACCGTCTACTACAGCGACATGCCCCATCACCTGCACCACTTCGATTACCTCTATTTCGGACACGGCGGCGAGGGCAAGCTCCTTCCCTGGATGTGGACATCCTCGGGCCTTGCCGTGCTCGCCATCCTGCTCCTTCTCAGTTCCAAGGTCCGCGCGAAGGAGGGCGTGCTCGCCTTGATCTGCGTCATGGTCTTCGCATCCATCTGGATCGACAAGGGAATGGGAATGGTGGTGACGGGCTTCGTGCCGAACGCCGTGGGCGCGTACACCGAGTATATGCCGACAGGGCCTGAAATCGCCATTACCCTCGGCGTCTATGCCGTGGGATTCCTGATCCTCACAATTCTTTACAAGATCGGCGTCTCCGTCAAGGAGGAGACGGCCGGCTGATTGACGCTTTGAGGTTAAGACCGCGGTCAATCAGCCGCCGTTCGCCGGTGTAAATCCCGGGATCAAGAGACCCCGGGATTTCTTTTTATCGTGCGCGCGGCGGGTTGTGCAGCGCCGGTTTCATCCCTGAAAGTCGGGAGCTCGTCTCCCGGCTCCCTTTTGTTTTGCGGCCCTGCCGGGAAAAGGGATAATACGCGGACGCACAGCGGATTTTCCGAGGAGGCAAGAGGTTTAACCTAATGTCCCGATCGTCCGAGAAACCCGGTTATTTTCCTGTTGCGATCAACCTCAGGGATCGCGACTGTCTCGTCGTGGGAGGAGGCAAGGTGGCGCTGAGGAAGGTGTGCGGCCTTCTCGAATCCGGCGGCAGGGTGACGGTCACGGCGCCGCAGTTCTGCGAGGAGCTCGAAGCCCTCGGCCGCGAAGGCGCCGTCGAGCTGCGGCAGCGGGAATACGTGCCGAGGGAAGCGGCTCGGTTCGGCCTGGTCATCGCCGCGTCGGACAGCTTGGCCGTGAACAACAGGGTCTTCAATGAATGCCGGGCCGCCTCGGTGCCCGTGAACGTTGTCGACGATCCCGAGCACTGCGACTTCATCATCCCGGCGAACCTGAAGCGGGGCCCCCTGACTGTCTCCATCGGGACCGGGGGAACGGCGCCGTTTTTTACAAAGTGGATCAGGGAGCGGCTCGAGGAGATGCTGCCCGGCCACTGGGACGAGATGGCGCGCCTCGCCGGCCGCTTTCGTGAAAGAGTGCTGGCCGACGGCTCTCTCGGGAAGGACGAGAAAAACGTGCTCTTCAGACGTTTTCTTGCTGCCGACTGGGAGGGAGCTCTTGCCGTGGGAATAGAACGCGCCGAGGAGCTGATGAAAGAGCTCCTGAAGGAGCGCCCGTGAGCCCGGCGGATCGGATGCGACTCGGATCGAGAAAAAGCCCGCTCGCCCTGATCCAGGCCGGGATGGCGGCCGATGCGATCAGGCGGACCTCTCCGGGACTCGAGGTCGAGATCGTGCCGATCACGAGCGAAGGGGACCGCGACCGGAAAACGAGGCTCAACGGTTTTTCCCAGAGGGGCGTCTTCACCCGCGCCCTCGAAGATGCGCTTTCGAGCGGCGCGATCGACGCCGCCGTGCACAGCGCCAAGGATGTTCCGAGCGTGCTCGATCCCGCGTTCCGGCTTGCCGGCGCCCTGCCGCGGGCCGATGCCCGCGATGCCCTCGTCGCGCCGGGAGGAGAAGGCTTTATGGGCCTCGCCCGGGGGGCCCGCGTGGGAACGGGTTCGCCGCGCCGCGCCGCCCAGCTCGGCCGCCTGCGCAGGGACATCGTTTTTCATCCCCTGCGCGGCAACGTGCAGACCCGTCTCGACAAGCTCGACCGCGGCGACGCCGACGCCCTCGTGCTGGCCGCCGCCGGGCTGGAGCGGCAGGGACTGGGCGAAAGGATCACCGAACGGATCTCCTTCGACGCCTGCCTTCCGGCCGCTGGCCAGGGAGTGATCGTCATGGAAACCCTCGCCCGAAGCGGGTGGGCTGAAATCGTGGAGAAAGCGGGATCGCGGGAGAGCGGACTCTGCCTCGAAGCGGAACGATCCTTTCTGAAAACGCTCGGCGCCGGGTGCTCGGCGGCCGTGGGCGCCGCCGCCGTCTTGAAGAAGAACGGGCTCGAACTGTGGGGCCGCGTTCTCGATGTTGCCGGAAAAGAAATGATCGAAGAGCGGACGGCCGTTGAAATCCCGGGGGATGGAGGCGATGCACAAAGCGCAGCCGCAGGAGCGGGGGAGAGGCTCGCCAAAAACCTCATCGCCAGAGGTGCGTCAGATCTACTGGAGTAAAAGATGAACGGAACTGTCTATCTCGTCGGAGCCGGACCGGGGGACCCGGGGTTGATCACCGTGCGGGGGCTCGATCTACTCAGGAGCGCCGACGCCGTTGTCTACGACCGGCTCATTCACAAGGGGCTCCTCGAGGAGATCACCGAAAGCGCCGAGCGCCGCGACGTGGGAAAGAGCGCGGGCCGTCACAAGCTCAACCAGGACGAGATCAACGCTCTTCTCGTGCGCCTCGCCGGGGAGGGCAAGATCGTGGTCCGTCTCAAGGGGGGCGATCCCTTTGTTTTCGGCCGGGGCGGGGAGGAAGCCCAGGCGCTTCGAAAAGCCGGCGTTCCTTTTGAGATCGTGCCCGGCGTGACGGCCGGCGTTGCCGTTGCCGAGTATGCCGGCATCCCGGTGACCCACCGCGGAACGGCGACTCAGTGTCTGCTTGTAACTGGCCATGAAACACCGGAAAAAAGCGAGACCCAGGTGGCGTGGGACAAGATCGCGGCCCTCGAGAACGCCACGATCGTCGGTTTCATGAGCGTCTCCAACCTTTCCCGCATCGTGAGCGAGCTCCTGGACGGCGGAAAAAACCCCTCCACGCCGGCGGCGCTGATAGAACGGGGCACCACCTCTTCCCAGAGAACGGTGACGGGGCGGCTCGACAAGATCGTGGATGAAGGGAAGAAAGCCGGCATCGAACCGCCGGCCGTTTTCGTCATCGGCGAAACCGTCTCGATCGGGAAGGAGATCGACTGGTTCGGCAACAGGCCGCTTTTTGGGAAACGCCTCGTCGTTACCCGCGCGCGCGACCAGGCGTCGGCTCTCGTTGAACCGCTGCGCTTCCTGGGCGCCGAGATCGTCCACCTCCCCGTGATCGGCACCGAGCCGGTTCCGGTGGAGATCGGCCCCCTTTTCCAGGGCGCGGCCTGGGACTGGATCCTCTTCACCAGCGAGAACGGCGTGCGCCATTTCGTCGACGCTCTGCGGCGCGAAAGACTCGACGCGCGCCTCCTCGGGCCCGGCCGCATCGCGGCCGTGGGATCGGGCACGGCCAACCGCCTCCGCCTCTGCGGCCTCGAGCCCGATTTCGTGCCGTCCTCCTTCACCACGGCTTCGCTGGCCGACGGCCTGAACGAAGCCGCCGGCGGGGACGCCGAAGCCGCCGGCGGGCTTGCCGGCAAGCGCGTCCTGCGCGTCGGGCCGGAAATGGATCACGACGCTCTCCTCGACCGCCTCGTCGAGCTCGATGCCGAGGCGGGGGAGCTCCGCGTCTACCGCATCGTCGAGGGCGAGCCCTTTCCCGAGGTGGTGGACGACCTCAAAGAGAGAGGCGCCCGGGGCTGCCTCTTCACATCCGGGTCCACTGTGCGACATTTCTTCCGCGTTCTCGGTGAAAGGGATGCCAAGGCGATCCTGGCAGGCGCGACCGCCTTTGCCATCGGACCGGTCACGGCCGGGACACTGCGCGAAGCCGGCATTGAAGACATTGTCACGGCGGACGAACACTCGATCCCGGGCCTCGTCCGGACCGTGAGGGAGGCGCTCCAAACGGAGAGAGGCCGGGATATGGGGTAGAAGTGAAGGCCCGCGAAGGTTAACGTATAAGCGTTGTCTTCCGAGACAAAGCTTGCCGCCGGCGGGCATAAAGTGGTTTGGAAGAGAAAAAGGAGGCAGCCATTCCTTTTCCTGAAGAGAGACCGAGGCGGTTGAGACGGACGGCCGGGATCCGGAACCTCGTCCGCGAGACCCGTCTCATGCCGGGGCAGCTCATCCTGCCCCTTTTCGTCGACGAGAGCCTCGATGAACAGAAGCCGATCGACGCCATGCCGGGTCAGTTCCGCTACCCGCCCGACGGAACCGCACCCGTTCTGAAAAAGGTTGTCGCCGCCGGGCTGGGCGGCGTCATTCTCTTCGGGATTCCGAAGAAGAAGGACGAGGCGGGAACAGGCGCCTGGGCCGACGACGGCGTGGTGCAGCGGGCGATCCGCTTCTGCAGGGAGTGCCATCCCGGGATCACGATCTTCGCCGATCTCTGCCTCTGCGAGTACACGTCCCACGGACACTGCGGCGTGCTCAACGGGAAGGACGTGGACAACGACGAGACGCTCAAGGTCCTGGCCAAGATCGCCGTGAGCCAGGCGCGGGCCGGCGCCGATTTCGTGGCGCCTTCCGACATGATGGACGGGCGGGTGGCCGCGATCCGGGCCGCTCTCGACAACGAAGGATTTTCCGAGAAGGGGATCCTGTCGTACAGCGCCAAGTACGCGTCCTCCTTCTACGGCCCTTTCCGCGAGGCGGCCGGCTCGACGCCCGCTTTCGGCGACCGCAGATCCTACCAGATGGACCCGGCCAATGCCGCCGAGGCGCTCCGCGAGATCCGGCTCGACGTGGACGAGGGGGCCGACATGGTGATGGTGAAGCCCGCCCTCGCCTACCTCGACGTGATCGCGGCCGCGGCGGCCTTCACGGAGGTGCCCGTGGCCGCTTACAACGTGAGCGGCGAGTACTCCATGGTGAAGGCGGCTGCAGCGGCCGGGTGGGGCGACGAGCGCGCCATGGCGATGGAGATCCTGACCGCTGTCGCGCGCGCCGGAGCCGACATCATTCTCACATACCACGCCCTCGATGCGGCAGAGTGGATCAAGGAAGAGGAAGAGTGAAGAGGCCGAAGTCAGAAGCCGCCTTCGACCGGGCCCGGAAGGTGATCCCGGGCGGCGTCAATTCGCCGGTGCGCGCTTACGGGTCGGTGGGCGGGACTCCGCCTTTCATCGAGAAGGGTGCAGGATCCCATATCTTCGACGCCGACGGGAACGAGTACATCGACTATGTCTGCTCGTGGGGGCCGCTGATCCTGGGCCACGCCCGGCCCGAGGTGGTCGCGGCCGTGCAGGAAGCGGCCGCCCTGGGGATGACCTTCGGCGCGGCAACGGAGCGCGAGACCCGTCTCGCCGAGGCGATCACCGAGAGAGTGCCTTCGGTGGAAAAAGTGCGCCTCGTCAATTCGGGGACCGAAGCCACGATGACGGCCGTCCGCCTGGCGCGTGCTTTCACGGGGCGGAGCCTGGTCGTCAAGTTCGATGGGTGCTACCACGGACACGCCGATCACTTCCAGGTGCGGGCCGGCTCGGGCCTGGCCACACAGTCGATCCCGTCGGGGGCCGGGATCCCGCACGGCCTGGCCGAGGCCACGGTGAGCGTCCCCTTCAACGATCTTGCCGCCGTGGAAAAGGTCTTTGAGCAGCGCGGCAAGGACGTGGCCTGCATCATCATCGAGCCCGTGGCCGCCAACATGGGTGTCGTGCTCCCGTTCGCAGGCTTTCTCGAGGGATTGCGCGGCCTCTGCCGTGAGTGGGGCGCACTCCTCGTTTTCGACGAGGTGATCACCGGTTTCCGCGTTTCGCGGGGCGGGGCCCAGGAGCTCTATGGCGTCCGCCCCGACCTGACCTGCATGGGAAAGGTCGTGGGGGGCGGACTCCCCCTCGGCGCTGTGGGCGGCCATGCCGACATCATGGACCGGCTCGCACCGCTCGGCGACGTCTACCAGGCCGGAACCCTTTCGGGAAACCCTCTCGCCGCGGCCGCCGGGCTCAGGACAATCGAGATTCTCGACCAAAATGATTCCTACAACCGCCTCGAACGTCTCGGAGGCCTTCTCGAGAAAGGGTTGTCCGACGCGATCGCCGAAGTGCGTGGCTCGGTTGGGCGGGCGGCGGTTCTGTTTCGCATCGGATCGCTTCTGACCGTTTTTTTCACAAAGGGTCCTGTCGTCGATTTCGAAACCGCTGCAGCGGCCGACAGGAAATTCTTCTCCCTTTTCTTCCACCGCATGCTCGAGAGAGGGATCTATCTTCCGCCGTCCCCCTTCGAGGCGTGGTTTCTCTCCCTCGCCCACAGCGAGGACGATATTTCGAAGACGGTCGAGGCTTTCGCAACGGCGCTGGAGGCATGAATCGGGAGGCATGAAAAGTGTGTGAACTGTTGGGGATCTCGTTCAACATCCCCGTGAACCCCGGCATCTCGTTTCGCGGATTCAGGCAGAGTGGGGAGGACCATCCGCACGGGTGGGGGATCGCCTTTTTCAGGGAGAACGCGGCCCAGGTGATCAAGGAACCGGTCCGGGCCGGTATGAGCGACCTCTCGGGATTTCTCTCCGACTACGCCTCCATGAGATCGCGGATCTTCATCGGCCACGTGAGGATCACGAGCGCCGGCGGCGTGAACTACGCAAACACCCACCCCTTCTGCCGCGAGATGGCGGGGACGGAGTATATTTTTGCCCACAACGGCACATTGCGCGGTTTCGACAAGCTCGAGATCGGCCGGTTTCGGCCCGTGGGACGGACCGACTCGGAGCACGCCTTCTGCCACCTCCTCGGCGGGCTGGAAAAGAGGCAAAAACCCCTTGTTGGCGAGAAGGACTTCGATTGGCTCGCTGCCGCGTGCGCCCGCGTCAACGAGTACGGAAAATTCAACTGCTGCCTCGCCGACGGGAAGCGCCTCTTCTGCTACCACGACAAAACGGGTTACAACGGCCTCTGCTTCGTCCGGAGGAAGGCGCCTTTCGAGAGGATCAGGCTCCTCGACGAGGATTTCGAGGTTAACCTTCCCTTGGAAAAGAACCCGGAGCAGGAGGGTTTCATCATCGGGACGCACCAGCTCACCAACGAGGTCTGGCAATCATTCGAGCCCGGCGAACTGATCGTCTTCAAGGAAGGCAAGATCGAGTACTCCACGATGCGCGACGTTTGAGGAGAGGATAATCCATGACTGAGAAAGAGACGCATTTCTCGTTCAATCTCCTCGCCCCGCGGTTCTTGAGAAGGTGCGTCCGGAGTCTCCTCTTTCCTTATTTCTTCCAGGCCGCGGCCCTGGCAGTTTTTGCCCTGCTCGTTGTCATTGGCCTCGAAACAGGGAACCCGGAGAACTACTCCGACGGGTTCCAAACGACCGAGTTCACGAAGACGATCCGCAAGACCAACATCACCACCCTCCTCGTCTGGGGGCTCTGGTGGCCGGGTCTCATCCTGGCCACTCTCCTACTCGGCCGGGTCTGGTGCACGGTCTGCCCCATGGAGCTCATCTCCAACGTCTCGCGCCGCCTCTCGCGGATGCTCGGCGTGAAGGGCCTCGTTCTCCCCGCCTGGGTGCGCGGCGGTTTTCTCGTGCTCTTCCTCTACCTCGTCATGCAGCTCCTCGTGGCCGGTTTCCGGGCGCACCGCGTGCCCCACACGACGGCCCTCATCCTCCTCGGGATCGTGGCGCTCGCTCTTCTTGTCGGGCTCTTGTTCAGGGAGCCGCGCGCCTTCTGCAGGGGCTTCTGCCCGGCAGCCCTGCTGCTCGACGGGTACGGGAGGCTGGCGCCGGTCAAGCTCGGAAAGGAGAAGGAGAGCGTCTGCGATCAGTGCGCCACGCGCGACTGCGTCGATCCGGCCAACCTCTACAAGATCGACGGCCGCTCCTGCCCGTCCCATCTCCGTCCCCCGAGCCTCGGGCGGGACGATCCCTGCGTGGTCTGTTTCCAGTGCGCCAAGGTCTGCCCGCACGACAACATCGGTTTCGGTGCGACCTTGACCGGGCTCCCCGGCAGGATCGGCGGAACCCTGCCCGCGGCGGTGGCGCTCTTCCTCTTCGTGGCAACCGGTTTCGTGGCGCACGAGCTCTTTTCGGAAACGCCCGGCATGAACGACGTCTTCCACACCGTCCCGGCCTGGCTCGCCGATCTCTCAGGCTCGCCCGGGCTCTTCAAGTGGTTCGAAGCGGCCTGGTTCCTGTTGATCCTGCCCGGCTTCGTTTACGGGATTCTCTTTTTCGCCGTGTGCATGATGGGGGGGCGGTCGGGGTTCCACGAATTCCTGGCCCGCATCACGCCCCTTCTCCTTCCCCTTGTGGCGGCCGGCCACAGCGCCAAGGCCCTGATGAAGATGAACAAGTGGTCGGTCTATCTCCCGGGCTCTCTCTCCGATCCGATCGGTCTCGAGCCGGCGCAGGAGATCGTCTCGGGCCGGGCGGCGGCCCCGGCGCCCCTCGTGCCCGTCACATGGGCCGCTCTCGCTGCCGGGGTCCTTCTCGTGGCGGCTGTGCTCGTGTCGATCGGGATGATCCGCGGGCGGGCGGGCGCCCCCCTCCGCGTGACGGCGTACACCGGGCTTTTGGGTGTGGCCGCGCTCTATATCTGCGTCGTTGCGGGGTTGATCGCAGGGTAGCCCGAATGCTTCACAGCACTGATGCGGCCACCACGTTTGTCGTCTCGCCGTACTGCACGCCCTGAAACCAGACGCTCAGCCCGGCGCCGGCTGTCGGGACCGTGGCGTTCCAGGTGACGGACCCGCTGCCGTCGGTCAGGGTGGGGCCGAATCCTTCCTGCGGGTTGGCGAGGCCGATGGTCACGTTCAACGGCGGAATCCAGATGCTGCCCGGACCGGCGAGGCTGTAAGCGAGCCAGGCGTTCTTGTTCGGTGCGCCGTCGATGATCGTGAACGAGGCGGGCTGGCCGGCAAGGAGCGGTTCGGGATAGACGAGAAGAGCGGAACCGGGCGTGACTTCGATCTTGGCCACATAAGCGTCGCTGCTCCCGTTGAATGTGAGATCCGGTCCGACGGCGACCGGGAAGGTCGTTTCGTCGGAGGAGGTCTCCCCCGTTACATAGGTGGCGCCGCTGTTGTCAACGGCGATGCCGTAGCCTTCTTCAGAGTTGCTGCCGCCGATATATCCGCAGTAATCGAGGTCTGTTCCGGCGGCGTTCACCTTGGCTGTGAACGCGTCCCAACCCCCGTTGAAGGAGATGTCGGGTCCTACGGCCACGGGGAAGGTCGATTCATCGGAAGTGGTTTTCCCTATAACATAGGCAAAGCCGCCGGTGTCAACGGCAACTCCCCACCCATAGTCCATGGAATCGCCGCCGATGTATCCGCAGTAATCGAGGTCTGTTCCAGTGGCGTCCACCTTGGCCACGAAAGCATCATGCATGCCATTGTGTGTGAGGTCGGGCCCAACGTTCACCGGGAAGGTCGATTCGGTGGAAGTGGTCTCTCCAACGACATAGGAGGAGCCGCTGGTGTCGACGGCGATGCCCCGGCTGGTATCGTAGTCATTCCCGCCGATATATCCGCAGTAATCAAGCCCTGTTCCGGCGGCGTTCACCTTGGCCACGAAAGCGTCATCGCCGTAAAGGGGCCCGTTGTGTGTGAGGTCGGGGCCGACCGCCACGGGGAAGGTCGACTGGTCCGAACCGGTCCAGCCCGCCACGTAAGCGGAGCCGCCGCTGTCGACGGCAACGCCGGTGATATAGTCGCTGACCAATCCGCCGATATATCCGCAGTAATCGAGTCCCGTCCCGGAGACGTTCACCTTGGCGATGAAGGCGTCAAAGCTCCCGTTAAAAGTGAGATCGGGTCCGATAACGACGGGGAAGGTCGATTCGGTGGAGTTGGTATAACCTCCCACGTAGGCGCAGCCGCTGTTGTCGACGGCGATTGCCCATCCAATGTCCAGAGAGTCGCCGCCGATGTATCC
>CAZWHE010000007.1:0-53021 GCA_964633825.1 uncultured Phycisphaerales bacterium | reverse complement strand
AAGATCAGAGCAAACTCTATCGATACATGCTAAAAAGACCGGACACTACTGAATCGGGATATACATCCCCTCAAACCAAATCCCTGATCGATTCGGCCATATATCCGAGCATCTCGTCCGTCAATCCGGGATAGACGCCGACCCAGAAGGAATCGCGCATGATACGATCGGTCTTGTCGAGACTCCCGGATATCCTGTAAGCGACGTCATTGAAAGCGGGCTGGCGGATGATGTTTCCGGCAAAGAGCATGCGTGTGGAAATCTTGCGTTTTTCAAGCCCGGCGACGACCTCGTCGCGTGAGACCCCGGCGGTTTCGCTGATCGTGATTGGAAAGCCGAACCAGGACGGTTCGCTTCCCGGAGTGGGCTTAGGCAGGACCAGGCTCTTTGCGAGGTCGGACAGGGTTTTTGCGAGAAAGGCGAAGTTCTTTCTCCGGGCCGCGACAAAATTATTCAGCTTCTCGAGCTGCCTGAGCCCCACGGCGGCCTGGAGATCGGTCGCTTTAACGTTGAAGCCGAGTCGGGCGAAGACGTACTTGTGATCGAATCCCTCGGGCAGGCCGCCGAAGCGGCCCGAGAAGCGCTTGCCGCACCTGTTGTCCTCGCCGGGCCGGCAGACGCAGTCCCGACCCCAGTCTCTCAGCGACCGGACGATGACTGCCAGATCGGGATTGCTCGTGAGGACGCCCCCCCCTTCGCCCGTGGTCATATGATGGGAGGCATAGAAGCTCAGCGCGGCCAGGTCGCCGAAAGACCCGGTCTTCTTCCCCTTGAAGAGGCTGCCCGCGGCGTCGCAGTTGTCCTCGATGATCCAGAGGCCGCGGTCGCGCGCTATTTCGAGCATGCTCTCCACGTCGAAGGGATTTCCCAGCGTGTGGGTGAGAACGATCGCCTTTGTCTTGTCCGTCACGGCCTTTCGCACGGCAACGGCGGATGGATTGTAGTAGGGAAGCTCCACGTCGACGAACACGGGAACGGCCCGGGCCATAACGATCGGCGCGATCGTGGTGGGAAAGCAGAGTGCCGACGTGATCACCTCGTCGCCGGGCATGAGCCGCTTGTCGCCGAGAGAAGGATCCTGGAGAGCGGTCACGGCGAGAAGGAGCGCCGAGGACCCCGAGTTGACGAAGAACGAGAGCTCCACCCCGAACCAGGCCGCGCACTTTTCCTCGAACTCGTCAGCCCGCGGGCCGGCGGTGAGCCAGAAATCGAGGGCCCCATCGACGAGCGACTCCATCTCGGAGGCGTCGTACACGCGGCCGCCGTATGGGATCGGCGTCTCGCCCGGTACAAAGGGACCGGGCTTCTTGTGTTTCTCGAAGAACCGACAGACGAGCTTTCCGATCTCCCGACGATCCTTTTTTTCGTCTTTCATGACCACCCCCTGAACAGGGCCTTCAGCAGGTTCCGGGCGAACTCGGCCGTTGTCCCCAGGTTGACCCAGGACCGCCCCTCCTGGCGGGGCATGAAATCCACGGGCACTTCGAGGAAGTTGAGGCCCATCTTCTTCGCCTTGAAAACGACCTCGGCATCGACGAACCAATCTCTGCTCTCGAGCTTCATCCTCTCCCAGACACGGCGCTCCATCAGCTTGGGCGTGCCGTTCACATCGGTCGTCAGGGTTCTGAAGAGGAGAAGGCAAACGAGGTTGAACACTCGCGATTGGAGCCACCTGAAAAGACCGTCGTTCCTGGTGACGCGCCGTACCTTCACGAGCGCGTCCGGGCCGGCGCGCTCCACGGCCCAGAGGGCGCGAGCCACGTCCTCGGGCGCCACCTGCCCGTCGGCGCACATGAAACCCACGAACCGGCCGCGCGCTTCCTTCAACCCCGAGGTGATGCCGAAGCCGTAACCCAGGTTGCGGTCCACGTCGATGCGCTTCACCGGCATTCCCCGGCCCATGAGCTCGTCGATCACGCGCCCTGTCCCGTCGAAAGAGCCGTTGTTTACGAGAACGATCTCGAAGGAGAGCCCCTGCCGTTCGAGGATCTCGACAAGGGGCGGTATCGATTCCGGGAGCGACCTCTCCTCGTTGTAGCAGGGCATGACGAGTGAGAACCGGACCTCGCCGTCACCGACGCCGCTGGGATCACCCGCGCTGCCGGCCCGCCACGTGTTGTCCGGCACGGACCGGTACCACTCGAAACACTTTCCGAGCCCGTCCTCTACCATCGTGGTCGCTTCCCAGCCGAGGAGATCCTTCGCATTGCCGGTTTCGGCAACGAGCCGGGGAGCCTCCTTTTCGCTCCGTGCGACCTTGCCGAAACAAAGCAGCGCTTCGGGATCGGGAATTCCGCAAATCGATCCGGCCAGTGCGGCGCCCTTCTCGGCGAATTCCCTGACCGTCAACGGCCGGCCCGTACCGATGTTGATCGCCTCGCGGACGACACGGGGCGTGTCGAGGGCTTTCACGAAAGCCTCGGCCACGTCCTCGACAAAGGTGAAGTCCCGAACCTGCCCGCCCTCCGAAAGCTGGACCTCTTGTCCTTCGGAGAGAGCCGAAACAAGGGCCGGCGCGAGCCGCCCCGGCTGCTCACCCGGGCCGTAGGCCCCGAAAATCCTGAGAAGGATCCACTCCACGTCCTTGCAGCGAAAGAGAAGCTCCGAGGCTTTCAGCTTGGAGAGGCCGTATTCATCGAGGGGACGGCAGGGGGTCTCTTCGCTGATGTCGCCGTTACATGCGCCGTACTCGAAAACCGAACCGGCGGCGACGAGCCTCTTTCCCTTCATCCCCGGCCATTCGAGGAGGCCGGCGAGACCGGCCACGTTGACGCGGATCATCTCCCCGAATCCGACATGTCCCCGGACACCGGCGGCGGCCAAGTGGATCACGGCGTGGGGATCGAAGCCGTCGAGCGCGGCCGCAAGACCCGCTCCCGACGCCATGTCGGCCCAAAGGAGGGTGAGACCGGGATTGCTCTTCAGGCCGGCGAGGCGCACCGCATCCGAGCCGGGCCTCACCAGCGCACCCACCCGGAAATCCCGGGCGAGCAGCTTATGGACAACGTGGCTGCCGATGAACCCGGCCGCGCCCGTCACGAGGATTTTTTCCATCCGATCCTGCATCGACCTGCCCCGTCATTCCCCTTCGTTCTCAACGGGCATGGCCCGTTTCAGCCAGGGGAGGAGCACCAAAACAAGGGCGGCGGCGAAAAATGCGCCGCACAGCATGATGATAAAGAACGTGGTATGGGGAATGAGCTCCCACCATTCTCCCATGACGCCGGCCAGCTTGTTGCCGATGGCCGTGGCCACGAACCACCCGCCCATCATGAGCCCGGCCACGCTTTTCGGAGCGAGCTTGGTGACGAGCGAAAGCCCCATGGGACTGAGACAGAGCTCACCCACGGTGATCACGGCGTAAGCCGAAACCAGCCACCCCGCCGACACCTTGTTCGCCCCGTCGTAGGTCATGAAAACAGCCGTCAGCATGACAAGGGTGGAAAGCCCGGTGAGGACCATACCGATGCAGATCTTGGTCGGGTTGGAAGGCTCCCTCCTGCGGCGCCTCAAGAAGCCCCAGAGCAGGACGACGGGCGCCGTAAAGAGGACGACGAAGAAAGGATTGACCGACTGGAAGAGTTCGGTGGAGATGAGCTTCACCTTCTCGCCGGGATTGAGAATGGGCGTCTCCCTTGTCACATTCAGATAGACGGCGTCGTAGTGTTCCTGCAGAACCATCTCGGGTCCTTCGTCATCGGTGTGGACGCGCTTCGACTTCATCTCTTCCTGCCAGGCTTCGTACTCCTCGTCGGTCAGGATCTTGTAGGACCCCTTGTCGTGCCGGGGCACCCCGGGGCCGGCGTTTTCGAAATAAGAAGCCGGCGCTGTTTCTGAAAGGCGCATGGAGTCCATGACCTCGGTGAGCGTTTCGTCAGCAACGCGGCGCGTGTCATCGCGCGCCCATGCCGTGAGAGCCGAGCCGTTCTGGTGAAAGATCGCCCAGAATATGATGACCACGAAGAAGATGGCGTAGAGGGCGCTCACCCGGCGCCGCTCCTCGCCGTGCAGGCGGAAGAGAACCCAGAGGTAGTAGGCCACCACCGGAATCGCGCCGAAGAGAAAAGCCATGGTGACCCGGATCTCCTCGCCGAACGCGAAGTAACCCACGGCGCCGCCGGCCGCGGCGGGCAGAAGGAGGCGGGACATGATGACGCCGATCCCGCCTTCCGCGTGATCGCTGTCGCCCGTGCCTTCCTGCTCGACCTCGTTGATCTTTCTCTGGAACATGATGAAGATGATAAGGCTGATCACCATACCCACGCCGGCCGAACCGAAAGCGGCATGCCAGCCGTAGTTGTTGCGCAGGAGCGCGGCCACGAAGTTGCAGATGCAGGCGCCGATGTTGATCCCCATGTAGAAGATATTGAAGCCCCGGTCGCGGAGCGGGCTGCCGGGCGGATAGAGCTTACCCACCAGGGTCGAGATGTTGGGCTTGAAAAAACCGTTGCCGATGCAGAGACAGGCGAGGCCGGCGTAAAAGAATCCCATCCCGTAAAAAGCAAGAAGACCGTGACCCATCGCCATGAAGACGCCGCCCAGGATAACGGCCCGGCGGTAGCCGAGATAGCGGTCCGCCAGGAGCCCGCCCAGGAAAGGCGTGAAGTAGACGAGGGCGATATAGGAGCCGTAGATCCGGGACGCCTCGGCCGCCGACATGCCGAGACCGCCCTTTTCGTAGTCGGTGCAGTAGAGATAGAGAATGCCAAGCATCAGGTAGAAGCTGAACCGCTCCCACATCTCCGAGAAGAAGAGGACGTAAAGACCTCCGGGATGCTTTTCCTTCATCTATTTCACCTCGATCAGCTCTACATGGAAGATCAGCGTGGCATTTGGGGGAATTTTGGGGGGCGAGCCTTGCTCGCGGTATCCCAGATCACTCGGGATGGTGAACTTGTAAACCGCGCCTTCCTTCATGAGCGCGATCCCCTCGGTCCAGCCTTTGATCACACCCCTGAGGTTGAACGTGGCCGGGTCACCTCTTCCATAGGAGCTGTCGAAAAGGGTTCCGTCCTCGAGCCAGCCTGCGTAGTGAACGACGACGGTGCTGCTCGTTTCCGGGGAACTGCCCGTTCCCTCCTTGATTACTTCATACTGAAGACCGCTTTCGGTCGTGACGAGCCTCTCCGCGGGCGACATGCTGAACTCGGGAACGGACATGGGCTTCTGGACATTCACGAGCTCGATCTCCCAGATCGTCGCCGTGTCGGGCGGGACGAGGGCGCCAGCCCCCTTTTTACCGAAAGCGAGATCAGGCGGAACCTCGAAACGATAACGCGCTCCCTTGTTGAGGAGAGAGGTGCCTTCGCTGAGCACCTTGATCCTGGCCTGTCCGAGGGGAAACTTGATTTCCCGCCCCTGCATCTCGCTGCAGTCGACAAGCTTGCCGTCTGTGGTCCAGAAAGCGAACTTGATCTCGACCATCTCGCCCGCCTTGGGCGAATCGCCCTCTCCGGGCTTGATCACTTCGTAGACCAAGCCCGACTCGGTTGTCTTCTGCGCCTCGGGGTTTCCCTCGTGGAATTCGGGCGGCTCGGGGCCTTTTTTGATATCGAGAAGCTCGACCTCAAAGACCAGGGTCGCGTTGGGCGGGATCTTGGGCGGCCGCCCCTGCGGACCATAGGCCAGGTCGCCGGGAATGGTGAGCTTGTATTTCGAGCCGACCGTCATGAGCTGGAGCCCTTCCGTCCATCCCGGAATCACCTGGTTCAGCCTGAAGTCGACGGGCTTTCCCCTCTGGACGGATGAATCGAAGACCGTGCCGTCCTCGAGGGTTCCCGTGTAGTGCACCTTCACCGTGTCGGTGGCGCGCGGCCTGGGACCTTTCTTCCCCTCAACAATGACCGAGTATCTCAGGCCGGAGGGCGTCGTGATTTCCGGAGAGGACGGCGCCTCTGAGAGCGCCTCTTTGGAATCTTCTGCGGACAGGGCCGGCGGAGGGACCGCTTTTACCGGAGAACTCGGGCCCGAGGGAGCTTTTTTCTCGCGCGGAGTTTCGTCAGCCCTTGACTTGTTCTCCACTGCGGACTGCTCCTCGCCCGCACAGGCCGCCGCCACAAAAATGATGATCGCCGTGATAATCGGTATAAGAGTCTGTTTCATGCTGGCTCCTTCTGTCATCGAACGGACCGGAGTTCCTTTTGTTACGAACGATCGGGCATCATACATTATTTTCAGGGAGAAAACCCCCTTTCCGCAGCCGGGCGCGGGCCAAAATAAGCTCAGAGCGGCTCTACGGCGCAATCAGCCCGGGTCCTCCCCGGGCAAAGTGTTTTATACCGGAACATTTTGACGGATCGAGGCCAGGGCCTATAATCCCGCCATGGGCAGGTTCGCCAGGATAATGTCGGTTGCGGGGCTTTTCGTCAGCGCCGCATTTCTCGCGTACGCACTCAAGCGGCTCAACTGGGCGGATATCAAACAAGCTTTCGAATCGGCGCAGCCCTGGCCCTGGATCCCCCTCGCCGTGCTCGCCTACCTGGCGGGACAGTTCGTGCGCGGAATCAGGTGCCGCTTCATCGTGCTTTCCCGGTCGCGGATATCCGTTCTCACGGCCGGCAACGTGGTTGTCGTGGGATACGCGGCGAACAACGTCCTGCCCGCCCGGCTCGGCGAGCTGGTGCGCGCCGGGCTCCTCGCCGAGCGGGCCGGCATCCCGCTGAGCCAATCGCTGGCCATCACCTTCCTCGAGCGCGTGCTCGACGGGTGGATTCTGCTCTTCCTTCTCGGCGCCGCGGCCCTGACAGTGTCCGTGCCGGGCTGGGCCGGAGGCGTCCTTCTCCTCGGCCTCGTCATCTTCGTCGCGGCAAGCCTGCTGATCATGCTCTGCGTGCTCGTGCCGAACTGGGTCGCTTCCGTGGCGGCGCGCACGCTCGGGATCTTCGGCGACCGGGTCCGCGACAGGACGATTCGCCTCGTCGTGCGCGTCACGGCCGGGCTCGCCTGCCTGCGCAGCTTTCATAACACGGTCGTCCTCCTGGCGCAGAGCCTCGTCGTCTGGACCCTGGAAGGGGGAATGTTCCTTCTCGTCTTTCCCGCCTTCGGGATCGATATGAATCCCTGGTGGGCCTTCTGGGCCATGGCGATCACGAACCTCGGGATCCTGGCGCCGTCGAGTCCCGGTTACATCGGAACGTTCCATCTGTTCTGTAAAAAAGCCCTCACGGCCTTGGGTGTGGCCGACGCAACGGCGCTCTGCTACGCCGCCGCCGTTCATCTGACCTTCTACATTCCGGTCACGCTCTGGGGGCTCGGCGCCATGCTTCGTTACGGGATCGAGATCGGCGCCGTCGCCGCGCGGGCGCGCGCTTCGAAAAAAACAGCCGGACCGACACCGGACGAGCTCGGCGTCAGCGACCTCGCCCTCTGCGAGGCCCCGGCCGATTTCACATGGGAGCAGCCGAACCGTTTCATCCTCTCCCTTTCGGAAGCCCTTCTCCCCCACGTTCCCGGAGTTCCTACGGGCGTCCAGGCCGAGGCGGTCCGAAAAGCGGCTTCCTTCGCACAGGGCCAGATCGAGAGCCTGCCCGCTCACCTCGTTCTCGCTTTCCGGACCGGCGCCGCTCTCTTCAACCTCTCCATCCGGTTCCGGTCGGGGAAAGAGTTCATCAAGCTCCCCCTCGAGAGGCGCCGCGCGGCGGCCGAGGCCTGGGCTTACGGAGGGTCCTTTATGGCCCGGCAGCTCTTCAGGCCGGTTCGCTGCTGCGCCCTCCTCGCTTATTACGAACATCCCACGGTCCGAGACGCGCTCGAAGGCAAGGAGAGCGCCCCAGCCGAGCCGGAAGGGGGTGCTTCGTGAGTCCTTCGCAGGATCAAGCCGCCAAGAAGCGGCCTTTCCAGGCCATAGTCATCGGATCGGGCGCGGGCGGGGCTGTGACCGCCCTCGAGCTGGCTCGCGCCGGGCTCGACGTGGTCATCCTCGAAGAGGGCGGCTATTTCCGGAAAGAGGATTTTCCCGACAACGGGGCCGCGGCCATGCGGCGCTTCTACAGGCGGCGCGGCATGACGCCGATCACGGGCCGGCCCGGCATCGGGTTCGTCGAAGGGTGCTGCGTGGGCGGGAGCACGGAAATCAACTCCGGCTTCTGGCATCGACCCTCGCGCGAGATCCTCCTCCGCTGGAAAGCCCAGTTCGACCTCGATGGGTGCTCCGAAGAAGACCTCGCCCCCCATCTCGAAACGATCGAGAAACAGCTCGGCGTGGGGCCGCACAGCGGGCCGCTTCCGAAAAGCACGGAGCTCTTCGGCCGGGGCATCGAAAAGATGGGGTGGTCGGGCCAGGAGGTGCCGCGCACCGCGCCGGGATGCGAAGGAACCAACCGCTGCGCTTTCGGCTGTCCCACGGGCGCGAAAAAGGGCATGAGCAACTCCCTTCTTCCCGCTGCGCTCGAGGCGGGCGCGAAGCTGATCCCCCGCTGCCGGGCTCAGCTCCTGCTCAAACGGCGCGGCCGCGTGCAGGGCGTTCTCGCCATGCTCCGCCGAGGGGACGGCGCGGCCGAGCCGGTCCGGATCGACGGAGACAACACCTTTGTCTGCACCGGACCGATGGAGACGCCAGCGCTTCTCAGGCGGAGCGGGATCCGCCGGAACGTGGGCGACTCGCTGCAGATCCACCCCATGATCAAGGCCGCCGCCCTCTTCGACGAGGAGATCTGCGCCCAGGGAAGCGTTCTCCCCCTCCTGCAGGTGAAGGAGTTCTGGCCAGAGGTCTCGCTCGGCGGCGCTTTTTTCACGCCCGGACATCTCGCCCTGCTGCTCAGCGAGAGGGGCCCGGACGCCAAGGAGCTCATGCCCCACTCGGCCCGGATGGCCGCTTATTACGCGGCATGCCGGGGCACGGGAATGGGCTCGGTGCGCGCCTCTCCCTTCGGGGACGGAAGCGCTTTGCCGCGCTACCGTCTTTCGGCGGCCGACATCCGGAACCTGAGCCATGGCCTGGCGCGCCTCGCCGGCCTTCTTCTCGCGGCCGGCGCATCCGCCGTTTACCCGGCTGTTCACGGCTATCCGGCGATCCGCACCGAAGAGGAAGCCGTGCTCTGGCTCGACCAGGACCTCCCGCTGCGCTCCCTTGCCCTGACCACGGTGCATGCTTTTTCGTCCTGCCCGGCCGGGGAGCGGCTCGACCGATGCGCCGCCGACTCTTTCGGCCGCGTCTTCGAATACGACAACCTCTTCCTCAACGACGCCAGCATCCTGCCGAGCTCGCCCGGCATCAATCCGCAGGGAACGGTCATGGCCTTGGCGCGCCGGAACGTGCTCCGTTTTCTGGAGGGACGCCGGGATGGCTGAGAAGCGGGCCGCTTCCGTCGCCCTCGTCACCGGTGCGCCGGGCTGGCTCGGAACGCGCCTCGTCCGGACACTCGCCCGCGGGCTTCCCGATGTTCCGGCCCTGGCCGAACTGGTGCCGCGCCGCGTCCGCTGCCTCGTCCTTCCCGGGCAGGACAGGTCGCTCCTCCAAGAGATCGGCGGAAGCGCTCCTTCGGGAACGTCCGTCGATATCGCAGAGGGGGACCTCACCGACCCGGCATCGCTCGCAAGATTCTGCGAAGGCGCGGCCGGCGCGACACTCTTCCATGCCGCTGCCGTGATCCACCCCACACGGGGCGTGCGCCAGATCGACCGGGTCAACCGCCTGGGGACGCGCCGTCTCCTCGCCGCGGCAGAGGAAGCGGGCGTGCGGCGTTTCATCGCCGTGTCGTCGAACTCCCCCTTCGGATTCAACCGGCATCCCGGCGACCTCTTCGACGAGAGCGCGCCCTACAACCCCTACATGGCCTACGGCCGCTCCAAGATGCAGGCTGAAGAAGCCGTGGCCGAGTTCCAGGCGCGCGGCCGAATGGAGACCGTGATCATCCGCCCCCCCTGGTTCTACGGGCCGGACCAGCCGCCGCGGCAGACCGAGTTCTTCCGCATGATCCGCAGGGGAAAAGCCCCCATCCTGGGCAGGGGCGACAACAAGCGCTCCATGGCATACGTGGACAACATCTGTCAGGGGCTCCTTCTCTGCGAGAAGGTCGAGCAGGCAGCCGGCGGCACCTACTGGATCGCCGACAGCCGCCCCTATACGATGAACGAGATCATCGACACGGTGGAGCGCCTCCTCGAGGAGGAGTTCGGTCTCGAGGCAACGCACAAGAGGCTCCGCCTGCCCGTCCTCGCGAGCAGCGCCGCCTGCCTCGCCGATGGATTTCTCCAGCGGCTCGGCTTTTACAACACGAAGATCCACGTTCTCGGCGAGATGAGCCGGACCATCGCCTGCTCGATCGAGAAAGCGCGACGCGAGCTCGGATACGATCCCAAGATCTCTCTCGAGGAAGGGATGCGGCGGAGCATCCGCTGGTGCCTGGAGAAGGGGATGGAAGTGTGAAAGGACGCGATTTGAACACCACACTCGTCACCGGCGGCTCGGGTTATTTCGGCAGCCTCCTCGTGAAGGAGCTCGTCGGACGCGGGGAGAGCGTGCGCGTTTTCGATCTGAACGACGCCGACGACCGGCCCGGCGGGGTGGAGCTCGTTCAAGGCGACATCCGGGACGCCCGTGCGGTCGGGCGGGCCGTGAAGGGTGTCGGTGTCATTCATCACAACGTGGCCCAGGTGCCCGTGGCCAAGGACCGAAAGCTCTTCCGGTCGGTCAACCGGGACGGAACGGAAAACCTGCTTCGCGCCGCCCTCGACGAGGGGGTCGGCAAGGTGGTCAACACGTCGTCGAGCGCCGTCTTCGGAATCCCGCCGAAAAACCCCGTTGACGAGAGCGTGAAGCCGGCGCCGGCCGAGGCGTACGGCCGGGCCAAGCTGGAGAGCGAAAGGCTCTGCAGCGAATACGCCGACAAGGGACTCGACGTGACCATCATCCGGCCGCGCACCATTCTCGGGCACGGCCGCCTCGGAATCTTCTCGATCCTCTTCGAGTGGATCTACAGGGGATGGAACGTTCCCGTCCTCGGAAAGGGCGACAACGTCTACCAGTTCGTGCACGCCCTCGACCTGGCCGACGCCTGCATCCGGGCGGCCGAAAGGCCGGGACCGGCCGTTTACAACATCGGCGCCGAGAAGTTCGGCGCCATGCGCGAGTCTCTCGAAGGCGTGATCAATCACGCCGGCACGAAGAGCCGCGTCAGGCAACTCCCCTTCGGCCCGGCCACGGTGGGAATGAAAATCACGAGCGCCCTCGGCCTCTCGCCCCTCGGCGCTTACCACTCCCTCATGTACGGCCGCTCCCTCTATTTCGATCTGGCGAAGCCGAAGGAAGAGCTCGGGTGGAGCGCCCGGTACGGCAACGTGGAGATGTTCTGCGAATCATACGACTGGTACGTGAAGAACCGCGACACCGTCCTGTCGCAGAAGGGCGCGTCCCACCACCGGTCCGCGCTCAGGCAGGGCATCTTGTCGATCGTGGGGAGACTCTTGTGACATGAAGCCTCTCGAAAAACACTCCCTCTTCGAGCCGCCAAGCGGACCGCTCGTCGTCGTGATCATGGACGGCATCGGCTTGGGCGCCGACAACAGCGGAAACGCCGTGCGCCTGGCAAAGACGCCCACTCTCGACCGGATCTGGCGGGACTGCCCCACGACGCGCCTCGCCGCCCACGGCCCGGCCGTAGGAATGCCGTCGTGGGACGACATGGGCAACTCCGAGGTGGGTCACAACGCGATCAGCGCGGGCCGCGTCTTCGCCCAGGGCGCCAAGCTCGTGAACGAAGCGATCGCTTCGGGCGGCCTCTTCGAGGGAGAGACGTGGAAAGCCCTCATCGAACAGTGCCTCGACCGGAAGAGCGCGCTCCACTTCATCGGCCTCCTCTCCGACGGCAATGTGCACAGCCACATCGAGCACCTCTTCGCCATGATCCGCGAGGCGGACAAGGCGGGCATAAACCGTCTCTTTGTCCACACCCTCTTCGACGGGCGCGACGTAGGGGAACGGTCGGCGCTCGAGTACGTCCGCCCCCTGGAGAAACTGCTCTCCCGGATCCGCGACAAGGGCGGCCGCGACTATTTCATCGCCTCGGGCGGGGGGCGCATGCTCGTCACCATGGACCGCTACTTCGCCGACTGGCGAATCGTGGAGCGCGGATGGAACGCCCACGTCCACGGTAAGGGGCGTTCCTTCGCCTCGACCGAGGAGGCGGTTCGGGCCTACTACGACGAAGATCCTTCGGTGATCGACCAGTTCCTGCCCGAGCTCGTCGTCGAGAAAAAAGAAAAGCCCGTCGGCCCGATCCGCGACAATGACGGCGTCGTTTTCTTCAACTTCCGCGGAGACCGCGCCATCGAGATCACCATGGCTTTCGAGAAGGACGACTTCGACGGCTTCGACCGCGGGGACCGGCCAGACGTGCTCTACGCCGGCATGATGCAGTACGACGGCGACCTGATGCTGCCCGAGAGGTTCCTCGTCGAACCCCCCGTGATCGACCGCACCCTGAGCGAATACCTCGCCCTGGCCGGCGTTCCCCAGCTCGCCGTGTCGGAGACGCAGAAGTTCGGCCACGTGACCTATTTCTGGAACGGCAACCGCTCGGGCAAGTTCAGCGAGGAGCTCGAAACCTACATCGAGATCCCGTCGGACCGGATCCCCTTCGAGAATGCGCCCGACATGAAAGCGGCCGAGATCACCGACGCCGTGATCGCCAAGATGAAGACGGGGCGCTTTCCCTTCATCCGCCTCAACTACGCCAACGGCGACATGGTGGGGCACACGGGCGTTCTCGACGCCGCCGTCCGTGCCGTGGAAGCGGTGGACGGGAATCTGGGCCGCCTCCTCGCCGAGGTGGAGGCCGCCGGCGGGACCATCCTCGTCACGGCGGACCACGGCAACTCGGAGGAGATGTTCGAGCTCGACAGAAAAACAGGCAACCTCAAGCGCACCGAGAGCGGCCGCCCCGTCGTCCGCACGAGCCACACGCTCAACGCCGTTCCCTTCAGCATCGTTGGGTCTTTCTCCGATTTCGCGTTCGATCCGTCGATCGCAAGGCCGATGCTGAGCAACATGGCGGCCACGATCCTGCTCCTTCTCGGGTACACGCCGCCAGAAGGATACGACCCTCCCTTGATCATCCCGGAGACCGGATAATGAGAATAACGCCGCTCATCCTGATCCTGCTGATTTTCTGCGCATTCTCCTGCTCCGATTCGCCCCCTCCGGAAGAAACCCCCGCTCCGGTAAAGGATCCCGGAAACGCCGCTCTCCATTACCTGAAAGCCCTTGACTTGATGCAAGTCCCCAAGGGGTTCGACTGGGAGAAGGAAAACCCCGATGCCGACGACATCCTGAAGGGGAACAAGGCCTGCATCGAGGAGTACGACAAGGGGATTCTTCTCGAGCAATGCGACTTCGATATCAACGGGAAACACCGCTACCTCTTCGAAAAAAAGGAAGCGCCCCATCGCCGGATCGCCGACCTGACCCGCCTCATTCTCCTGAAAGGCCGCTCTCTAGAAAAGAAGGCGGCCCGTGCCGATGCCGTTGCCGCCTATCTCTCGCTCCTCACCCTCTCCCGCCACGTCTCCCTGGAGAAATCCCTGGCCTCCAAATCGTTGGCCCTCTGGATCGAAGGGAAAGCTTATGCCGATCTCAGGAACTGCCTGACGCCCGCAGCCGGGAGCAAAGAACTTTGCGGGAAAATTCTTTCCGGCCTGAAGAGCCACGAGAAGAAGCTTTTTCCAGCGGAGAGGATCATCGAGGACGAACGGGAGATCTACCTCTCGTCCCTCCGGATGCTGTCCGACGGAGTCACGGCCGGCGATGAATTTACAGAGGAAGAAAAAAACAAGATCGAGGCTTTCCGGCATGAGTTCCGGGACCAGGGAGAGCGCCTGTCCGAGAGAATTCACGGCATGCTCGAAAAAGCCGCAACAACGAATAAAGAAGAGGACTGGATAACCGTATCCGCCGAGATCGAGAAGCTGAAAGAGACTGTTCTCGCCGGAGAGGGAAGGATGTCTCTCGAAGAGCTGAACGACATCGCCAGGAACAGGCCGGCCGAGATCGACGAAGAGGTGGCGGTTCGCTTTGCCGAACTGACGTTCATCATGTCGCTCATCGATTTCGGGAAGCCCGTCACTGACTGCCATTCGGCCCTGGATGAGCTGAGGAAACTGATCAGCCTGGCGGAAGAGGGCGCGATGTAGCTTGAACCGCCCGGCGGACTTTCATAAACTGAAAAGGTGGATAAACCATTGATCAGCCCAGAGCTTCGCCGTGTCGTGATCGAATCGTTCCCCATGGGTCTCGACAGCATACACGGACCCGCCCACTGGGGCCGTGTTCTCGAGAACGCGCTCCGCATCCAAGAAGAAACAGGCGCAGACACGCGCGTGCTGAAGCTCTTCGCCCTTTTCCACGATTCTCTCAGGCGAAACGACCAGATCGACTCCGATCACGGCCGGCGCGGCGCCGAGTACGCCCGGAAGATGCGCGACGAGGGGTGGTTCACTCTGGACGACGGCGCTTTCGAGCTCCTCGCCGATGCCTGCAACAGGCACACGGACGGTCTTTTGGAAGGCGATCCCACGGTTATCACCTGCTGGGACGCGGACCGCCTCGATCTCTGGAGGTGCGGCATCAAGCCCGAGCCCTCCAGGATGTGCACGGCCACGGCCAAGAGCCGGGAAGTCATCGGCTGGGCCATGGAGCGCTCGGGCGGTCCGCCTGACGGTATTTTGATCAACCCGGAATGAGACCGGCCCGCTTCAACCCCTTTTTCACAAGGGATGAAACAGGAAGCGTTCCGATCCGGGCGGGCCGGATCCATCTCGCTGCTCCTCCTCTCGATAGGGGGGCCGGCTTTTTCGCGGGGCGCGCCCCGAAAAGGTGGAGCGTGATCCTGTAGCGCGTGATGGAGTGCCGCACCGTGATGGGCGAGGATTCGTTCACGCCTACGGGAGTGTTCAGGATTTTTCCCACAAGCCGGGAGAGCATTTTCGGCGCCGTTGCCGGGTTTCGAAACTCGCCGCCCGGAAAGAGCCAAATGCCGCCGAGCAGCTTTTCATCGGGAGAGCGGCGTTTCAAAAGGATCCGGCCGCGGTGTTTTACCAGGGCTGCGGCGAGGGCGACTTTTTGCGAAGCAAGGGGCTTCGTTTTTCGCGGAAGCTCCTGCTGAATTCCCCTGCTGCGGGCGAGACAGGGCCCTTCCAGGGGACAGGCGGAGCAAGACGGGCTGCGGGGCGTACAAACCAGGGCGCCCAGCTCCATGAGCGCCTGGTTGAACTCGCCGGGACGGCGGGCGGGAAGGAGCTCTGCGGCCAGGCTCCAGAGGCGTTTTTTGAGCGGGGCCGACGCCGGATCTCCCCGGACGGCAAAGAAGCGGCAGAGGACGCGGGCCACGTTCCCGTCAACCAGGGGCGACTGTTTTCCGAAAGCGATCGACATGACGGCGCCCGCCGTGTAAGGGCCGATGCCGGGAAGGGAAAGGAGGGCATTGCGGTCTTCGGGGAGGCGGCCGCCCCATTTCCCGGCAACGATCCGGGCGGCCTTGTGAAAGGCGCGCGCCCGGCCGTAATAACCGAGGCCGGACCACGCGGCGAGAACGTCCTCCTCGGAAGCGCCGGCCAGGGAAGCGATATCGGGGAACCTGCCAAGAAAGGCCGGGTACCGTTCGGCCACGACCTTCACCGTTGTCTGCTGGAGCATGACCTCGGAGAGCCATATCCCGTAAGGATCGGCCGTGCGGCGCCACGGGAGATCGCGTTTTTCCTTCTCGTACCACTCGAGAAGGGAAGAACGGATTTTCCGGACGGGGGTCGTTTTCATTTTCGTTTTCTCGATGTTGTATCATTCCAGCGGGGTTGATGGCAAAGGCCCCGGCGGTTTCCGATGAAGCCGCCGGGGCCTGGTGTTATCACTTCTCAACGGTGTCGAGGGGCCATGTCCCCCGATCCGTCACGATCCGATCGTCATGGTCGCATGGTCTTCGTCATCGATGCCGGGATCGGGACCGATGAACGCGTTGAACGTGTAGGTTCCATAGGGCGCCGATCCCGGGATCGTCGCCGAATAGTTTTCCACGGCCGAACCGTAGCCGTCGACCACCATGTAGACCGGACCGTTCAGGTAACCCGACGGAGGATAGGTCGCGCCGCCCGGCCGGGTGACGTTGGTCCACATAAAGGTGGTTTGCTGAGTTCCCGAGTTGTTGTATACGGTCACATCCCAGTTGATCGGGTCGCCGCGCTTGTAATAGCTGCTGTCGAGAACGATATCGACCGTCATGCTGGGAGCGCTTCCCGAGACCGTGCACTGCCCGAAATGGATCTTGTAGTCCTGGGCCGTTACGGTGACGAACATGGTGCCGTCGTCCGTCGGATTGATTGTCAGGTCGGCGTTGCCGGCAATGTCCGTCAGGGCGCATTCGTAAACCTGGCTTCCTTTCCAGAGGCAGACGAGGGCGCCCTCGAGGTTTTGGCCGCCGTCCTTCACGTTCACGTTGTAGCTCTGGGAGCCGGCGCCGATCGTGGCGTCGTAAGCGCATGTCATGTTTCCGGGCACATTGCACCAGAGCGGAACAGCCGGATCGCCCGTCAGGCAGAGCTCCATGAAAATGTATTTGTAATAGTTGTCCGTGGGAAAATAGTCGTTCTTCGACTCGCCGAGGGCTTCACCCACGTGGTAGTACATATAGTCCTCGTGCCAGAGAGCCTTGCAGTACTTCTGGTTGTACCGGCCCGAGTAGCAACCCGTGTGTCCGGGTGAGTACCACCCGTATCGGGTGTTGCCCACGAAGCCGATGCCGCCTCCGTCGGAGTCCTTGACCCACTCCTCGCCCCAGCAATCGCTCTTTTCGAACGCGCCCGGCCAGCAGCCGAGGGTGCAGAAGATCCCCTTCCTGTCGCCGTTGTGGAAGGCCTTGCATTCCGAGATGGAGAGAGAGCCGTTGCCCACGCCGATGACGTTCCAGTTGCAGTGGTCGGCGTGGTTGGTCAGGTTTTGTCCGGCATTGATGTAGCCCTTGACGTCGCTCTCGTGCCCGCCCGGTTCGCTGTCGTACTCCTTGCTCAGGTCCATCCACGCGGGGAGCCAGTTATTGATGATGTAGTTCATCAGCTTTTCCATGGGCGTCACCGAATCGACGTCGAATCCCATGAGAAAAACCTCTTCGCCGAACCCGGTGGGCGGAACCTTGGCATAGTCGAGCGTCTTTGTCAGGAAGGTGCTGATCTGCGAAGCGCTGTCCACCGAGGCGCGTCCCACGTAGACCTCGCAATGCCAGTCGTCGTCGAAATCGGACAGATAGGTGTCATTGGGAATGCTGTCGCCCCCGATGCTGACCGTGTCATATGGGACCTGGCTTGTGTCGCCGCCGATCAGGAAATAGATCGTTCCCCACGTGCTGTGGGCGTCGATCACGAAGCTGCGGATCTTGGCCGGGTTGTCGCTTCCCGAGTAGTTCGAATAGATCCAGCTGGTGGTCACCACATTCGAGGGAACGCCCGTCAAGGTGTAGTGGTCGACGAGATCGCTCCACTCGTTTTCGAAGCCCGTCGTCGTGATGATCACGTGCTCGTAATTCCCCGGAGCGAGCGCTCGGCTCGATCCCCCGCTCCAAACGGGCAGCTCGACCGCTTCGGGATTGACGGCCATGCTCCGCATCTTTTGAAGGGTTCGGGCCCGGACCTTGTCGCTGAAGTTGTAAGTCTTCCTGACGGCAAAAGGATCCCTGTCGTAGAGAACCTCATAAGACATGGCTTTGGCCAGAAAGACCTTCCCCGTCACAGGGTTGTACTGAACCGGAAAGAGACGGAGGGTGACGAACTCCTGTCCGGCAAGATCCCATCGGCCCACCTGTTCGGCAAACCGGCCCGGAAAGAAAGCGTCCCTGCCGTATACGGCCGGGTCCTTGACAAAGGGATTCCCCTGGGCGGGATTGCTGATCCGGCGCGGCCTGGCACAGGGCATGATGTCGTACGTGCCGTCGATTTCGACGAATTCGCTGTCGAGATACTTAACGACAACGGCTTCGGCGCTCAAGGGAAGCGCCACGTTGATCGATACGCAGGGAAGGACGGGCGCACCGACGAGAGAGATGGTGTCGCTGTCTCCCATCTCGATGAAATCAAAATCAGCGACTCGGCTGAAGGAGAGTTGGTCGACTGAAAACCGTTCGTGTCCGGTATAGTCACCAGCCGTTAGGGTGGAAAAGGAGAACAAAAAAAACAGGGTCCCAACCGTTGAAATCAGCCCGGGTGATCTCATTGCAGCCTCCTCGTGCTCTCAGAAGATAAAATAGGTCATACCGTTGTTGCGTCTTGATTCAGGTGTCCGGCTCGGTGTCGAGCATATCGACCCGACACCGAGCTGGAAAGAGATTTTTTCAGGCCGTTCAAGCCGTGCCCTTTACGGCGCCGTCCTACAGCACTGTATTACGGCACGATCGAGAACGCTTCATGGTCCTCGTCGAGAATACCGGGATTGGGCCCGATATAGAGGTTGAAAATAAAGTTTCCGTAAGGCGCGCCGCCCGGAATCCTTCTCGAATAATGCCACTCCTCCGACCCATAGGCCGCAACCGTCGTATAGATGGGACCGTCGATGTAACCGGACGGAGGATAGGTGTTGCTGTTCGGAAGCGTGGCGTTCGTCCAGACGAAGGTGCTCTGCGAGCTGCCGGAGTTGTTGTACACATAGAAATCGTAATTGAGCCAGTCGAGGCGCTGATAGGTTGTGCTGTCCAGGACCAGATCGCACGTGAGATCGGGCGATCCGCCGCCCGTCACCGTACAGGACCCGAAGTGCACTTTCTCGTTCTGGGCCGAAACGGTCACGTACATGGTGCCGCCGTCCGTCGGGTTGATGGTGAACGTGGCGTTGCCCGCTCCACCCGTCGTTGCCCTGTCATAGACCTGGGAGCCTTTGTAAACGCAGACCAGGGCGCCCGAGAGATTAGAGCCGCCCGACTTCACGTTGACATTGTAGCTCTGGGAGCCGGGATCGATCGTTGTCGAGTAAGTGCAGGAGAGCGTGCCCGGCACGTCGGTCCAGATCGCCATACCCGGATCGCCCAGTAGGGTCAGCTCGGTAAAGACATATTTGTACGTCGTATCACCCGGAAAATAGTCGTTCTTCGATTCGCCGAGCGTCTCTCCGGCCCGGTAGTAATCGTTGGTCCAGAGGGCCTTGAAGAATTTCTTGTCGTACCGGCACGAGTAGGTGTTCGTGGAACCCTGGGTGTACCAGCCGTAACGCGTGTTGCCCACGAAAGAGATCGCTCCGCCGCCCGAGTTCTGGACAAGGGCTTCCCCCCAGCATTCGTTCTTTTCGAAAGCGCCGGGCCAGCAGCCGAGCGTGTAGAAGATACCGGCGCGGCCACTGTTGTTGAATCCCGAAGCGTCCGAGTTGTAGAGGTGGTCGCCGTGGTTGTACGAGCCGACGCCGAGGACGTTGTAGTTGCAGTGGTCGGCGTGGTTGGTCACGCTGTGGCCGCTGTTGATGTAGCCCTTGAAATCGCTTTTGTGGGAGCCCGACTCGCTGTCGTACTCCCTGTCGTAATCAGCCCAGGATGGAACGTAGTTGTTGTCGATGTAGATCATCAGATCTTCGCCGTCCGTATAGGAATCGAAATCGAATCCCCCCTGAAAAACCTCTTCACCGAAACCCGAGGGCGGACCGGTCATGTAGTCCATCACCTTGGAGACGAAGGTGCTGATCTGCGACGTCGTGTCCACCGACGCGCGGCCCAGGTAGACCTCGACCCTGTAGTCGGCGTCATAGTCGGCGTAGTAGGTGTCGTTGGGGATGTTGTCGCCCCCGAGGCTCTTCGTGTGGTAGGGAACCTTGCCCGAGTCGCCGCCGAGGAGGAAGTAGATCGTGCCCCACGTGCTGTGGGCGTCGATCACGAAGTTGCGGATCTCGGCCTGGTTCGTGCTGCCCGAGAAGTTCGAATAGATCCAGTCGGTGGTCACGACCTTGGCGGGGAGACCGATCTTGGTGTAGTGGTCGGTCAGGGTGCCCCAGTCGTCCTCGAAAGAGGACGTTGTAATGATCACGTACTCATAGTCGCCCGGACTCAGCGCGCGGCTTGCGTTTCCGTTCCAAAGGGGAAGCTCAACCGCTTCCGGGTTCAGGGCGAGATTCTCGAGGCGCCTTGTGTAATGATCGCGAACGCGGTCACTGAAATTGTAGGTGCTCCGGACCGCATGCGGATCGATGTCATAAACGACCTCGAAGGTCGCTTTCGTGGCGAGAAAGGCTTTCCCGGTTACCGGGTTGTACTGAACCGGAAAGATACGGACCGTCACGAACTCCTGGCCGACGAGCTCCCACTGGCTCATTTTTTCCATCAGCCGGCCCGGGAATAAAGCGTCCGTTCCGTACACGACCTGGTTCTTGACCAGAACATTACCCGTGGCAGGGTTGCTGATCCGGCGGGGTCTCGCGGCGGGTATCACGTCGAAGAGGCCGGCCAGTTCGACATACTCGGCGTCGATGAGATTGACGCCGATCACGCCGGCGCCGTCGGGAAGGGCCACGTTGACTTCCGTGCACGGCAGGGCGGGACAGCCCACAACGGTCATGGTTCCGGCGCCGGTCATCTCGATGACGTCAAACCCGGCTTTTTGACTGTAAGAAAGGTCGGATGTCGAATACCGAACCTGGCCGGAATAGTCATCGGCCGAGGCCGGAAGGATTAAAACAAAGAGCATGAGAAGGGGAAGGTACGAACAGAGTCTGGCTTGGTACATTTGAATCTCCTTTACAGCGCTCATAAAAAGAGACGGGGGAATTATCCTTTCACCATACGGGCCTGAGGTGAAAGAACGGTATACACTCTTTCGGCTTAAAAATTCTTATTGTCAGTTAGATGACGCAGCTTATTTTCTGAACTCATATTAAAACAAATTTGAAAGATTTTTACAAATACTTTGTACCATCAAAAAACACAAAAACCTGATACTCTATTCATAACAACAAATTACAACAACAAGGCATAATCTGACGCCTTCGAACGATCACTGAGCGCAATGGATGCCCTTTCCCTTGATTTGCGTCCGAAAGCATCGGGAACACGAAATGCATTGAGCCGGAGTCTCCTCTCCCCTCTCCCACCGATTGATCAGGCCGGGCTCGCGAATAAAGGGCCGGCAGAGTGAAACATAGTCGAAGCCCTCTTTCTCCACCAGGTTCCGGGCGTCTTCATAACGCCGGATGCCGCCCACAAGGGCCACCGGGATCGAGACGGCGCTTTTGACCGACGCGGCGTTTTCGAGAAAATAGACTTCGTCTTCTCTCGACTCGAGAATGCGGGCGGGACCCAGGCCCTTCGAATCTCCCGTCCCACCCGAGACCTCGATGAGGTCGAGCCCTTCCCCGGCCAGCACAGCGGCGGCATAAACGCCGTCCCCGGAGGTGAGCCCGCCGTCGAGGAAGTCCTCGACGTTGAGCTTCGCCATGAGAGGGTACCCTTCTCCCAGGGCATCGCGCACCTTGGCGTGAACCTCGTTCAGAAAACGGACGCGATTCTCGACGGAACCGCCGTACTCGTCGGTTCGCTTGTTATAGAAAGGGCTCAGGAATTGGCTCCCCAGATAACCGTGGGCAAAGTGAAGCTGGACCGCATCGTATCCGGCATCCCGGGCGCGAACAGCGGCGGCGGCAAAGTCATCGACGATACGCGCGATCTCTTCCCGCGTGAGTCCGCGCGCCGTCTGTGTTCCATCGTCGGTGAAAAAGTCGGAAGGTCCGAGGATTTCCCCGCCGAAATTGAACTCCGGGCGGCTCTTGATTCCGCAGTGCGCCAGCTGGGCCGCGATCCTGCCTCCCCGGGCATGGATCTTTTCCACCATCACCCGGTAGCCGTCCACCACGTGGTCGCTGTGAAGACCGGCCATGCCCGGAGGGCCGTGCCCCTCGGGGGAGACAAATGCAAAACCGCCGATAATGAGGCCGATGCCGCCCTCGGCAAGGCGGGGATAGTACTCGGTCATGAGGTCGGTGCACGCTCCGTCGGGCGCAGCCATGGCCATCCAAGTGGCCGACCGGATAAACCGGTTTCTCATCTCGAGAGACTTGACGGACGTCTTTTCGAAGAGCTCGGGCATTGGGTTCTACCTTGCTGGTTATGAGAAATAAAGAAAACCGGGATCCTGGTGATACCTTCCTTCTCGAAGCATATAAAAAATATGTAAGACCATCGGGCTTGAGTGCACACTTTACCAAAACGCGATCTTTACCTCCGGACGTTTCTTCGATTCATAGAGGTGCCCCATGAATTCGTTGCTCATGAAACTGTCTCTCCCTGCCGTCTGTTTCCTTTTTGTCCTCTCCGGTTCCGCACCGGGCGGCGAATACCCGGGCCGGGCATCTTTTTCATCGTCCGACCTCATCCATGAAAAGGTTGCCGGCTACGACTGTTTTCATTTGGCGAAACCGTATTCGGCACCGTATTCGGCAGAACCGGGCACCACGACCCGCGTCGGCGCGCCCGCTCTTCCCTGCGTTCAGGTCAACGTGGCCCTTCCCGTGGACGCCGAGGCCTTTGACGTCCGCATCAAGGCCGCCGACACGGCCCTCCTCCCGGGAGAATGGAACATTCTTCCCCGGGCCGCGCCCCGGACTCTCGGCAACAAACCGGCCGGACCGGTTTTCATCAAAGACCGGGTCGTGTACGGAACCGATGCTTATTACCCGGGCGTGCTTGCAGAAAAAACCGGGCAGTGGGACCTGGCCGGGCAGGACTTCGTTACGCTCACCCTCTATCCGCTCCAGTACAACCCGGTGACGCGGAAGCTTCTCTTCGTCGAATCGCTCTCCTACGAGGTCGCTTACCACGACTCCGCAACCCCTGTCCGCGAGACGTACAACTTCAGCGACCGGGTTCGGGCGATGACCCTGAAAAAACTGGAGCGCCTGGCCGTCAACCCCGAAGCGATCGAACTCCCGAAATGGAACGGCGAAGGCTCCCGGTCGCTTCCCTCGGGCAGCTACGAATACGTCGTCATTACGACCGACGCATTCAAGGGCGAGTGGGACGCGCTCCTTGATTGGATGACGAGGAAGGGAATGCCCCCCAAGCTCGTCACCGTCGAGTGGATCTATTCCAATTACACAAACAACACGGACGAGGCCAAAATCCGGGAGTTCATAAAGGAAGCGCACCCGACCTGGGGAACGACCCACTTCCTGCTCGGCGGCGACACATCCAAGATCCCCTACCACAAAAAGAACATCGGAGGGGACAACATACCCAACGACACGTATTACGCGGATTACGACAAGGATTGGAAGTGCGAGGTTTACGTGGGCCGCGCCTGTGCGGACAATTCGACGCAGATCCAGACCTTCATCGACAAGACCCTCGACTACCAGAAGAATCCGCCCGCCGGCTTCGGCAATAAGGTCTTCTTCTTCGCCTTCGATGCGGACAGCTACACCCAGTCCGAAAAAACCAAGAACTATATAGAGAACCAGTTCCTGCCGGCCTGGGCCGTTCTCGTCACCGAATACGACAGCGAGCCGGGGTCCCACAAGAGCGACTCCATCGCCTATCTCAACGACGGCCAGAACCTGATCAACCACTGCGACCACTGCAACCAGGACGTGATGGGCGTCGGTTCATATTGGCACAACGACCACATCGACAAGAACGACTTCAAGGGCTTGACCAACGGAGACAAACAGGGGCTTCTCTACACACTCGGCTGCTGGGCCCTGGCATACGATTACAGCGACTGCATCGGCGAAACCTGGGTCAAGCAGACGAGCTGCGGCGGGCACTCATTCGTGGGAAACTCGCGCTATGGATGGTATTCACCCGGCTCGACCAACACATACTCGGCTAAATACGACCAGAAGTTCTTCAAGGTCCTCTGGAAAAACGACTGCTATCACGCCGGAGAGACGCTCGGCGAATCCAAGAATGATTACTATCCCAGCGATCCCGTTTACCAGTATATCTTCACCGAACTGACTCTTATGGGAGATCCGGCGGTTCCGCTCTGGACGGATGACCCGGGCATGACCGTTGTTCAACATTCGACATCGATCGGCACGGGGACCCAGAATTTCCCGATCACGGTCACGGAAGCCGGGTCCCCTGTGGAAAGCGCCCTCGTCTGCATCTGCAAAGCGCCCGATGTCTATGAACACGGCTCGACGGATATGAACGGCACGGTTGTGTTCAACAACATCGATCCCGTTATTCCCGGGATCATGGACGTCACGGTGACCGGACAGAATCTGCTCGTCTATGAAGGAACCTGTCTCGTTACGGGCACGGGGCCCGATCTTTACATCGACGCCGCATTCGGCAGCACGTCGTACAACGTGGGCGCGCACGCGGACTACACCGTCGACATTTACAACACCACAGCGATTGCACAGGTTTCGAGCTTTTGGTCGACCATCACCCTTCCCGGCGGCGGCACATGGCCTCCGTCGTGGGCCTACTTCGGACCGGAACCGATCACCGTGCCCCCCTATGGAACAATCCACAAGGAATACTCCGATTACATCTGGCCCGGAGTTCCATTGGGCTGGTACACGTTGAACGCTTACGTGGGCCCGGCCCCGACCATCATCCACGAAGACCATGCCCCTGTGGAGATTCTCTGACAAGGAGGGAGAACAGGCGGGGACACAACAGGCAATCACGCGTAAAGGATTTCTCTCAAGGGAATCGATTGGGCCCCGAACACGAGGGGCCCGGATGGATCATTGTTGATCCTCTTTGTTTTCTGAGGAAACGGAGACCGCTGGTGATTGCCTGTCGTGTCCCCGCCTATTCGAGATACTTACGGGCTTCGTTCTCGTCGGCGTGAATGCTCAAGCCGTATTCGGGGTTCTGCATGTCCTCGGTTATGGCTTGAAGCAGTTTTTTCGTCACCGGGCCCGGTTTTCCGTCGCCGATCGGCCTCTCCTCGATGCCGACGATCGGCATCAAGCCGCAGCCCGTCCCTGTCATGAAACACTCCCTGCCGGGACCGACGAAATCGATGGCGAGCAGATCGTCGGCCTCTTTGACCTTGTAGCCGAGCTTCCGGGCGTCATTGATGACCATGTTCCGTGTGATTCCCTTGAGGCAGTAATCGCCGTCGGGAGTGACGAGGGTGACCTTCGATGGGTCGTTTTCCCAGCCCTCATGGCGGAAAACAAGGAAAATGTTGTCCGCAGTCGCTTCGGCCACAGCGCCCTGGGCCGTGATCATCATTGTTTCCAGCTTCTTCTGTTCCATTGTTTCCAGAAGCCCGAGAATGTTGTTGAGGTAGTTACAGCTCTTCACGTTCGGGTCGATAATGACCTTCCCCTGGCGGCGCACGCTTCTGGCCACAGCGAGCTCGATACCGGTTTGGTACATTTCGGCCGGATAGAGCTGAATGGTGGAACAGATCACATAAACCGTCGGAGCAATGCACTTTTTGGGGTGAATTCCCAAATTACCGAATCCGCGAGTGATGATCGGCCTGAGATAACCTCTTTCATCGTCGGAAAACCCGATCTCCTGGATCGTCCGCAGAATCCTGAGCCCCATATCTTCCATGCTGTAAGGGAACCTGATGGATAGCATCCGGGCCGAATTCCACCACCGTTCGAGGTGTTCCTTGAAAAGAAAGACCTGGCCGTAATTGATGAGGATTCCCTCGAAAACAGCATCGCCGTAAAGCCCGCCATGGTCGAGTGGAGAGAGACCGATCTCGTCCATGCGGAAGATCCCTTCGCGGCGTTCCACCGTTTCATCGGAAGGATAGACCTGGTATTTTCCTTCTTCACCGAAGACTTTCGGGGTCAGGCCTTTGATATAGGGCATGCTGGCAAAAACTCGGGCTCTATCGCTGATACGACTCAATTCATTGACAACATCACTCGACATAATCGACACTCCGGAACGTAGTAAAGATGTTGTGGTTATCAAATTAAGGAGGTTGGAGGCACACAGCCCATTGTGCCAAAAACATCTTAGCTCATCATTTTACCCCCTTGGCCGCGGAAATTCAAGGACGGGATTTGGCGAAAGACAGATTGACAGGAGCCAAAGATTTGTTGAGATACAGGTTACATTCACTGCCAAGAGTCAGTCCCTTCACGGAGAAACGTCTGTTGAACAAGAGAGAAGAAGCCGCCATTCAAGAAGTTATGGAAAAACTGGAGGAGTTTCTCATAGAACGGGACTGGGAAAAATTCCACGATCCGAAAAACCTGGCCATGTCGATTTCCATCGAAGCGGCCGAGCTGATGGAGCTTTTCCAGTGGCTGACCACGGAGGAAGCCATCGCAGAATCGAAGAAACCGGAGCTGAGGGAACGAATCAAGGAAGAGATTGCCGATGTGATGCTCTATTGTTTCAGCCTGGCGCGCATCATCGACATTGACGTGAGCCAGGCCATGCTGGACAAAATCAGGAAAAACAAGAAAAAATACCCGGCAGAGCTGTTTCACGGAATCGCAAGAAAGTATAACACCTCTTCAGACCGGGATAGGAATTCATCATCCGCCTCATGAAAAAAAGAGAACCGACAAAACTATTCATCCAAGGGCTCGTTTCGGGAAGCTCCGACCACTGGAACGAGTTCGTAGATCGCTTCAGCCGGCTGATTTACAAGACCTTCCATGCCTCAAGCTTCCGTTTCTCAAAGGAGGAGATCGACGATCTCTTCCACGACTTCATGGTGCAGGTCATCAAGAACGATTACAGAAAAATCAAGCTCTTCGAAGGGCGCAACAACTGCTCGCTCCAGACATATCTCCGGAAAGTCGCCGTCAACCTGGCCATCGACCGCCAGAAGAGTCTGATCCGCAAGAGAATGCTCTCCTTGAACATACCTTCTCCCTCGGACGATGAAAAAGAGGTGGGCCGTCTCATCGAAGCCCCTGAAAACCAACCGGCCGCCCCGCTCCTCGAAGAGGAAGAGTCCCGGCTCTTCCTCCAGGGTCTATACAACCAGGACCCCGCCAAGCTCCTCGTGGTTGTTCTCATCGTCTATCACCGCATCAACCGGGAACACCTGGCCGAGATCGTGGGAACGACAAGGCAGAACATCGATGTGATCTTCAAGAGAACGCGGGACCGGATCCGCGACGATGTGGCCAAGATCGCGGCTCACAAGAAGCGGCCGTCCATCATCGACGATGAGCCGCCGGGCTGGAACGATTCCATCATTTCCGCCAGAGACCGTATCGTTGCAATGGATCGCGCTCCCCTTCTTCAGGCTTGTCTTGACGTTCTCGATCTTCCCGATGAACTGCTCACAGCGATTCTATTCATCAACGCACCGGCGCTCCGGCCTACACCCGATCGGCTTGCCGTGCTTTTTAATATGGAAACCAACGAAATTTCCGGGCTCGTGGAAAATGTGTTCAACAAGCTTGGAATCCCATGAGAAACCCTGAATATGAAAGATTCCTGATCCCGGCTCGTCACATTGATCGTAAAGGGACCGGATTACTCGCTTTTCAACGACCAAGGACCTGCTCCCGGCCATGAAAGAAAAAGAGCCTCAATTCCCTCGCCTTCAATCACTCGCTTTCGGCAAGAGTGATTCCGGTTCCTGCCCCGACGACGAGCTCTTCGCCGCCTTTATCGACGGCGCCCTGGATGAAAAAGAAGCCGCACCCATCCGATCCCACCTGGCCGAGTGCGCCCTCTGCCACTCTGCAATGATTGCCGTCACCGAAAAGAGCGGCGATCCGGGTCCTTCCGTCCCTGACCACCTGATTGCGGCCGTTAAAAAGCTGGTGGGCAAATCCAGTGAATCCGTCGAGCTGCAGCCTCACAGCGTGGGGCAGGTCGTTCTGAAGCTCTTCGAAAACACGATCGAGCTCCTGAAATGGCCCGGCTTCAACATCCCGGGCTCGGAGCCGGCGGCCGTGCCGATCCGATCGGACATTAACACGGACCCATCCGCCCGCAGAGGTGAAATCATTGAGCTCACCTCATCCATTCCCCTGATCGACGGGATCAGTCTCCAGAAACTCGGCACAGAAGAAATGAGAATCACTGTCCAGCCCCGCGTCGACGAGGCGCGCCTGCCCGGCAAGGCCTACCGGGTCGATCTCTACGCCTGCCGGTGGAAATCGCTCAACATGGAGCTCATGAAAAAGAAGGGCGTGCCACTTCTCGTCAACCTTCCGGAAGAAGAATCCCTCATCCAATCCTGGCCGCTCGAAGAGGAGCCCCTCTCCCTCGAACCCGTCACCTTGGGGTGTTACACGCTTCAGGTTGTCATGCTCGACACGGGCTCTGGCGACCCCGCCACAATCCTCGGTTCGATCGACATCGAGCTCAAGAAATAACGCCGGCACCGGCCATTCCCCCAAAAGTTTTAAGAACAGAAGCCGACTTACTCATTTGTCTTTTATTAGTACAAAATTAGTATTTCGCTAACTGTACTTTCAAGGCCGGGTTAGGGCATAATCTCGTCAAGATATGACCTCTTGCATGCGAAAGGACAGGCCATGAAAAACAGGCAGCTCGGTTTCGCGGAATCGGCAGCGATCCTCGGGGAATACGGCATCCCCGTTCTCGGCCGCGCGGTTCGAACGCGAGAGGATGCGCTCGAAGGGGCGAAGAATCTGGGCTATCCCGTCGTCATCAAAGCCGACGTGTCCGATATCGTTCACAAGACCGATGTGGGCGCAGTCATTCTCGATATCCCGGACGAGAAAGAGCTCGAAAAAGCCTACGACGCCCTTCTTGAAAACGTTCGCAGGGCGGGCGCCCGGGGAGATGTGAGCGTTCTCGTTCAGAAAATGGTGAAGCCGGGCTTCGAGATGCTCGTGGGCGCCAAGCAGGATCGTTGCTTCGGGCCGGTGACCATGGTGGGACACGGCGGCCGTTTCGTCGAGCTCTGGAAGGACGCGGCGCCCGCCGTGGGCGCTCTCTCCCGCGGCGATGTGGAACGCATGCTCGGCAAGACGAAGTCCGATATTGTGCTCAAGGGATTCCGCGGCCCGGCTCTCGACCGCGACAACCTGATCGATCTCGTAATGAAAGTCTCGACCATGATGGAGGAGCGACCCCAGATCAACGAGCTCGATCTCAATCCCGTCATTGTCTACGAAAAAGGGTTCGCCATTGTCGACGCCCGCGTCATCGTCGGAGACCCGGTGGCTCACTCGAGAGCTCAGGATCTCTCCACGGAAAGGATGAAAAACCTCGACGCGATCCTTTCGCCCAAATCGGTCGCCGTGGTGGGAGCGTCGAAGGCGGGATCGATCGGCGGGATCATCTTCAAGAATTCGAGCAGGATCGACAAGCTCTACCCAGTCAATCCGGGGAGGAAGTCCCTCCTTGGCCGGAAGTGCTACCCCACGCTCGAAAGCCTCCCCGAGACGCCCGATCTGGCTGTCTTCGCTCTCGGCGCCGAAGCCTCGATCGCGTCTTTCAAAGAGTATGCGGCCTTGGGCGGCCGCGGGGCCATCATCGTGAGCGACGGGTTCGCCGAGATCGGCAGGAGCGACCTCGAAAAAGAGCTGCACGAGGCGGCCGAAGCGCACGGCGTTGTTTACATCGGGCCGAACTGCCTCGGCGTTGTGGACAATTTTTCAGGGCTCAACACCCTCTTTGTTCCGGGCCGCCGCACAGGCGTGCGGAGCGAGCCGAGCGGGCTTGGCGTCATTTCACAGAGCGGCGGCATCGGGCTCGAGCTTCTCGAGATGCTCGATGCCGACAACCTCTCTGTGGGGCAGTGGGTCTCCTGCGGAAACGCATCGGGCATCGCCATCTCAGAGATACTCGCCCACATGGGAGAGGACCCGCGCATCAACACGATCGCCGTTTACATCGAAGGCCTGCGCAACGGGCTTCGGTTCATGGAAGTGGGTAAGAAGGTGGCGGCTAAAAAGCCCGTCATCGTCATCAAAGGGGGAACGGGAGGGGGCGCTGCAAAGACCATGTCTCACACAGCCTCCCTCGCCGGAAGCTTCGAGGCTTTCAAGGCAGCCTGCGAACAGGCGGGCTTCTTTCTCATCGAAGAGCTGACGGAAGATCCCAAGATCCTGATCAACGTCCTCTCTCTTCTCGCCACCCAGCCCCCGGCGGAGGGCAACAGGATCGCCGTGGTCAGCGTGGGCGGCGGCGCCGCGATCCTCCTCGCCGACCAGCTCACCGAGGAAGGAATGGTGCTCGCCGATTTTGCGCCCGAGACGCGGGCGCGATTCGCCAAGCTGCTCAGCAAGAAGATCCAGGCCGCCAGCCCGGCCGAACGGGAGCGCATTCGCAAACAGATCTCGGAAAACCCTCTCGATCTTTTCGGAGACTGCGACGACGACATGCTTCTCGAAGCGCTCCTCGCCCTGAACGACGACCCCAACACGGACATCATCCTGGCCGCCATCTATTTCCAGGTCCCCTACCTCTCCGAGTACATCGCCGAGCGGCTTCTCGATATCCACGGAGAGCTGAGGAAGCCCGTCATCCTCTCTCCGCGCGGTTACTCCCGGCACGTCTGGAACACGCGTGCCTTTCTCACGGCCAACGACTTCCAGACCTACACGGTGCCCATGGTGAAACCTTTATCGATCGCGCTCGACATCTGGAAGCGATATGGAGACGTGAGGCAAACGGGACGAGCCAAAACAAGCCATTGACCCGGTTATTTCACCCGCTTCCGCTCTGGAGCCGCCCGAGTCCCGGCCCTTATGGCTGGACGTTCCCCTTCGCGTCTCTAAAATAGATGTAGGCTTCCGGGCGCGTTCCCAATGCGCGCTCGCCTCGTGCAACTATAACCCTTATACACGGCAATGGTTACACACCCAAGAATCCCTTTTTACCTGGCGGGGGCGTCTCCTTGTCATTTCTCTTTGATTTTATCCGGTTTACCTGATATATATATAGTGTTGTTGATTGAGCGCGTTCGAAGTAAGCCATTATCATTTTAATCGTTTCTGAATTATCCGGAATCATCTCCGGATTTCGGCAATTCAGACCCATATTCTCAAGGAGCATCATTTCGTGAGAGCATTGACGACTGCCCTTTTCGCAGTGATTCTCCTTGCCATCGGCGCGCCGGCCGGGGCGCACACGCCCCACGACAGGATCGACACCATTGCCGTCAGCCCCGCCTTCAAATCGGACCAAACCCTTTTCTGCAACCTTTTTGCTTCCGACGGCAATCGCTTCATCATGAAGTCAACGGACGGTGGGTTGACCTGGTCTCCCTCCCAGACAGGACATGTTCACAGCAATGTCCGCTGTATCGAGCTCTCCTCTTCTTTCGCAACGGACAAAACGGCCTTTGCCGGAACCGGAGAGGGACACATCCTGAGATCGATCGACGGCGGTAATTCCTGGTTCGATCCGACAACCAAGCCCTTTTCAGCGGCAAGGGTCACGGCCCTTGCGATCTCGCCTTCTTTCAACCAAGACCAAACCCTTTTTGCCACGATCTGGTGCCCAAACAACCCGGGTTTTTACAAATCGTCCGACGCTGGAAGAACATGGACAAAGACACTGCCATATGTTCATGGAACCGCTATCGCCGTTTCCCCGGATTATGACAGCGACCGGACCATTCTCGTTGCCGACAAGGAATCGGGGCTTTACAAATCAACGGACAGCGGAACGACATGGACCCTCAAGAGCTTCGGGCTGACCAAGAGGGCGATTCAAACCAATATTCACTATTTCGATCTCGACTTCTCTCCCGACTATGGGCAGGACCGAACCATCTTTCTGGGCGGCTGGGAAGGGATTCACAAATCAACAGACGGCGGAGAGAAATGGAAACACTCGAACATCTACGAAGTGAATTACATTCGGGGCCTCTGCATCAGCCCGAATTTCGCCAATGACGGAACGGTCGCCGCTTCGGCCTATGGAGGGGGGATCTATCTGACCAAGGACAAGGGTGACTCCTGGAACGCGGCCGACACAGGCCTGTCCAGCATGTATTTGAGTACAAAGATCGCACTCACCCCTTCCTATTCCCAAGATGCCACCATTTTTTCGGTCTCTTCGGCGGACCACCGCATGGACAAATCAACCACGGCCGGCACCGCCTGGTTTCCCATCGAGGTCGATCCGGCAGACACAATCGTTGTCAGGGCGCTGGCCGTCTCTCCCGACTTTCAGACGGACCGGACGCTCTTTGTGGGCAACGGCCATGACGGCAAGTGTTCCCTTTACAGATCGAACGACGGCGGGGCGACTTTCACCGCCCTCTATCCCACCCCTTTCAGGGGGGTGGGCTGTCTCGCTCTGTCCCCCGATTTTTCGACGGACAAAACGATTTTCGCCGCGAACAAGGGGGGGATATTCCGTTCAACCAACGCCGGCGTGACTTGGATGAACATCAGCCTGGGGATCGGCGGGGGTCGCGCTCTTGCGGTCTCGCCGTCCTTTCAAACGGATCGCGTTGTCTTCGCCGGAGTCCCGGACAAGGGCGTCTACAAATCGACCGATGGTGGAGACACCTGGATTCTCAGCAACAACGGGTTGAGCGACACGGTGATTCAGGACCTCGCCATGTCGCCTGATTATACGGTGGACCAGACGATCTTTGCGGTCACGAAAAGCGGCGGTCTCTTTGTATCGGCAAACGGGGGCGCCAACTGGTCCTACATCGGCCTCGAGGGAGTTTTTCTCAGGTGCCTGGCCGTTTCGCCCGACTATGCTTCGGACGGAACTCTCTTTCTGGGAACCTGGGGTACGATCTTGAGATCCACCGACAGCGGGACCACCTGGGTTGCGGTCCTCAACAAACACCGTTTCGGCAGCGACAACAAGTTCATCGCCTATGGAAAAGGAGTGGGGTACTCTCACGGAAGGTGGCCGCCCGGTTCGGGCAGCGGAGCCTGGAACAAGATCTACAACATCCTTGCCTGCGGAAACACAATGAGACATTCCGACGTAAAACATGCCTATTGCACGCTGAGCTTTGTAGGCGATTCTGTCTCCTGGATCGGAACGAAATCCTTCAAAGGCGGCATTGCCGCTGTCATCATCGACGACATGTTCCAGGGCGAAGTGGATGTTTATTCACCTCAGGCCGAATGGAGAGAGGCCCTCTTTACAAAAACAGGCCTGGGGCCGGGGCTCCATACGATCAAGATCGTTGTCACCGGAAGGAGCAACCCCGCTTCCACGGGCGGCTTTGTTTACATCGACGCTTTTGAGGTCACGAAATAGCCGCCAGCTCGGCGGGGAGAGGCGCCTCGAAAACCACCTCCTCCCCCGAACGGGGATGTCGAATTCCGAGAAGGGAAGAGTGAAGCCCGAGCCTGGGGAGAATCAGCTCTTCGAGATCTTTTCCAACAGGCGGACCTTCCCGCGCTTTGAAGTAGTGTTCCTCCCCCGGCCCGTAAACCTTGTCACCCACAATGGCGTGGCCGATCGCTGCCATGTGGAGACGAAGCTGGTGCTTGCGGCCCGTTTCGGGAAAGAGGCGCACCATTGAAGCCCGCCTTCCGCGCTGTTCGACAACGTACCGGGTTCGGGCCGGGGCGCCGTCGGAGCGAACGGCCTGCTTGTAGGGAACGCGCGAATTTTTTTCCGCGCCGAGAGGAAGATCGATTGTCCCCCGGTCTTTCTCGGGCGCTCCGTAAACCAGCGCAGAATACTCCTTCCGCACGCTTCTGTTCCTGAACTGTTCCGCCACGTCCCGCATGGCGCTCCGTCCCTTGACGGCCAGGAGAACGCCGCTCGTCTCTGCGTCGAGGCGATGGGCGAGGTGCGGCATGCTTTCCCCGGAAGCCTCTTTCCCACTACCGGCGCCGGCCGCCTCGCGGCAGCGCTCATGCAGGGCAAAGAGCACGGTCCGATAGAGATTGCCTCCCACGGGATGAACGGGAAGGCCGGACGGCTTGTCCACCACGAGGAGGACATCGTCTTCAAAGAGGATTCGAAGGTCCGGAGGCGCGGCGAGAACGAGCCCGCCGTCCTGGGGGCTTCGCGGCCGGACCATGCGGACCTTGTCGCCCAATGAGACGCGAAAGGATGCTTTTGCGATCCTGCATTCATCGCCCCCTCCACGCTCCACGAAAACCCGCCCCCTGTCGATCAGTTTCCGCGCCTCCGTGCGGGAGAGCCACTTGTACCGCCGCCCTAGGACCGCGTCGAGCCGACCCCCCCCATCATCCGGTCCGACAGTGAAGCCGTACTCCTCGTCCGGGCCTTCAAGGCGTGTGATATCGAATCTCTCGGCGGCCATGAGATCTGCCCTGGAGCGGGTCAACGGGTTTTGTAAACGCGCATGACGTCCTGGCCGATCTTACCCGGCGGGGGCGGCTTGCAGATCGTGTAGTTTGTGCTCCTGCGCTCTTCCATGACGGGGAAGGCGCGAGAAACGGCGACGTCGATAAACCATGCCGGAAAAATAATCAGGAAGTCCACGTCGTGCGTTTCGAGCCATTTCTTCTTGGCCGGAAGCCTGAGCCGCGTGAAGTCCGCGCCCTTTTCCATCTCGCCGAGCCCGACGTGTCGGTTGAGGCCGCCAAGATCGAGAGTTTTTCTCTCTCCGAAATAGCGGATGGCGCCCGCGTCGTTTACGGCCACCGTGCCGCCCGCCGGCACGTTGCCGTTGACCCAGCGCCCGAGCTCCACCTGGACCTCGTTGATATTCTGGCAGTTCCAGGCATAGGTCCCGGCCCCCGCCGGGAGACGCGCGCCGAGGCAAAAAAGCAAAGTTCCGGCCATGACGATGCCCATAAACTTCGAAAGAGAGCTCGATCCTTTCTCGCCAACTCCGAAGAACCCGTCTACTCCCAAGGCAGCGAAGAACCAGAGAAAAGGGAGGGCGGGGACGAGGTATCTCCACCAGTAAAAGTATTGCGTGCACCCCGGCGGCATTTCGCGGGTGGCGCAAACGGCGTAAACAAAAACCGGACAAAACGCGACGGTGAAGAGAGCGAGCAGTTTCCGGCGGATACCGAAAAGCCGAACGGTCCCTAAAATGAAAAGGTGGGCGAGCAGGATGACGATGATGATCGGCGGCCGCTTCACGCTTTCTTCGACGACGCTATAGAAAAGCGTCGAGTCGTGAAGCCCGGCGTCGTGATACTTGGCATAAAAGGTGTTGGGGAGCGGCCTCCCCGTCACCACGATCGAAGCGATCACCCAGAGGCCGGCGCAGGCAAGGGGGGGCAGGAGGAGCTTGACAAACGCCTGGAATCCCGACGCGTGAGGCTTTTCGGACTCGCCGGGTTCGGCGCCGCCGCCCTTGCCCGTAAAGAGTCTTTCCCAGACAAAGAGGAGCAAAAGCCCTGCGGGCAGAATCGACATTTCGGGCCGGGCCAGCAGGGCAAGACCTGCGAAGATTCCGGCTGAAAGGAATGCCCGCGCTCGATAGGCGACGAGCGCGGCCAGACCGAGGAATGCAGCGAGCATGACCTCCATGCCCGAAACTTCGGCAAAGGTCAGAAGGGGAGAGAGGGCGAGGGCAAACCCGCCGAATGCCGCCGCAGCGAGGCGGCAGCCCACGCCGAAAAGGAGGAGCGCCAAAACGCACGAAGCGAGCCACCCGACGAGCACACCGATCGCTTTGACGGAAATCACGGCAGAGAGGTTGAACCACTCCTCGAGCAGGTGTGGAACCGCGCCGATCGCCATCCAGAGAGGGCTCGTGTAGCCGTTCTCCGGTTCGCCGTCGTTGTAGCACGGAAGCCCCTCCCGGGCGAGCGACCTGGAATACACCATATGAATCCAGGCGTCGTCCAAAGGGTAGCCCGTCCAGGCCGCGTTCGTGTCGGGGCTCCGGTCGGCAACGAAGAGCACCCCCGTCGCGAGATGGGCCAAGAGGAAAAGAAAGGGAAGGAACGCCACGGTCCTTCTCATTCGTCTCCCCGGACGGCCCCGCGAGCGATCGCCCGGACGGTCTTTCAACCGGGGGACATCCCCGCCGGCGGAACCAGCCGAAATCTCTTTCTTATTTTCCATCATCCCCTCCCACATAGCCCAGCGCCTTCAGCTGTTCGATCGCTTCCTTGTCGAGCGTGACGGAGCGGCTCGTTCCCTCGGGAACACCTTCGAGAAACTCGTCCATCATTTTCCTCATCTTTTCCGCCATGTCGGGCCTGGATGTGTAGACGTTTTCTTTTTCTCCGGGATCGGCGGAGAGATCGTAAAGCTCGGGCGGAACCTTGTCCGGAAAAGTCGTTTCAATGTATTTCCACCCGTTAGCCCGGAAAGAGCGGGCTTTGACCGTCTTCACGGCGCGGATCCCGGCTTCGCTGAAGACGGGAGGATCTTTTCTCTCCCCGCCCTTCATGAAGGGCACGAGGCTTTCGCCCTGGATCTCCCGGGGAACAGGCAGGTCGAGGAGGTCGAGAATCGTGGGAAGAACATCGATGTTGCGCGTCACCCCCCCCACCTTTCGCGGCAGGAAGCCGGGCGCCCAAACAACGAGGGGGACGCGGAGCTGTTCGCCGTAAAGGGTGTAACCGTGAAGAACGCCGCCGTGCTCAAAGAACTCTTCGCCGTGGTCGGAAACAACCACAACGACCGTATTCTCGAGCAGGCCGCTCTCCTCGAGGAACCCTGTAAGCCGCCCGAACTCCCAGTCCCAGTAACGGACCTCCTGATCGTAGAGGTCGACCAGGTGCTTTTCGTCGGCGCGAGTGGTCCGGATCTCGCCCCTGAGAATGCGATCGATCTGGCTGTGCTCGCCCGTTAGGAATCCCGCGTATTTATCGTCGGAAAAGGCCCGGCCGAATGCCGGGGGCGCGGAGTAAGGAGAATGCGGATCCATGTAGTGGAGGTAGAGAAAGAAAGGCTTCTCCTTCATTCCGGCGAGCTGCTGAATCGCCATCGCATTGATCCTGCCCGCATCGGAATGGAGGGGAACGGGATGGTACGCTTCAAAGCCCTGGGCGAAACCGTACATGTGATAGACATTCGGGTTGGAAACAACGGCGCGGCACGAATACCCCGCCGCCGACAGAATCTCGGCCAGCGTGGTTCGTGACTCCTCGAGAACGCCCTTTCCGTCCCACTGCCCGATCGGATTCACCACACCGTGAGACCGAACGTGGAGGGACGTGAAGAGGCTCGCAACAGAAGGCCCCGTCCGGGAAGCGTGGGAGAAATGGGACATGAACGCAGAAGATTTTTCGGCAAAGCGGTCGAGGCCGGGCGTGGTGGGCCTGCCGTAGCCGTGGTATCCCAGGTGATCGGCGCGGAGCGTGTCCACCATGAGGATGATCACGTTACGCCCGTTGCCTGTTTTGCGCGTACAGACGATCGGAGCAAGGGCCAGCGCGAGCACGATCACCAGAGCGACGACAGCGAACCTCTTCATGCTCTTCATTCTACCTCGAACTATGCAAAAAACATCGAGCGCAGACGCGTCAGAGTGCGGCAGATGGGGCCATAGAGCGTTTTTTCTAGGCCGCAGCGTATTTAAACAATACGCGAGGTTCAGAAAAAACGATATTTGGCTCCAGATGCCGTGCTATGGCGCGAGGGTTGCCGATCTGAACCGATGTTTTTTGCATAGTTGAGGTCTACAGTCACATCCCCTTTTTCAGCTTCTCTAAAAGCTTGTCCGATCCCAGATGCCCGGGCCGGACCTTCTGGAGCTCCTCGAGATATCGGACGGCTTCTTCCTTTCTGTTCCGGCGATGTCCGAGTGTGGCCAGCGCATAGAGCGGGTCGGGCGAACTGGGGTCGAGCGAGAGCGCTCTCTCCAGGTGTTGGGCCGCTTTTTCAAAGAATCTTTCTCTTTCGTTTCCCTTGTTCATCACCCCACTCTGCGTGTAGAGCACACCCAGGTTGAGATGGGCGTTTATCGTCTCCTCTCTGATGCTCAGCGCCTCGAGAAGCAGTGTTTCGGCCTTGTCGAGGTTCCCTTTCCTGGCGTAGTGGTTTCCCAGGTTGACGTTGATCGACGTGCCGCTCGTCCCTTCCGCCGAGAAATAGAGCGTTTCGTTGTTCTCCCAGACTCTGTTCCGGCAGACGGTCAACGTGGAAAAGAGAACGACCACAACCCATGCCGCGGCCATGAAAAGCCTTCTCGTCTTTTCGCGCCGTGCCGCGGAAAGCGCCCATGCCGCCAGGACGGCGACAAGCAGGGACGGAATGTAGAGAAAACGCTCCGCCATGAGGCTCATGGTCGGCACGATGTTCATCACGGGCAGGAGCGCCAGAAAAAAGAAGAGCGCGCAAAAAGCGATTACCGGAAGCTTCCGCATCAGAAAGAGGGCCGCAGCGCCGGCCGCAGCCGTAAAGACGAGACCGCCAAGCGCAAAACCGGACAGAAGAGTCTCCTGAAAAGGCATCGTCCCGTTGTAGTGGTAGAGGAGGCCCACGGGAACGAAGAGGAGGCGCGCATAAACGGGCACTGTTTGAAACATGGAGGCCGCGACCGTGATCGCGCCCTTCCCGTAAAAGTAGTGATACGTTTCCCGTTCGATAACATGGCGAAGGGCGTATTCCCGGAAAAGAACAAAGAGAACGGTCAGCCCGAAAAGAGCCGCATACCCGAAAAGCCTCGATCGAAGGGGCGCCCTGCTCTCCCGGCCGATCGTCATGTCGAAAAGCACCGCCGCAATAGGAAAGGTGACGGCCATCTCTTTGCAGAGAAGCGCCAGGAGGTAGAAAAGAAGGAGAAGGCCCATGCGGCTCCCCGTCGGCCGATCGGAATACCGAACCCACACAAGAAAAGCCGCGATGTAAAAAAGGCCGGCCATGCTGTCCGTGCGCCCGCTGATCCAGGAAACAGCCTCGGTGTGAACGGGGTGAACGGCAAAGAGCAGCGCCCCGGCCAGGCAGGCGGCCCTGTTCCGGAAAAGGACGAGCAGAAATCGAAAGAGAAGCAGGCTCGCGGCCGCGTGGACCAGGACATTGGTGACATGAAAAGGGCAAGGATCCATCCCGCGCGAGGGATCAGGGGGAGAGATAAGACTCGAGAGGGCCGTGTCGACGGCATAGGTTGTCGATACGAGCGGACGGTAGTAACGCCCCATCGACTTGTGAAAGCCTTCCTCGCCCGAAAAAAAGCCTGGTATGTTCCCGAGATCTCGGAGGCCGGGATCCCCCAAAATAAGGGGCTTGTCATCAAAGACAAAGGCGCCGCCAATAGAGTTTACATAAACAAGAGCCGCGGCCAGAAAAACAACCGGATAGAGCCAGGCTCTACTTACTTTCCGCTGAGCCGCGGTCTTCTCCATCAAGGTTGCACCCAAAATGATCCTCTCTCTTCCTCTCGAACATCATACCGGTTTCATGCCCGCCGTTGGCCCGGAATTATATCACCTGCCGCCTATCCATTCCGCCTGCGAACCAAAGACGATTCCATCCGTTCAATACCACGGTGAGAGCCTGCCGGCGAAGCAGCGAAAGGAGGGCCGCCGTGGCACACAAGAAAAAGGACGTTGGAGAGAAGCCGGAGCTTCAGATGACGCCCATGATCGATGTGACTTTTCTCCTCCTTATTTTTTTTCTCTGTTCCATCCGGTTCCGGCTTCTCGACGGCAAGCTGTCGGCCTATCTCCCTCGAGACAGGGGTGTGAACGTCTCGGATCTCCGAAAAGACCTCGAGAGGATCGAAATCGGATTGGCGCGGTCGGAGGGCGAGCCGGCCCTTTGCGCCATCAACGTCAACGGCAGAAGGGTTTCCGGCTTGAAGGGTCTATACAGGAAAATCCGTGATCTTCTCGTCGCAGCGCCCGATCTCGAAGTCGTCTGCCGCACCGGCAGGGGAATCAGGTACAACCATGTGGTCCAGGCGGTCAACGAATGCCTGAGAGCCGGAATCACCCGGATCACATTCGCCGCCCCGGGTTGATCATAGAGTGGATGGCGCACCGCATTTCGGGTTTAATGGTATCCGTGGCTTTGGAAAGCAACCTTGAAATTCGAGGTGGGCCATGAGTCTCTCCGTCGGCATCATCGGCCTCCCCAATGTGGGGAAATCTACGCTCCTCAACGCTCTCTCCAGAGCCGGGGCCGAAGCGTCCAATTACCCTTTCTGCACGATCGACAAGAACGTGGGCATCGCCACGGTTCCGGATCCCGATCTGGAAAAACTCGAAGAGCTTCTTTCGCCCGAAGAGGCCATTCCCACGACGGTCCGTTTCGTCGACATCGCCGGCCTCGTCAAGGGAGCCAGCAAGGGAGAAGGACTCGGCAACAAGTTTCTGGGCCACATTCGGGACGTGGATGCCGTGCTTCATGTTGTGCGCTGCTTCGACGACGACAACGTGGCCCATTCGCCGGGAGACGTGGACATCGCGCGCGATGTGGAGATCGTCGAAACCGAGCTTCTTCTCGCCGATATCGAAACAGCACAACGGGGCCTCGAGAAGTGGGTCAAGGTCTCGCGGACCGGCAAGGGGGCCGGCGACGATGAGATGGCGGCCTTCAAGCGTGTCGCGGAAGGGCTGAAAGAAGGCACTCCGTTTTCCGAGCTCGATCTCACCGAGAAAGAAAGAATGCTCCTTGCCGAGACGCGTTTTCTCACGGCCAAGCCCGCCCTATATCTGGCCAACACGGGCGAGGACGATCCGGCCGGACAGGGCTCCCACGCCGCCGCGCTGAAGAACGCCAAGGGCGCCGACCGCGTCATTCCCGTATCGATCCGCATCGAAGAAGAGATCGCCGAGCTCCCGCCCGAAGAGCAGGGTGAATTCATCGCCGATCTCGGCCTTGAAGAAACGGCGCTCAACCTGGTTATCACGAACTGCTATCGCTTTCTCGACCTGATCACGTTTTACACCATTGCCAACAACAAGCTCCGGGCCTGGCAGCTCCGGCGGGGATCGACCGCGCTCGAGGCCGCAGGAAAAATCCACTCCGACATGGAGAAGGGCTTCATCCGCGCCGAGGTGATGGCGCTCGATGACATCATCGGCCGCGGATCGCGGCAGGCGCTTCACGAAAAGGGGCTGATACATATTGTGGGCAGCGACCATGTCGTTCAGGACAAGGATGTGCTGCAGATACACTTCAAGGCGTGAAAGCCGTGCCGGTCTCGGGCCCGGTCACTCCTCCATGATCTGGTGCACCAGCGAGCTCGTCTCGACGAAAAGCGAGTTGAAATCGGATTTCAGCTTTTCCTCGGCAACGGCCATGCTGTCCCTGAAGTCTTCGCTCTTCACCTCGCCCAGGTTGATCTTCACGTTGAGAAGGGCCCCCTCGAAGCCGGCCTGGGCGGCCAGTGCGGCCACCCCGGCATCGGAGATCGAGGCGGGGTTTCCCTTTTCGGCGGCGCCTTTCGCGAGCCTCAGTGCCTCGTAACAGAGCTCGGCCGTGTGGAAAGGAACGGACGTTGCGTATTGGTTCGCTTTTTCCATCGCGCCCTTGCGCGCCGCTTTTTCCGTTTTCGTTTTCTTGGGCATGCGGGCGGCGTCGATGATTTTATTGAATGCCTCCGTGTCCTCGTCCACGGCGCGAAGAAGCGCGTCCTTGACCTCCTGCCCTTTGCAGGCGAGAGCCGACATGTCTTCGAAAAGACCGAACATCTCCTTCTTGCCGGCGGTCAGGTTGGCCACCATGGCGGCCAGCGACGCGCCGAGAGCGCCCAGGAGAGCCGACACCGAACCCCCGCCGGGCGCCATGGAGTCGGAGCTCACCTCGTCGGCAAAGCCCCCGGCCGTCATACCGACGAGCGGCGGGTCCTGCCGGAAGCGGTATTCGATGATCTTCTCTTTCGCATCGAAGGGCCCGAGCTCGTCGAGCCCGAGAGACCTGACGGCAATGTGAACGAGCTCTTTTTCGGGAACCCCCGTGGATCGGTGCTGCTTTTCGAGGAAATGCCGGCCCGCCGCCAGGAGGGCGTCGAGAGGCACGAGGCCGACAAGCTCCGAGCCGGTGACGCGGAGCCCCCGCTCCGCGGCGAGACGCGCGCATTCATCGAACACGCTGTGCAGCGCCGAGACCTTGTAGTTGGTCAGGTTCATCGAGATCTGGGCCGCGCCGTACTCCTCTATGTACCAACCCACTGCTTTCACAAAGGGAAAAGTCCCGTCTTTCCGCAGCGCCTTGCCGTCCTTGCCGCGCATGATCTCGCCGTGGCTGTAGAATTGGGTCGGGCTCTTTTTGCGCTTGATGCGGCCCGTCTCCTTGATCTCCATGGCGATATCGGAAGCGTACTTCTTGTCGCGCGTGTTGAGGTTGATGTTGTACGCAATCAGAAATTCACGGGCCCCCATGACGGTCACGCCCGTTTTTTTCACCCTGTCGTTGAATTCGTTGGGGCCGAAGTCGGGGTTCCACTTCTTCTTGCCGAGCTTGGCGGAGAGGGCCTCGTATTCTCCCTTCCGGATGTCGGGAAGAAGCCTTCGCTCCGGCTTGGCCGCCGAATGCTCATAGAGGTAGACCGGAATGCCGAGCTCGTCCCCCACGCGCCGGCCTACGCGCTTGGAAAGCTCGACGCACTCGTCCATGGTCACACCCGACACGGGACAGAAAGGACAGACATCGGTGGCGCCTTGCCGGGCATGCTCCCCCGTGTGCCGGCTCATATCGATGAGCTCCGCAGCGGTCTTGATCGCCTGAAAAGCTGCTTCCTCCACGCCCTCGGGTGTTCCGGCCAAGGTGACCACCGTTCTGTTGGTTGCCCGGCCCGGATCCACGTCGAGGAGCCTGACGGACTCCACTTCTTCGATCGCGGCGCTGATCGCGTCGATCACGTTTTTGTCGCACCCCTCGCTGAAGTTGGGAATACACTCGACGATCCTGTCCATTCGATCCTCCTCTTCGGAACTCATGAAAAAGATTATTTGATATATCCGAGCGCTCTCATCTTTTCAATACGTTCTTCGTCATCCTGAAGGGGCCAGAAGTTGGCAGGTGTCCCGCCGCTCTCCCGGCCGAGCTCGAGATACCGGCGCAGCGCTTCTTCCATCATTGCGAAATCCGCGCCGCGGGTTTTTTTTATATCCCGTTTTTCGCCCGGGTCCTCGGCGATGTTGTAGAATCCCCAGGCACGGCGCCCCTTCGATTTGTTCTCGACCACCCGGAAGAGCTTGTGGGTCAGGCTTCGAACCCCGCGATAATGGATCGGTGAAGGCATGGCCTGTTCCGAGCAGAGAGCTTCGAGATAGACGATGCGTTCTTCGTTCTCCACATGACCAAAGAGGGAGCGGCCCGGGAGGCCGCCGGGGAGATCGATCCCGGCCAGGTCGAGCATTGTTGGAAAAATATCCACGAGGCTGGCGAGAGAACGGTTCCGCGTTCCGGGGTTTTTTAATGACGGCGGAGCCACGATGAGGGGGACGCGAAGGGTTTCGTCGTAGACCGACGCGTTGTGCTCGAAAAAGAGGCCGATGTGCTCGCCGAAGCTTTCGCCGTGATCGGCCGTGAAAACAACAATGGTTCGGTCCCGAGCCCCGGTCTCATCGAGGACGGCAAGCAGCCTTCCGATCCAGTGATCGGTGTAGGCGATCTCTGCGTCGTACCGTCCCGCCATCTGGACGAGGTGCTCGGGTTTGAGCTTGCCCTTGTTGGCCTTGACCTGAGCGTGCACACAATCCATGGTGCCGTCCATGGCGCCGTCGGAAAGATCCGGGAACCTGTTCAGCCACTGTTCGGGCGGGTTGTAGGGCATGTGGGGATCGAAGAGGTGGACCCAGCAGAAGAACGGCTCGCTCGCGGCGCCGGCGGAATCCCCGCCGGTGACTTCGCGGAGCCACCCGGCCGCCTTTTCCACGGCGTGCTCCGCCGAACGCTGGAAAGGCTTCGCCTTTCGCTCCATCCACCAGCGCGTGTAAGCGGGAAGGTCGGGACGCTCCTTTCCGGGCTTTTCGATCGGCTCGTCCAGCTCTTCGTCGAAGAGCCCGAACCCCTGGTCGATGCCGAACCTGCTGTTCAGGACGAAAGCGCTCACGAACGCGGCCGTCTCGTAGCCCTCGTTCGAAAAGACCTCTCCCAGGGTCTCCGCTTCGTCGGGGAGATAATAGACCGCGTTGTCGCGAACGCCGTGCTGATGGGGATAGAGTCCGGTCATGATGCTCGAATGTGACGGAAGGGTGCTCGGAATGGGCGACACGGCGTTTTCAAAGAGAACGCCCTTTTCCGCAAGGCCGTCGATGTTGGGGGTCTCGGCCCGATCATACCCGTAGCAGCCGAGCCGGTCGGCGCGGAGGGTGTCCACCGTGATGAGAAGGACGTTCCACTTCTCTCCGCCGCGGCGATTTAATAACAGAAAGATCGCAGCCGCGGCCAAGACAAGAGCGAGGACGGCGAGAATTGCTTTTTTCATACGTTCAACAGCCCGGAATCAATTCAGGGCTGGGATTATACACGAAGGATCCCGGCCGTCACAGCGATCTTGCGCCCCAGCCGGACAAGAACCAGCAGAGCAAAAGCTGTCGCAACATCGGTGGGTCCCAGCGGCCAATCGAGCATGTAGGCCGCAAAGAAGCCGACGAAAGCGGCCGTGAGCCCGATGAGCGAGGAAACAATATAGAAGGAAGCCATGTTGACGGCCACATGCCGGGCGGCAAGAGGCGGAATCACCATGAGACCGAAAACGACGAGAGGGCCCACGGTCAGCACGCCGACGGAAATGGCCGCGCCGACAAGGAGATAGAGGAAAATATCCCAGACGATCGGTTTCACTCCCAGGCTGACGGCGGCTTCCCTGTCATAGGCCACGAGCACGAAATCTCTGCGAAAAAAAATGACAAGAAGAAAGACAAGGCCGAAGAAGATGCAGATCGCCCAGAGGCCCTCACGGCTGACGGCCAGGATCTCACCCTTGAGGAGAACGTCGATATGGCTTTTGCCGAGGGCGGAGCCCGTGAGAAAGAGAATGGTCACGGCCGCGGCAAGGGAATATCCCGCCGCGATGCGCCCTTCGGGAGACCCTTCCCCTTTCCGGCCGAGCCAGACGAGGAGAAGGAGCGCGCCGCAGGTGAAAAAGACGGCGAAAAAGAGATGAAAACAGAAGCTTCCTTCCGCATCGACTTCGCAGTAGCCGCACGCTTCGGTGAGCAGGCAGTTCCAGGCCGGCAGGAGCAGAAACCCGAAAGCCACACCGGCCGCTGCGAACTGGGGGACGGCGACGCCTAGAAAAACCATTCTCCTCAAGATGAAGAAGACGCCCAACAGGGGGCAGACCGCCCCAACGATCAACGACCCGCAGAAGCTGTTGGCAAAGAGCGCCAGAATGTCTTTCAGCGTTTCGAGCATTTCGGCCTCCTATTCCGTGAGCTTTTCCCGGACCTTGTGCGCCGAGAGCATCTCCCTCGTGCGTCCTCGTTCGATTTTCCCCCGGCTGATCCAGGCGATTTCACGCACATGCTCCCCCAGAATCTTCATCTCGTGACACACCATGACAACGGCCAGGCCCCGGCGATTGAGCTCTCCGAGAAGACCCATGACCGCTTCCTCGGCGGCTTGGTCCACGCCGCTTGTCGGCTCGTCGAGAAGAAGAAGGTCTGGCCGCACCATGAGAGAGCGCGCTATCAAGACCCGCTGTTTCTGGCCTGCCGAGAGATCGCCGAAAAGTTTTTTTCTCTCTTTCTCCATGCCGACCTGTACGAGTTTTTCCCCGAGAAACTCCCGGTCCTGCTCCTTCATGAAGCCGATCCGTTTCATTGTGGGCCAGGCCCCCATGGAAACGACCTCGGCAACGGTCAACGGAAAGATCGGGTCGAGCGACTGCACCTGGGGAACATATCCGAGGAAAGGTTTTTTACCGTTATCTCCATAGATGAGCTTTCCTTCGATCGGCTTCAACACACCGATCATACCGCGCAGAAGTGTTGTTTTGCCCGCCCCGTTCGGACCGACGATTCCGGTGAAATCTCCGCGAAAGACGGAGAAATCGATTCCCGTGATGACGGGAGGGCCGCCATACCCAAAGGAGGCTTTTTCCAACCGAAGGAGAACCTTGTTTTCTTTTTCGCCCCGAACCGCGCGGCCGGCGACGCTGTTGTCCAAGGCGTTCATTTCTCTTCCTCCAACTCTTTTGCGATTTCTTCCGGGGTTGCCGCCGGCTTGTCGAGAGAGCGCAGGAGAACCTTGATGTTGTGTTCGATAAAATTGAAATAGCCCTCGACCTCGGGACGGCCGCCGCTCATGTTCGGCAGGGTGACCACCCGGATGCCCGTTTTTTCGTTCAAGAAGTCGGGATACTTGTTGGAATAGTACTGTTCTTTTATTACGAGCCGGGCTTTCTCCTCCTTGATCCTGCGGACGAGCTTCGCCAGATGGCCCGGCGTCGGCGCGATCCCGGGCTTGGACTCGATCTCGCCGACCACTTCGAGTCCGTAGGCGCGGACAAAGTAGCTCCATGACCTGTGATAGGTGACGACCTTCGTTCCCCGAAGAGGGCGGGCCAGAACCTCCCACTCCTTCAGCTTCCGATCGAACCGCACGAGGTAAGCCTTTGCATTGGCGCGGAACCGCTCTTCCTGTTTTGGATAGGCCCGGCAGAACCCGGCACAGATCGCCTCGGCGATGCGCCGTCCGTTGCGGGGATCCATGTTGTAATGGGGATTCCCTTCCGGGTGTATCTCCCCGTCGCCTCGGTCGGCGCCGTCGGGAACCTCGATGGGACGGATAGAAGCCGAGCAGTTGACAAACCCGGGCGCGCCGGGCTGGATTTTTTCATTCCTGCAGTTGTAGAGCAAGTCGGGAAGCCAGGCATGCTCCATGTCGAGCCCCATCTCGAAAAGCATGTCGGCCTTGTTGAGAAGAAGGAGATGGCTCGGCTTCATGGGGACCATGTGCATGTCCTCGCTTCCCTTTGTAATGCTCTTGACCTCCACCAGATCGCCGCCGATATGGCGCGCCATATCGGCCAGGTCGGGAATGGTGGCCACCACCCGGATCGTGTCCGCAGCCCGCACAAACGGCGCGGGCAGTGCAAAGGCCGCGGCAACGGCCGCCAGGATCGGTATTGTTTTTATCGAAACCTTCATCGTTCTCTCTCCGATCACCAGTCGGTCACCAGTCGAGCCCGTGGGCGTGGCTTCCGAACACCAATATCCACTGGGCCATCACTTCATGAGAATCACTGTCTCGTACTTCGGCATGGAGGTCGCGTTCCAGGTCGTTAAACCGGTACTGGAGCCGAAGCCAGTTGAAATGGGAGATTTTCCAGGTGAGCCAGGCGTTGAATTCCTTCCTTCCTACGTCCTCGAACCGGGCCATCTCGTAAGCCCCGGCCATTGTCCCGGCCGCCCAGTGGGGATCCCAGCTGTATTCGGCCCAGGCATACCCGCCGAATGAATCGGAACCTTCGATCCTTACGTGCTCTTCATGGAAGTACTTGCCGTAGCTCTGGAAAGTCTCCACTCCGAACAGAAATTCCCTCTGCGAAGACGGGTCCCGCCACTTGTATGTCACATCGACGGCGGAGATTGTTCGGCGCGTCTCGATGCGCCTCACGATCCCGGTGGCGGCGTTTTCGTGAAAATCCCTGATCCCGGGCGCCCAAAGCAGGCTCGTGCCGGCCTGGATGCTGGAACGATCGGTCAGGTCTTTGTATCCCGTGACACGCAGGTTGTAGGCCAGGTTGTCGAGATGCCTGTGGCCGAAGGGTTCCTCGTCCGCATGATGATGACGGCGCTCGCCGATCCTGTGGCCGTGGCCTTCCAGCCTGTTGTAAACACCGGCCGACCAGCGAACCGGGACCTCATCGGTCAGGCCGAACCAGTGATGGATCTCGGCGCCCGTCACCTGAGCGCTTCCGCCGATGTAGTCGTAGTAAACACCCGGCTTCTCGACAAAAGGGAGCTCGTGATCGTGGCGCTGGCCGAGCTTTCCATGATCGGCGAGGAGGCGCCCCGCTTTGAGGGAAAGGTTCCAGGGCAGGCGGTTCATCACAGCGGCCGCCTCGATCACGTTCACGCCTTCGTCGTGGTCGTCGTTTCCCTCGACAACGACGTAACCGTAGCCGTAGGGATCGATCTGGGCGGCCAGGTTCAGCTCGGCCGCCCGCAGCCAGAGGCTGTCCCGGTGGGGTCCGCTGTCATGTCCGGTATGGGCATCGGCAATGATATCGACGGCAATGCCGATCGCCGGATTGAAGGTCTTGGAAAAGCGCGTCGTCTGGCCCAACCTCCCCATGAGGCCGGGAGACGCCCCCGGCGATGCCGTGTCTCCGCCAAAGCCCGTTTGACCCTGCGTGTCCCTCTCGGCCTCGGTTTTTTCTTTTTCCAGTTCTTTTACCCGGCGCTCGAGCTTATCGATCCGTTCGATCAGCTCCTTTTTCTCGCCCTCTTCTTGCGCGCTTATATCGGGACCTAAAGCCAACACGGCGAGGACGGCCGCGCCGGGCAACCCGATTGCTTTTGCGAGAGTCATTTCCTGTTCTCCTTTTGAAACCGCAAACCTTTCAGATGATGGCTTCTCTCACCCGATGAGGGCGGAGAAGGGCTAACAATGAAGAGCTGATTTCAAAAGGATTGAGGCGGAGCGCGACAGGGAGGGAGCCGGCGGAGCCGGGCCATTGGCAGAATGCGCGAGGCCTCGATCGACGCCCGAATTTCCGGGGAAATCCGCGCGATCAGCCCAACGGCTTGTCCCGGTTCCAGAGCAGAGGAGGAAAGGAGGTCCAGGCATTGGGAGCAGTGGTCGCCGTCATGATCGCCGTCGACCTCGCTGAAATGGATCCAGGCGGGAAAGCCGGTTAAATAGAGAAACGCAACGGCGATCAATAGAAACAGCGGCTTGTAGCGCTGGGCGAGCATGACACTCTACTCTGCTAAAAAAATCGGTTTGTCGTCAAGACCAAAACACGACACGGTCAGGACATAACCTTGGCGATCCTTTCCATGGCCCAGTCGATTTCTTCCCTGGTGATAACGAGCGGAGGAGCAAAGCGCACGACCGACTCGTGCGTTTCCTTGCAGAGAAGGCCTTCGTTCATGAGGCGCTCGCAGAAGGGCCTTGCATTTCCGGAAGACTTTTTGATCTCCACGCCGATGAGAAGGCCCTTGCCGCGGACCTCCTTCACGTGGGGGCTTTCCATGGCATGGAGCTTCTCCATGAAATATTCGCCGATCTCGTTCGCCCGGTCGGACAGGTTTTCTTCCACGATGACATCGAGAGCGGCGGAACCGACGGCGCATGCGAGGGGAAAGCCGCCGAAGGTCGAGCCGTGATCGCCGGGACGGAAGACGCTCATGATTTCCTTGGACGAGACAACGGCCGACACGGGAATGACGCCGCCGCCGAGCGCCTTGCCGAGTATGAGAACATGAGGACGGACGTTTTCGTGTTGAAAAGCGAAGAGGCGCCCCGTCCGGCCCAGGCCGGTCTGGATCTCGTCGAGCATGAAAAGGAGGTTGTGCTTGTCGCAGAGAGCGCGGGCCTGTTCGAGGTAGCCCTCGGGCGGAATCAGGATCCCGCCTTCGCCTTGGAGCGGCTCCATGAGAAGAGCGACCGTGTTCTTGCTCACGGCGGCTTCGAGCTCCTTCATGTCGCCGTATTCGATGATGCGGAAGCCCGGAGCAAAAGGCCCGAAACCGTTCTTGTACTGTTCTTCGGACGAGAAGCCGACCACGGTGGTGGTGCGGCCGTGGAAGTTGTTCTTGAAAACGATGATCTCGGCCTGGTCGCGCTTGACTCCCTTTTTCTCGTAACCCCATTTGCGCGCCATCTTGACCGCCGTTTCGACGGCCTCGGCCCCCGTGTTCATGGGAAGGGCCATCTCCATGCCGCAGAGCCGGGTGAGCTTATCGAGGAAAGGCCCCATGGAGTCGACATAGAACGCGCGCGATGCGAGGGTGAGCTTGTCCGCCTGGTCCTTCAGCGCCTGAACGATTCGGGGATGGCGATGCCCCTGGTTCAGGGCGGAGTAGGCCGAAAGCATGTCCATGTACTTTTCGCCCTCTGCGTCCCAGACCCAGACTCCTTCGCCTCGCTCGAGAACAATGGGAAGGGGATGGTAGTTGTGGGCTCCGCAGCTTTCACACAGATTGATCTGTTCGAGGGTTCTTTTGTTGTCCGTCATTGCTTTTTCCATCATGGTCCGGATTCCTCCATTTGGCAAAAGTATAGTGAACCGAACCCGATCTTGAAAAATCAATTTTCAAGATTCCGATCGCTATCCCATAATAAGAGCATGGAGAAAAGCGAACGGAACGTCTTGATCGCGCTGGGATTTGTTGTTCTCCTTCTTGTGGGCTTTTTCTGGTGGCTCGGCGCCGAGGCGAGCCGCATAGAGGTCGAGAGTCCCGGCAAGAGCGGATTTACGATAGAAGGCCGCGCCGTCGACGCCGAAACCCGGGAGCCGCTCGAGGGCGTTCTGATCCGCGTGAACGGCCTGGGTTTTTTCCCCCGTTCACACAAGGAAGCCGCCCGCCTTCAGAAAACAACACGCCGTGACGGTTCCTTCCGATTCGACGAGCTCCCCTTCCAGCGCGCACGCATAGAGAGCGGCGACGATTATTACTACATGAACGAGCCCCGGCCCGTCAAAGCCGGCGAGCGCGCTGTGACAATCGCCCTCTGGAAAGGCGGCGTCATCGAGGGCCGCGTTCTCGACCCCGCCGGCGAACCATGCCCGAACGCCCTCGTTCTTCTCGACGGAGACCCATTCCGCATAGCATGGTCGGACGTGAACGGAGTCTTCCGCTTTACGCGCATTGCCCCCGGCAAGACCGTCCGGTACAAGGCTTTTCACGCCTCCTACTCTCCATCCATTCCCTCCTCGACGGCCGTTGCCAAAGGCGAACAAAAGGACGCGTCCCTCAGAATGTCCGCCCCGCTTTTTGCCGCCGGCAGCGTCATCGATTCAAAGGGATCGCCCGTTCCCGGCGCAAAGGTGGCATCCACGGACCTCCTCTCCAGCGTTTCCGGCAGAATCGCTTCTTTTCTGTCCCTCGAAGAAAAGGAGAAGGCGGGCCTTGTTGCGACAACGGATGCTTCGGGCCTGTTCCGAATTCCATGCCGGGCGGGAAGCGAAACACGCTTCACGGCTTCGGCAGAAGGGTTCTCGGAAGGGGTTTCAAAAAAGGTGGCGCCCCAAGCAAAGGGACCGGGGTCCGAGCCCGTTCGGATCGTTCTGCCCGGCGCCGGTTTCGTTGCGGGACGGATTCTGGATGGATCGGGAAAACCGGTGGCGGACGCTCTTGTCAAAGCCCTGGCACGGAAAGAATCCAGAGCCTTTCGCACGCGCGGCAGGTCCGATTCCAACGGCGCCTTCCGCCTCTCCTCCTTTCCGGCGGAAAGCACGGTGGAACTGACCGTCATTGCGTCCGGGTTTCCGGCAAAAGTCGCGGCCGGCCTTGCCGCGGGCCGCGACGACATCACCATTTCGCTCACTTCCGGAGGTTCCGTCGCCGGATCGGTCAAGTCCTCGCTCGACGACGAGCCTGTCGGCGAATTCAAGCTCCTTTTAAATCCCCTGAACGAGACGCCCGGAAGGATCCGATCCTTTCCGGGCCGTAATGGAGAGTTCAATATATCCGGCCTTGCTCCGGGCACGTGGGAGCTCTCCGTCTCCGCCGACGGCCACAAAACCGCCGTTGTCAAGGGTATTGCCGTCCAGGAAGGTGTGGAAAAATCCGGGATCTCCGTGGTTTTGAAAAAGACCACCCAGGTCCGCGGCACCGTACGCCTGGCCGCGAACAACGAGCCCGTCGCCGGCGCTCGGGTCACACCCATTCCCCGATTCCCCGAAAAGCTCCTGAGGGGCCGCGCGGAAACAAGCGCCCTCACAAACTCCGGCGGCGGCTTCACGCTCTCCGGACTCCCGCCCGGCGAATGGTGTCTGGAGGTTTTTTCAGAGTCACCCCCGCTCTGGTGGCAAAACGGAAGTTTCAGGCTTCATCCCGGAGAGGCCGTCAACGACATCGACATCGCTGTGGGCAAGGACGGCGGGCGTCTCGAGGTCTCGATCATTGCTCCCGACGGCCTCAACAACATGACCGCCCTGATCAACGTCCTCGGCTCGGGGAAGGCGCGGCTCCCAGGTGAAGAACGGGGCGTCTTCAAGATCGGGAAGGATGGCAGGACCGCAATTGATCACATGCCCCGGGGACGAAAGACATTGGCCATATCGATTGTGGGAAGCGAGGGTTCGCCTCGGGAAGGAGAGCTTTTCCTATATGAGAAAAAAGACGTTGTGATCCCGAAAGGCGAAACGGCCGTCCTCTCGATACCGTTCTCGCCGGGCGCCGGCAGCCGCCTCTTCGGAACGATCACTCGCGGAGGGGCCGCCGTTGAAAAGGGAAAGGTCGAAGCCGTTCCCTTCGACGGGACACTGCCCGACTTCACCGGCTCCCGCATCGCGGCAACCGGAAAGGGCGGCAACTACTCCTTTGCCTGTCTGCCTCCCGGAAAATATCTTCTCCTCCTCAGTGAGAAGCAAACAGAGCTCCTTTCCCGCGAGCCCCTCGAAATAAAAACCGGCGAAAAAGAAACGCGCCGCGATTTCGATCTTCACGCGGGCGGCCTTTCCGGTTCCGTTGCGAGCCTGGATGGACGGCCCCTTTCCATGGCGGCCGTCTCGGCTTATTACTGCGCCGGTCAACAAGGCAGCCGGGCCACGACCTGTGTCCGCACCATGACCACGGACAGGATGGGCCGTTTCTCTTTCCAGGGGCTTCGCGCCGGACAATACATTCTTTCCGCCACCGGCAGAAAGGAAACCGGGCACCTCGACAACATCCCGCTCAAGGCCGGAGCCCGCCTCAACGGGCTCAATGTTGTCGTCGCCCCTGCAAGCTTTCTCGTTGTACACGTTGTGGACGCCAATGGAAAAAACCTGAAAAACGCCATGGCTCGGGCGGAAATTACCGAAACGGCGGACAAACCCGGAACCGCCGTTCTCACAAGCTCCCGCCAGGGGTCTTGCCGGAGCGACGCAGAGGGTCAAGCCTTGATCGGTCCGATCGAGGCGGGCGATTACCGCATCGTTGTTGGAAAGCCGGGATATATCAGCCGGATTCTGCCCCCGATCAAAACCGAGCCGGGCCAAACCGGATCGTGCAAGGCCACTCTGGCAAAAGGCCCGAGAATCGTTCTCTCCCTAAAAAACAAAGAAGGGAAACCCATTACGGGATGCCGGCTCGCTGTATTCGGTCCGGGTAATTTCTGGGTCGGTCCGCCCATCGGTTCCGATCCGATTAAAACCCTCGTCAATCGGGGTGACTTTTACAGCGGGACGGGAGAATATCCTCTCGGCGGGTATTCTCCGGGATCCTACCGCGTTCACATCCTGGCAGACGGATTTGCGGCCCGAACCGTTCCCTTCACTGTTCGGGC
>CAZWHE010000006.1:0-53516 GCA_964633825.1 uncultured Phycisphaerales bacterium | reverse complement strand
GATTGTGCTGTCCGGGGATTCGCAAAAAAAGAATTCCACGATCTGAAACCGGGCGGATGATTATTCCCCCGGTTGAAATAACCCAGCTGCAGGGTTTTGTTCCGGGAATATCTTTCAGCATGCAGTGGACCCAGATATTACGTTGACACCCCGCTATAAGGGAGCTGGCTAGCCCGGATGTTTCGTGAATTCCTGCTGCGGATTAGCAATATGCACGAAGCCGTGAACCCTTGCGTAATACGTGTCGTACATTGTGAACAGCTCCGCGGTTCAAATGTTCGGCCCTCAACCTGTCATAGATCCTGTATTCTCTTGTTATTGGAGTGAACACGAAAAATTTTGAGAAAACCAATGATTACCAGGAAAAACAAAAACAGTAATTATCAGAATCAAAAAACAACAGTGTGGAATAAGAAGAAAAAGAAGAAGAAAAAACACTATAACAAAAGACAGAGGAATAATAGGTCGCTTGGCCGGAACAGAAAGTCCGCTCCGGACAACGTTCCGAGTGTCGATCTATCCAGGAAGCCGAGCGGTGAGCTTGCCGAGGTTTCAGGTATATTCGATAGGAGTCCGGAAGGGCACGGTTATCTGAGGTGTGCGGAAAATTCCTATTCACCTTCGGACAACGATGTTTTTGTGCCGGCGGCCGTTGCGGAACAAGCCGAGCTGCGTCCGGGTGTTCATGTCGAGGGGACGGGAGATCCCGATGGCGCGGGAAGCCACAACGGCTTGAGGATTCTCTGGGAAGTGAAGAAGGTCAGCGGGGTCGACCCCGAGGAGGCAAAGACATATCCTCTTTTCAGCACACTGACCTCGATCGATCCGCAGGAAAGGTTCGTTTTCGAGGACGATGGCAAAGATCCTTCGATGAGGGTTCTCGATTTTCTGACTCCCATAGGAAGAGGGCAGAGGGGGCTTGTCGTATCTCCGCCCCGAGCCGGAAAGACCGTTCTGCTCCAGAAAGTTGCCAAGAGGATCGAGCAGGGCTACCCCGACGTTCATCTGATGGTGTTTCTCGTTGACGAGAGACCGGAGGAGGCCACTCATTTTAAGCGCGCCATCAACGGAGAAGTGATCTATTCCACCTCGGACGAGCCCGCGGTGAGGCATATTCGGATTTCGGAGCTCATTATCGAGAGGGCCCGGAGGCTTGTTGAAGCCGGCCGGGATGTTTTCCTCCTGATGGACTCACTGACCAGACTGGGACGTGCTTACAACGTGGCGATCAAGGGAAGCGGGAGAACGCTCTCCGGCGGTGTGGATTCGAGAACGCTCGAAAAGCCGAAAGCTTTCTTCGGCGCGGCGCGCAACACCGAGGAGAAAGGCAGCCTGACGATCCTTGCGACGGCTCTCATCGAAACGGGAAGCCGTATGGATCAGGTGATATTCGAGGAGTTCAAGGGCACGGGCAACATGGAGCTCGTTCTCTCGAGGAAGCTCGCCGACCGGCGCATTTATCCGGCCATTGACATCAACCTCTCGGGAACAAGAAAAGAGGAGCTTCTCGTGGAGGAAGATACGCTGAAACAGGTCTGGCTTTTGAGAAGGGTTTTGAACCAGATGGATCCCCTTCAGGGTATGACGGTCCTTCTCGACAGGCTCTCCAAGACCGAAACAAACAAAGAGTTTCTCGACAAATTCCAGTTCCAGTAGGATTCCTACCTCATGTGGGCGTAACGCCCGAAATTCTTTTCCGCGAGCTTTTGCATAAAAGGGGACGGCTCCGCGCCGAAATAAATGGTGTGGATCCGGATCCGTTTCCGCCCGTTGGCTCGCGTGATGATTTCGATGATTTCATCGGGATTGATGACGAGGCCCGTCGACGGGACTCCGTCGGAGAGCAGGAAGACGGTGTCGCATTCCACGTCTTTTCCCAACCGGCTCAGGAGGCCGAAATTTTCGAGTTCGAGCGCTTCGTTCAGTGCATCGAACAGGTTGGTTCCGCCCGAGGCCGGCGTATCACCGAAGAAGCGCGCGGCCGATTCGAGATTTGCCGGATTGGCCCGGAGGAAGCTCTTCGATAACCGGCTCACATCGTCGTTGAAAAGAATGACGTTGAATTTCACATTGGGATGAAGATCGCCCAGGGTCCTGGAGAGCTCGCTGCGCGCGCATTTCATTTTTGTCGAGTTCTTGCCGCCCCCGTGATCGGAAATGGGGGAGCTCATGCTGCCCGATATGTCGAGAACGAAAACCACGCAGTCCGAGTGCACGGGGATGGAGAAAAACTGCGCCGTGCCTGTTTGATATCCGGGGCGCGTGGAAGATTCAGAGGGCAGGATGAATGTGTTTTTGTTGGCCTTCCACCACTCTTTCCATTGCGCCGGGTCGGTGCCCGGGCTTGTTTTCCCGGAGAGCGAGCAGAGAACCTCGATGATCCTGCGAAAGGTTCTCTCCCGGTATTTGTCCTTGTGGGCGGCCACCTCTTCGAGGAGGGCAATGAGGAGCGGGATGCTGCGGACGGAGCGAAAGGTCTCCATGTGGGAAAGAGCGGCGTCCCTGACCGACCAGGAAGGATCGTTCAGCGTCGGGTAAACCCTGTCCAGGCACGAGTAAAAGAGCGATGGATGGGCGTTGCGGTCGTTGATGAGAATACCGCCGATCGCTTCGATCGCGGCGACCCGGACCGCCTCGGATTTGTCCTCCAGGGCCATGTAAACCGAATCGATCTGGCGGATCGTGCCGTTTCGTTGAAGGTTATTCAGTCCTGCCTCCCTAACTTTTTCATCGGGATCTTTCAGAACCGTGATGAGCCGGGAGGGATCGTCGCCAGCCGTTCCGAGAATGAGGATTCCGAGAGCGCGGCGGTGGGTTGAGTCCCAAAGGGACCGGGATTCGAGGAGATGGGTCCTGATCCATTCGAGAGCCTCGGTGTCTGTTATCCTAAAGAGAGCGTCGGAAGCGTGTGTTCTGAGAATCCAGGGCTGTTTCTCGAAATGCTTCCGGATTTCCACGTCTTCCCGTCTCTCGAAGCGGAATGTGGCCGCGTCGATCAGGAGCTTGGTTGCGGCCACGTTGTTTTGTTTCGCCAGGGCCTGGAGGAGGCCGTCCATTTCCCTGACCGAGTCTGTTTTGAAATACCGCATCTCCCCGCCGGCGCCGTTTGCCTGAATCGGCACGGGGCTTTTCTGATAGAGATCGATCTTGCCCGCTTTGTAACGCCTGAACCAGGATTTGAACTCCCGAATAATGTCCTCTTTTCCGGCTGCGGGCTGGAGTGAAAGCAGGGCCAAGAGGAGTGTGGGAAGGGCGACCCACAGCGTGGAGACAAGGATCATCGCCTTGAATGACTTCCTGCGCGGGAACACGGGGATTCTTTTCTCCGATGCAAAAGACTCTTTTAAGGTTCCTATCGTTCCATACCGATTATAATCTGTAACGCTGATCATGCACGGATTTGCCTGAGACAATATCGGTAAAACAGAATATGCGTATTTCGCTGACTACGATGATCATCACCATGGCCCTAATCCTGGCCGCGGGAATGGTTTCCGTCAGGCTTCTCAAACCCTCTCCTCCCGAGAGCGGCAGAGATATCATCATTGTCACGGTTGCGGGCAGCGGCGGGGAGGATCTCGACAGGCGTCTCTTTCAAGTCGACCTGTCTGCTTTCCCGGAGCTGGAGAAAAGAGGGGTCCGTTTTCTCAAATGCCGGGCTCCGTCACCATGGTATCCTTCCGCTGTGGCGTCGCTGTTGACGGGCCTTTGTCCCTCCGAGCACGGCTTGAACAAGGCTCACGCACATCTGAGCCTCAGGGCGAACACTCTTGCCGAGGAGCTGGCTCTGGAAGGCTTTCGGACCTTTGCCTTTGTGGAAGAGGACTCGCTTCTCGACAGCACCGCCGTTCTTCAGGGATTCCACCGCATCGAAACGGCATCCGGCATGGACTTGGTGGAGAAAGCCCTGGACGGGCTGCGGTCATATATCGGCCGATCATCGATGTTGGCTCTGATCGAGGTGGATGACGATCGATTGAGCGGCGCCGGAGGGATGGAGAGCGCCCTCGACAGGATCGCACTCTGTCTCAAAGAGGAAAGATTCCTCGACAGGGGAGTCCTTCTCGTTTGCGCCCCGGGAGGTTTGGCTCCCGGAGCGCAGCGCGGGATCGAAGATTCGTCTGCACGGGAATTCCTGTTTCTCGCCGGCTCGCCCCTCGGCACGGCTCCGGGAAAAGTGATGATCAAACCCTTCTCTCTCGGTCAGGCGATCCGGGTCCTGAGAGACGTGGTCCGGGGAAACCCGTTTGAAATCAGGGATTCGGTGCGCGAGGGCGCCGTCGTCGTAACGGAATCCGCCCTTCCTTTGAAGGCCTCGTCGGAAAGGGGGCTTTCCGCCTGTCCCCCATATTTCAACCGCCTCTTCTTTTTCGATGATCTTCCTTTTCGCTGCTTTGTCGGGCCGGACGGCGCCATCCTCTATCAGGGGGACTCTCTCGAAGAGAGAAGGGTCGATATGGAAGAAGAGGCCCTCGTTCGGTCGAGGCTGGAAGCCTTCGTTGCCTGCCGAGAAATCGTCCCCGACCTGAACGTATCACACTCGGCCGGGCCGATTCTGAACGATCGGCTGGCCGGCAAGCTGTCCGGGCCCTGGTGTTCGAGTGAGTTTCATGGCCGCCGTCTCCATGCCGTTGAGCATTATCGCCTTGGCCTTGCCATGATCGAATGCGGTTTTTCCGCACTGGCTGTTTATGATTTCGAATCAGCGATGGCCATGGATCCCGAGTTTCCGGCGGCGGCGTTCGAGTTGGCCCGAGCGTACGATCTTTTCGACAGGGGGCTTGCCCGCACGCACTTTCTCAGATTTCTCGAAAAGTTCGAGAAATGGCCGGGGCAGGAATCCAGGATTGCCGAGGCGCGGAACCGAATCGATTCGATGAAGTGACCGGCCCGCCGTCCGGCAAAAAAATCTTGGGGAAATTCTTCTTTTTTCAAAGGTTCCCTTCCATGCCTTCCGATAGGTGGGAGGTCTCGTTCTTTATTCCGGGTCGGCTGGATTGATTCGAAACAGGGTTTGGTGAACCTCACTCAGACCGGGTCCAACCGATCTTTCATGCTTTCTCATTTAGACAAGGAGAAAAAAAATGGAATGGGAAAAACGTTCGGCCTACGTATTTGTCAAGTGCTGCCCTGGTAAGACAGAGAGTGTCTTCAACATGATCAAGGAGTGGGATTCCACGATTGGTGTTTTCACATTGGGCGGGAAATGGGACCTCATGACCTGGATAGATACTGAAAACACGGAAGAGACGTACAAGTGGATTTCCAAGATTCGCTTCTGGCCCGAGGTTGAGAGAACCTGCACCCACATGGCTTATTTCGGATACAGGAGCGAGGAATGGTTCGAGGAGAAACCCGCCTGGACCTGGGTCAAGGTCCGTTCCAATGAGATTTATTCCACGTACGAAGATCTGAAAAAATACGAGTGGGTCAATTCCGTGGCTTCCATTCCGGGCGAATGGGATTGCGTGGCCATGGTTTACGCCAACAACTACGAGGAGCTTTATCAATACTTGTGGCAGCTCCAGACCAGGGGCTACGACATCGAGTATTACGCTCCGCTGAAGTGCTACTGGAACCAGACCTGGAAGGAAAAATGGTCCATGTACACGGCGATCGAGACCGCCGGTGCTTATTGACGAATCGGAGGCATCAACGCCCGCAGCCCGAACAGGGATTGAGCTAGGCAGCTGAAAAAATGCGGGCGTATTTTAATCGGCGTCCCTTTCCGCGCGCGGGCGGGGGCGCCGGCTTTTTTTTGGGTAAATGCGTCCGTGGAGCGGCCAATCACGCGCAATATCCGGGTATAAAGAAAGCGGGCCATTATAATGGTCTTTTTCGTTATCGAGAGGTGCTCCATGGAGAGATGGATCGAAGAGGATCGAAAGGCGCTCAGAACACCGAACGACCTCGCCCGGTACGTCCGGTTGAGCCGCCGGGACCGGCCGGCATTGGAACGGGTGTGCGGAAGGTTCCGTATGAAAATCACGAGGCACTACGCCGGACTGATCGACTGGCGCGATCCGGAAGATCCGCTCGCTCTCATGGTCGTGCCCCGGTTGAGAGAGCTCAGAATCAGAAAAGACGAGCTGCACGATCCAATCGGGGATAAGAACGACATCCTGGACAACCGTCCGGCCGGAGCGGTCACCCACCGCTACCCGGACAGGGTTCTGCTCCATTTGGCATCCCGGTGCGGCGGACACTGCAGATTTTGCTTCAGGAAGAGGCTCGTTGGAAGAAGAGAGCTCCGCCCTGCGGAGAAGGACCTGGCCGAAGCGCTCGCTTACATCCGTTCTCGAAAAGAAGTCCATGAAGTCATTCTCACGGGCGGTGATCCGTTAACGGCCTCGGACCGGGAGCTGTTCGAGGTGCTGGAGTCCATAAAAGCGATTCCCCATGTCTGGACGATCAGGATTCACACGCGCATGCCGGCGTGGAATCCTTACAGAATCACGGACGAGCTGGTTTCCGGGCTGAGGAGGTTTCGGCCCCTTTCGGTCGTCACTCACTTCAATCACTCCCGGGAACTGGGCCCAGTCGCTGGCCGGGAGGCCGAAGCCGCCGGCCGGGAGGCCGAAGTCGCCGGAATCGCTCTCGCACGGCTTGTTGACGCTGGGCTCATGGTCCTGAACCAGACCGTTCTGCTCAAAGGGGTCAACGATTCGGCCGAGATGCAGAGGGAACTGAGCTGGGCGCTTGTCCGAAGGGGGATCAAGCCCTATTACCTCCACCAGCTCGACCGGGCCAAGGGAATCTCTCATTTCCAAGTCGAGCGCGACAGGGGGGTGGAAATCGTCCGGGAGCTCTGGGGCGCTCTTCCCGGTTATGCCGTTCCGCGCTTCGTTCTCGATATACCGGGCGGGCACGGCAAGATTCCGCTTCAGCACCAGTACCTCGGCGCGGGCGAAGAGGGAGAGACGGTCGTCGAAACCCCCCGGGGCGATTTCCTGCGGTACAATGACGACGACCCTTCCACGCCGGAAAAGGGCTTCCCCTGCCGTCCTCCTTATCCCAACCCATCGACGTAACCCGACAGGCAGGGCGCCAGCCCGTTGAGCGAGTATCCTCCCTCGAGGGTGGAGAGAATTTTACCGCTGCGGCAGGTCTCGGACGTGTCCGCGAGCGCTCGGCCGATTGCTGTGTAGTGCTCGGGCCGGAGGCCGAGCCCGCCCACGGGATCTTCGGCGAAACCGTCGAAACCGGCCGACACGAGAAGGGCCTGCGGGGAGTGCGCCGCGGCTGCTTGTTCAAGCGCCCGTTGGAAAGAACGGACGATCTCATCCGGCGGGGTCCCGTAGGGGACCGGAATGTTGAGCGTCGTGCCCTCTCCCGGGCCGTCGCCCCTTTCCGCAGCGCTCCCGGTTCCGGGATAGAACGGGAAGCGGTGGATGGAGAGGAAATAGACCGACTCGTCACGATAGAACATCTCCTGGGTGCCGTTCCCGTGGTGAACGTCGAAGTCAGCGATCAGGATCCTTTCCAGACCGTGGTGTTTTTTCAGGTAATCGGCGGCGACGGCGATGTTGTTGATCAGACAGAACCCCATTCCGGCGGCGGGACGCGCGTGGTGGCCCGGCGGCCGAACGAGCGCAAAGACCGATCGAGCGCGCTCTTCAACGAGCGCGTCGGCGCCGTCGAAGAGGGCGCCGGCTGCGGCCAGGGCGGCCTCGAAAGAGCGCGCCGAAACCGGCGTGTCGCCGTCGAGAAACCCGCCGCCCCTTTTACAGAGCGCTTCGACGTGAGCGAGATAGCTTTTGTCGTGGAGGGTTTCCATGTCGCCCGAAGAGGCGGTTCGAGGGGTGTGGATCGAAAGGTTTTTGCCGTAAGCCTCCTTCAGGCCGGAGAGAATAACGTCCAGCCGATCGGAGCACTCGGGGTGAGACCCCGTATTGTGTTCGAGGAAAACAGGGTGGTAGTAAAAGATCGTGTTCATTAGACTGTCTCCTCCTGTTCGGTTTCGCCGACTCGATCTGTGTGGCCGGCCGCAACGGGCAGCCGGAATGATGCCACAACGGCTCAGGCCTTTTCAACGAACCGTTCAAGGGATGCAATGAACGAGAAAACAAAGACCTTGCCTTTAGGCCAGGAGGGCCGATCGCCCGGCCGCCTTCTCCTTGTCGCCACCGCGTGTGTATTGATTCTCATCATTGCCGGCCTTCTTTTGAAATCCTTCATTTTTTCATCGGGCGATCAAAAAAACGTGCTTCTCATTGTTGTCGATTCGCTGCGCACCGATCACCTGGGGTGTTACGGTTTCGAGAGACCCACGAGTCCCAACATCGACAAGCTGGCGGCGAGCGGAACCCTGTTCATTGATTTCAGCACCGTGGTGCCGTCCACGCTGGCATCCTTCACCACGCTCTTCACGTCGCATTATCCCAAGGATCACGGGGCTTTCAGAAACAGCTTTCCGCCCTTCGATGATCTCCCCACGCTGGCCGAAGCTTTCCGGGACGCCGGATACGAGACGGCGGCCTTTGTTTCGAGTTACTGTGTGCACTCAGACTTCGGCGTTGACAGGGGTTTCGATCATTTCGACGACAGCCTCACGCAGGTCACGATTTTGCCCGACAACAACCTGATGAGACAGGCCGGCGAGGTGACGGGGAGCTTCATCCAATGGCTGAACAGGAGAGAGGACAAGCCCTTCTTTGCCGTTGTCCATTATTTCGATCCCCACTATCCGTACAGGCCGCCCGACCGCTTTGCGAAAATGTTCCAGACCACGCGGCCGGCGATCAGAAAAGCGACCATGCACGACATCGGCAAGGCCCAGAGCCAGCTCAACGAGGCGAAGGGCAGACCGGGCGACTTCGAGAAGAACCTCCACGACCTCTACTGCGCCGAGATCAGGTACATGGACGAGGAGGTGGGCCGGCTAATAAATCGTGTCCGCCGCGTTGCGAAGGACGGCGAGATCGGAGAGCCCGTCATTGTTTTCACGGCCGATCACGGTGAGACCTTCTGGGAGCATGCCGACTACTTCAATCACGGCTATTCGGTGTTCGAAACGGCGATCAGCATCCCCCTGATCGTCAGCAGTCCCGGTTTCGTTCCCGTGGGCAAGAAGAAGGTTTGCGGTTTTTCCAATATCGATCTCGGCCCCACTCTCTGCGGCCTGGCCGGCGTGGAGGCGCCGCCGGAATTCGAAGGCCGGAGTTTTCATGCCCTCGTTGCGGGAAGCGGCGAGGTGGAACCGCCCGAGTTCCGGTTTGCCGAGAGCACGAAGCCTTATCCCGCAGAGGAAGGCGCCGTGCGTCCCAACTACAACAAGGCCAAGATGGTGCGGCAGGGAGCTTGGAAGTATGTGGAGCTTCCCTGTATGGGCGATTGGCACGGCCTCTACAACGTGAACGACGATCCCGGGGAGATAACCAATCTGGCAGGCGACGAAGAGCTGGGGCAGATCATGAAATCTCTGAAGGAGAGGCTCAGGCGCTGGGCCGACGACTTTGACGCCGGAAGGAAGCGGGGCGGTCCCGTCGACCCGGATGTAATCGAAAAACTGAAGGGGCTCGGCTACGGCGGCGAATAAGGCTTCGGGGCCGGCGGCAAGATGATTTCGGGAGGATTCTTTTGAGACTCTCGCTGAACGCCTGGATCGTTATCGCCATTGCCGTGGGCGTAGTCTTCGGGCTCCTGGTGAAAGATCTTTTCCAGGCCTCTCCCGATGATCTGTCGGGGGGAGAGATCTTTCTGAAACAGTTTACGGGGTTCCTCAAGGAGATCTTTCTGAGGCTTCTCCGGATGATCATTGTGCCCCTCATCTTCTTTTCCATTGTGAGCGGCGTGCTCTCCATCGGAGGAGGAGGGGGGCTGGGCCGTATCGGCCTCAAGACGGTCTGCTATTACCTGAGCACGTCCCTTTTGGCCATCCTGACCGGTCTTGCTCTCGTCAACATCGTCAGGCCCGGAATCGGCGCCGAATTCGGTTTTACCGAGGCTCCGGCCGGCCTGGAAGCGGCGGACAAAGGGGTGGGCGAGTTCCTGTTCGACTTTCTGCTCAACCTCGTTCCCACCAATCCGGTCCGGGCCATGGTGGAGCCGAACGTGCTCCAGATCATTGTTTTCGCCCTTTTCTTCGGGATTTTTGTCGCCCGTATTCCGGAGCCGCACCGCGGGACGCTGAGCCGTTTCTGCGAAGGCGGGTTCCAGGTGATGATGAAGATCGTGCGTTTCGTCATCTGGTTCGCGCCTGTCGGGATTTTCGCCCTCATCACCAAGGTCGTGGCGGAGGTGGGGTTCGAAGCCTTTGCCAATCTCGGGCTCTACGCCCTCTGCGTTCTGGGCGGGCTGGCCATTCACGCCTGTGTGACGCTCCCCCTTATCCTTTTTCTCGTGGCGCGCGCCAATCCTTTGCATCATTTTTCGGCCATGGCCAAGGCGCTGCTTACGGCGTTTTCGACCAGTTCGTCGTCGGCGACCCTGCCATTCACCATGGAATGCGTCGAAAAGAAGGCCGGCGTGCCCAACAAGATCTCGAGTTTCGTGCTTCCCCTCGGCGCCACGGTCAACATGGACGGGACCGCTCTCTACGAGTGCGTGGCGGCTGTTTTCATCGCCCAGATTTACATGACGGCGGGCGGAGTGGACCCGCTCACTTTCGGCCAGCAGTTTCTGGTCGTTGTGACGGCGCTGGCCGCATCGATCGGCGCGGCGGGCGTGCCCATGGCCGGAATGGTGATGATCTCGATCATCCTGACCGCCATCGGCCTGCCTCTCGAAGGGATCGGCATCATCCTTGCCGTGGACCGCGTGCTCGATATGTGCCGCACCATGGTCAATGTCTGGTCGGATTCGTGCGGCGCCGTGACCATTGCGAGGCTGGAAGAGAGACGGGGACACAACAGGTAATCACGCGCACCGGTTTTTTCAGCCTCTCCTGCTGTTTGTGTTGGTCAACAGGACAGTGTTTTCACGACAGGGGTCAAGTGAATTCCGGTACAGCACAGCATAACCATGGCGATAACAGCGTCTGCAGAATGGAATCCGTAGGCTCTCCGTGTCAATAACCGCACTTTGTTGTTCAGTCCTTCCGCAACAGAATTCGTGAGCCGAAATCGGACGTAGGCCACGATATCGTCAAGATGTTTGCGGATAGTCCGGCCCGCTTTTGCGAAGGCGGGCAAGCGTGAACGGCTGGTCCATGAAAGCCAGTCTTTGAGTTTATCCCTGGCCACGTTGGGCTGGCGGCGATCCAAGATGCTTGCAAAGCTCTCTTTCAGCGGATAGGCCCGGTACAGCTTCGCGTTCTCCCTCGGAAGGCTGGAGAGGCGGCTGCTCTGGACAGCCGTGAGGTTCCAGGGGTTTTTCAGAAATGCCCAGCGCATCCCCTTGATCTCTTGAGCTGCTTCCTGACTGATTTCACTCAGACGGCGCCATTCCTCCCGCCGGGTCTGATCCACCGCATCGCTTACCAGACGCTGCACGTGAAAACGATCAAAGACGATTTGGGCTTGAGGGACCTTTCGGCGGGCCGTTTGGATGTAGGCTTCACTCATGTCCATGCTCACCAGCTCGATCCCCTGGCAGCGTTCTTCGCCAAGATCCTCGAAGAATCCAGCAAAGGTTTCGGCGTTCTTGCCCTCCTTACCCCATACGAAGCGTCCCGCATCATGATTCGAGACCAGCGTCAGATACCGATGCCCCTTCCGGTACGAGACCTCGTCCACACCGATGTTCTTCAGCTCCTTCAAGGGATCTTCAGGACGGTGACGCTTGTATACCCGATCCACGATCGTGCCCACCGTTCGCCAGGTTATTCTGAAAACCTCTTGAACGCTCGTCTTATCGCAGCGCTGGACCAAGTGGCCCGCCGATTCCTCGAAGTCCGTGGTGAAGCGTGACCGCGCATCATCACTCCACGGAACCTTTTCCACCACGACACCACAGCATCGGCAACTCACCCTGCGAACACTGTACTCCAGGTAGACCAACACTCCACCAAAGTTCAGGTGCCGCCAGCAACGTGGACCCAGCGTGTTGAAAAGCGGCCGGACTCTTCCACACCGCGAACAACGTGCCTTCCTCCAGGTCGGACAAACTTCGAGCACCAGGCTACCATCCACGATTCTCAATCCCTTGACGATTGTTTGCTTTATTCCCACAAGTTTTCTCAGTAAAGTAGTCACGCGCACGGTTAATGGTCTCCTCAGTTTTGGTTTTCTTTGTCTACTGAAGAGTACCTTTTTTCCGTGCGCTTTTCTTTACGGGTATTCCCTCACGCTAAATCCTTGTTCCTGGCTACAAAACCCCCTTTGGACGGCTTATTCCCCTTTCAGCCCGCCAACACAAACAGCAGGAGAGGCTTTTTTCATCACACAAAAAAGAAAGGGAAATCTTGAGGATTTTACCCGGGCCCCTTGTGGCCCAGAAGAATCGTTGTATTTCCCTTTCTTTTTTGTGTGATGAAAAAACCGGTGCGCGTGATTACCTGTTGTGTCCCCCTACCTCTTCTTCTTTCCCTTGATCCAGTTCTTGGCCCATTCTCTCCAGGCTTTTTCCATGTCCTCCACCGATTCGAGGGAGGCGGATTTTCTTCTGGACCGGGAAGCCATTCCCGAACCGGCCTCCCCGGCCGACCCGAGGTTGTCGCTCACGATCTTGTCGAGACCGTTGATGAAAGCGAGCTGATCCTGGGTCTTGCCGAGTTTCTTGTAATGCTTCTGCATGTCTTTCAGAAAGTTCAGAAAACCGATCTTGTTGGATTCGATGAGGAAGTCGATGAGGCTCACGCTCTTCGCCACGCTTTCCGTTTTCAGGTTCCTGTAGTGCGAGATGCGGATGAGGTCCTCGAATTTTTCGACTGATTTATCGTAGGCGATGCGGTGCATGGTTTCTTCGATGTCGCCGGTCCATCTGTATCCCCCGCCCGAGTCCGACTTGGCGTATGTGAAATCGAAGTCCGATGTAAAAACTCCGAGCACACCGAGGTTTTTGATACAGAGATAGTGGGAGAAGCCCTCGGAGAGCCACGGCATGCTGATGTGATTCTGAATGACCGGCGGCTCGCCGAGCCAGTTGTCCATCAAGGCGTTGGCGAGATAACTGATCAGGTTGTTCGTAAAGTCATGGGAAGGACTGCCCCGCTTATTGATCTTTTCGGGATCGTCCCTGTCGCGTGATTCCAGAGCGGACATGCTGACCTTGAGCCTTGTCTTCATCTTGTGGTTCAAGACGGACATTCCCACTCCCCCCGACTGGAGAAACCGCTCGAGAGATTTTTTGTGCGTTACGTTGCCGTGGCCGGGCGCGAACTTGCTGGCGTTCCTGAGACAGTCTTCGAGCGTCGTGATGTGCCTGAAGTAGTAAATCCTGCAGATCTCGCCTTCGGGAATGGGCTTCAGGTTCTTGACGCCGCTGACGTACATCGTTTCCGTGAAGTCGCGGAAGACGCGCTCACCGACTTTGAGCATTCTCTGGATCGTCTTGGGCGGAAGAAAGTCGGAAGCCAATGTGATGTGTTCCGACGATGCGAGAGAGACGGTCCCGATGTCTTTCAGGCCCTTGATCGCTTCCACGAGAGCGGATTGCTTCTCGGTGTGCTTGAAAAAATCGCCGCTTTTTTCCCCCTCGATCACCTCGGAGTCGATGCGCTTCAGCTCTTTCTCCACCTTTTTTTTCAAGCTGGGGAGGTAGTGGCCGTCGCACCAGCTCAGGAGACGGAGAAGCTTCTGGCGTTTCAGGACCTTGTCCTTCGTGGCCTTCGATGTCTTGAGCTTCTTCTTGAAGATCTTGATCAGGTCTTCATAGAAATATCCGCGGACGACTGGGGTTATCCTCTTGTTCGGATCTTCCGGGTCCCAGTAATAATCGGTGTTGAGGAAAATCGTCTTTTTCTTGTACTTGATGTTGACCAGTTCTCCGTCTTTGTCCTGTACGGCGAAGATCCCGACCTTGAGGCTCTGCAGCCTGACGCCTTTCTTGACGATGTTGTCCTGGAACACGGGGGGATTCCGGGTATAGTCGAGCCCCCAAAGCAGGTCGGCGATGAAGGTCTTGTCGACCCCGTCCTCGTCCTTGCCGATGTATTTGATGACGGCCTTGACCTCGGGATCCTTGTCCTTCCCGAAAGCCGCAGCTCCCGCCGAGGCAAGATAGAAAATCGTCATGAATATAAGAATGTTCGTCAGGGAGAGCGGGCGAAAAGCGGCCGTCTGCCTGGACAGGAGGGGGGGAGTATGATTTACCATCTGCATGAGATTCGTTCCTGCTCTCAAAAAAGATTCCGGTTATGGCAGCCACCGGTGTGAGGAGTTCGTACGGATCCTTCATATTATAATACGACAGATCAACACGTTCTCAAAGAAAACAAAACATGAGTCTCCCTTGAGGATCTGCCATGGATTTTCTTGACGTCGCCGCCGTCCTTCTGGCTCTGGCGGCCCTTTTCGGGTATGTGAATCATCGTTTTTTCAAGCTGCCGTCAACGATCGGGCTGATGGTCATCACCCTGGCCTGCTCCGTGGCGCTTCTGGCTCTCGACGCGGTCTTTCCCGCTATGGGCCTCAGAGAGCGGGTGGCGTCCAGCGTGGGCAAGCTCGACTTCAGCCGAACCCTGCTCCATGGAATGTTGTGCTTTCTCCTCTTTGCCGGGGCCATTCACATCAACCTCGACGAGCTGCTCAAGAGGAAATGGGCGATCGGGTCGCTGGCCACGGTGGGCGTCGCCCTTTCCACGGCGGCCGTGGGGGGGCTGAGCTTCTGGCTTTTCGATGAGATCGGTTTCCATGTTCCCCTCCTCGTCTGCTTTGTTTTCGGCGCTTTGATCTCTCCCACCGATCCCGTGGCCGTGCTCGGCGTCCTGAAAAACACGCGGGCCCCGGCGAGCCTCGAAGCCAAGATCGCGGGCGAATCGCTCTTCAACGACGGCGTGGGTCTCGTCGTCTTCTTCATGCTCATCGCCATGGCCGGCCTGGGCGAACACCACGTGGAGGGGGCCGGCGGGGTCGTCCTTCTCTTTTTTCAGGAGGCCGTGGGGGGAGCGCTTCTCGGTCTCGTGATCGGATACGTCGCCTACCGCGCCATGAAAACGATCGATCATTATCAGGTGGAGCTGATGATCACCCTGGCGCTGGTCACGGGGACCAACTCGATCGCGTCGGCCCTCGGAATGTCCGGTCCGATCGCCGTCGTCATGGCCGGGCTGCTCGTCGGCAACCAGGGAAGGCGCTTCGCCATGAGCGACGTCACCGTGGATCATCTCGAGAAATTCTGGTCTCTCGTGGACGATATCCTCAACGCCGTCCTCTTTCTTCTCGTCGGGCTGGAGCTCTTTGCCGTCACCTTCGAAGGGAAAGTCCTGGCCGCCGGGATGGCGGCGATCCCCATCGTCCTCGCGGCGCGCTTTGTCAGCGTCGCCGTTCCCATCACGCTTCTCCGGGCGGCGCGGCGCTCCTTTTCACCGCGCGTGATCCGGATTCTCACTTGGAGCGGGCTCAAGGGCGGGATCTCCGTCGCACTCGTGCTTTCCCTTCCCCCCTTCGAGCACAGGGACCTCCTCATTACGAGCACCTATCTTGTCGCGCTCTTTTCCGTGATCGTCCAGGGGCTCACCGTGGGATACCTGGTCAAGGGGGATGAAGACGCCGGGGAGGAGTGATCGCGGCGTCATCGAATCCCGCGGGGCGCGGCGTCCCTGATGATGCGGAAGATTTCCTCGTCCCCTCTTGTTGCGTCCCTCTTCTCGATCTTCCGGCCGGCCAGCGCGGGGCCCGTCCGTCCCAGAGCCCCGAAGAGGGCCCGGTAGAACCGGAAGTCGAAGACGATCCACTTGAAGAGCGCCTTCAGAAAAAGCGGAAGAACGTGGCGGGCCCAGAAAAGACGGGGCGCCGTGATGTTCTTCCAGGTAAAGAGGAGCCTGTTTCTCTCCATGACGGTTAGGACGCGCTCCTTCCGGTTGTGGGTCAGTATCGTGCCCGAGCGATGGCGATGGACCACGGCGCTCGCCGGCTGGAACAGGACCCGCCGCCCCCTCTTCCAGGCGCGGTAGCAGAGATCGAGGTCTTCGTAGTAATAGGGCTCGAAGAGGGGGTCGAATCCGCCGAGCTCCCGGAAGAGAGCTCTTTTCACGGCCAGGAAACCGCCTGTTGCAAAGAGCGTGGGACAGGGGCTCTCAGTCGATTTCCGGACCTCCTCGATGGAGCTGTCGCGGAATTTTTCGAGCTTGAGCTTCCCCCAACTGAAACGCGGGACTTTGACGTTTTCGTCCACACCGGTGCGATCTTCCTCGAGGGAGAGGGACTGGACCGCAAAGACATCGTCCCCTTCCAGCGCGGTGAGGAGCGGTTCGATGAAGCCGGGCAGAACCTCGACGTCGCTGTTCAGCAGAATCACATGAGGGTGGCGGGCCCGGCCGATGCCCGTGGCGCAGGCCCGGGCGAATCCGAGATTTTCTCCGTGGCTGAGAAAAGACAGGGCCGGCGCCCGGGCTTCGAGCCATGCGATGCTTCCGTCGGACGAGCCGTCGTCCACGACGATGATCTCGCCGCCGGGGCGGTACGACTCGAGCGCGGCCAGCACGCTCGGGATGTGGGCTTTGAGGAGATCGATTCCGTTGTAGCTCGGAATCACGATGCTGACCGGGCCGGGCATGTCACCATTCCCTCTTGAGCACCGACGGGATGGGGTAGGGATCGGGAAAACCGATTTTCAGAAAATGGGCTCTTTCGACGGCCATCCGCTTCAGGATGATGCCGTCCACGGCGCGAAGATATTTCCGCAGATCCCGATTGCGGCCCTCTCCCAGATATGTCTTGAGAAAGCGGGCTTTCACGAGGACGTCCACCTCGGCCGGAAGCTGCCCCAACTGGCCCAGGTTCCTGATGATCCATTGTTCGTTGAGCCGGCCGGCGAAGGAAACGGTGTCGAGATCGGTCAGGTAGAGGGCTCGGCGCCCTTTTTCTTCGCGTACGAGGATGTTTTTTTCACTCATGTCGCCGTGGCGGATTCCGTTGTTGTGAATCAGCCGGATGAAGTGAACCATCTCCCTGATGAATGAATGTATGAAGGAAGCTTTTTCCGATCCTTCCAGGCCTTTCAGTTTTTTCTGTGCATAAACACCGAGCTGCTCCGCGCCTTCAATATGGCGTGTCACGACGAATTCCCGGCCTCCTCCCCGGACCCAGGCCGCGGTCCGCGGTGTCGCGACGCCGCGCACTTCCAGGCCGCGCCCCACGATCCATGACCGCTTTGCCTCTGAAGAAAACATTCTTCGCGGGAAGGATTTTCTCCGGTATTCCTTGACGCATAACCCGACCGGTCCCGCCGGAGTCTCCACTTTCACGACGGTGAACTTGTTCTTGTCCGAAGGCAGGATGAGCCTGTCGTCCCCTTCGCGCGGCACGGAGTCGTGAATTCCGATCGCCCCGGCGATCCAGGCGGGTTCGCAGTCTCTCCTCACGTTCATCGAGAAACCGCCGGCCCGGGCGAAGGTGAACTCCGAGCTCTCGAGCAGGCAGCGGCGCGTCCGGCTCTTGAGCTTGCGCCGGTCGAGGGCGTTCACCCGCTTGAAAACCGCCTTCTCCAGAGATGCTGTTTCGAGGAGATGACCGGGATAGAGAGTGAGGTATTTATCGAGAAAGAGGGTCACGTCCCCCTTTTCGGCGTGCCTGAGGGATTCGGCCACGCGGGCGAGGTTGAGCAGAACCCTTCCCATCGAGACGACTCCCGGGAAGGAAAGGGTGTGGAGGTCGATGATGAAAACGTCCGGGTCGGCGTCTCCCTTCCGGGTGACAAGCACGTTTCCGAGGTGAAAATCGGCGTGGAAAACGGCGCCGTCGTGGAGCGCGGCCGTGAGCCGGGCGAGTTTTTCAAAAAGAACGTTCTTGAGAGATTCGTTCCAGAAGCCCTCTTTTTTGGCGCGTCCGATGAAGAACATGAAGGGAAGGGCGTCCTCGATGGCGGTTGACGCGAAAAAGGCGTCCACGAGAAACCCGAACCTTCTTTTTTCACCGTAGATCACGGGGCGGGCCGTGGGAATTCCCAGCTTGTTGAGACGCAGCATGGCCGACCATTCTCTCGATGCCCGGGATGGAAGGACCAGCCCTTTCAGGACATTCAGAAAACCGCCCGAGTGATAGCGCTTCAAAATGAGGCCCGTTCCGGAGGCCTCGACCCGGGAGACGGTTCGGACCATGTTGCTCTTGATCACCTCCCCGGTCCCCACCCGGCCTTCAAGGAGATCGAGAACCGCTTCCGATTCCCTTCGAAATGCGGGATCGAGAGTGATCTTGAAGCCCCTGTGAGTCTGTTCGACGAAGTCGCTGATAGCCACGGCCTCCGGCTGTGAACCGTCAATAAAATAAACGGCCCGTTTCCAACGGACGGCCCGGATGAAAAAGGATCTCCGGAACGCAGGACGGCGGTTCGGTGGAAGAGTATACGACAGGCTCTGTCTTGGCAACAGTCGTTATTGACGGCAATAACCGGGCTAAGACCGTGTCCGTTGATTCCGGAGAACTTTTCGGTTTTTTATTTTCCCTTGTCTTGGTGTAATTCCGGCTCGACGGTTTTCTTTTCAATGATCGGTTCATTGGAGAGGGTTTTGTGGTTTCATCTATCTTTTCAAATTGAAACATCGAGGAATAAACATGCAGATCCGGATTCTCATCATTATCCCCGTCATGGCCACGGTCTTTTTATTCTCCTCCGCTGCCGCTGAGGAGGCCGAATTCGTAGAGCTCGACAACGGCTTTCAGCTGGTCTTGATGGAAACCCACTTTTCTCCCATGGTGGCATCCATCGTGGTTGTCCGCACGGGTGTGAGAAATGAAACGTCTGAAATCAACGGCGTTTCCCACCTGTTGGAGCATCTCCTCTTCAACGGGACGGAGCGGCGGACCCAGAAGGAGCTATACGACGAAATCGATTTTCTCGGCATCTATAACAACGCTTTCACGCGGACGGACTGTACGGTCTACATGGTTCTGGCGCGGAAGGATTGTTTCGAGAGGGCCCTCGACATTCAGGCCGACATGCTCCTCCACTCGACGATTCCCGAGGAAAAGATCGCAAAGGAGAAAGGCATTGTGATCAACGAAATGAAGAGCGACGACCTGGGATACCGCATGGGTCCGGACACGTCGGGGCACGACGGCGATCTCTTCAGGGGAACTCCGTACGTGATGGACGTCATCGGCAGCGAGGACTCGGTCAATGCCATTCCGCGTGAAAAGATCGTCGACTACTATCACAAGTGGTACAAGCCCTCCAACATGACGGCCCTCGTCATGGGGGACTTTAAAAAAGAGGAGGTCGTCGAGCTCTATCGCGGGCATTTCGGGGGATCCTTGCCGGACCGGGGCGCTGGAAAACCGCGCTTCGAGCCCGTAGGAGATATCCTTGGAGAACGGTCCGTAATCTTTCTGAAGAACATGGGGAAGAAAAAATCGGTCTGGGTCACAGTTAAAGGCCCTCATCCCCGTGATTCCGTTTTTCACAGCTTCGAAATGGGCGTGAGCGTTCTCGATTCGGCGTCGTCGAGTGTTATCAAAGACGCACTGGCTGTTTACGGGTGCTCGAAAACCGGCGCAACAGTGGGCTACAACAGAGACTTTTCGTGGGTCACGGTCAAGGCCGACGTCGATGTTCACGCCGATCATGAGAAAACCGCCGCAATCATGATCGACTGTCTGGCCAACATCGGCCCCGACCTGTTTCCCGAAGAAGATCTGAAACGGTTCGTGGTCGTCCTGGAATCGGAAGAAAAATTCAACCTCGAGCGCCTCCACTACTATGGAATGCTCAAAGCTCCGCTTCTCGCCGTGATACCATTCGAGCGTATCAGAGATTTCGTGGGCGATGGCTACGCGGCTAAGATCAGGGGTGTTCAGCCCGCTGACGCCGCTTCGGCCGTGGCCGCTTGTTTTCGAAATCCCTTACCCCTGGTCACGGTCTATGAACCGCCGGCCGGCGGAGACGGGAAAGAAGAGGGACCGCCCGAGGGCGTCCTGGCCGGCACCTGGGAAGAGAAGGATATTTCAGGCAGGAAGACGGCCCGGTTTCAGCTCGATAACGGCCTGACCGCCGTGATCGAAGAGAGCTTCGGTTCCGATGTCTTTGCCGCGCACATTCTGTTCCGCGACAGGAGCTTTGTCGAGCCGGAAGACAGGGACGGCATCGCCGACTTCCTCCATCACATTCTTCCCATGGGAGGAGGCGGCATGTCGGGGGATGAGCTGGAAAAAGCATTCGACGCCATCGGCGCCAGGGTCAAGTACTACGATCTCGGCTTTATCTCACACGACGATTACTATACGACCCCGTTTTTTTCGTATATCCGTCTGCAGACGCTCGAACGATACTGTGTAGAGGGATTGAATCTTCTGGCGCGCGTAATCGAAGATCCCGCTCTGACCGAGGACAACGTGGAGAAAGCGCGCCGCAGCATGAAACATCTGGCCGCGCAATCGGCCTCGCGGGTGAGCGCCCGGGCCAAAAAGAAGTTTCTCGAGAAAGTCTTTCCCGGAGCTTTCTTCTTGAAGCCCGTAACAGGAACTGCGGAGACAATCCAACAGATCACGCACGACGATATAAAAACGTTCCACAAAAACTATTTTGCCCCCAACAACATGATTGTGACTGTTGTATCGGCGCTTCCTATCCGTACGACGGCTCGGGTTGTAATCGATTCATTCGGCGGTATGGACCGTTGTTCCGAGCTTCCAAGACCGCCCGATTCCTTTGAGCCCGTCGAAAAGGGAACAATCGAAGTGATCGAAGAGGGAAAGCGTAACTATGTAATCTACGGGTATCCCTTTAAATATGAGCAGGAAAATTCGGGGGGCCTTTCCGTTGCCGTCAGCCTTTTTTCTTCTGATGTGACTTTTCAGTGGAGAGAGGTCGAGGGCGGCGCCTATGGAATGGGAGCGAGTATTTCGCACTATGGCGATACGGGGTGGTTCTGGACCAGGATCGGTACGACAAAATCCGCTGAGGAGGCCTTGAACGCCGTCCGGGAATGCCTGGCCGATTTCAGAGAGAAGGAAGTGACAGCCGAAGAAATCGAAAGAATCATCAACTCGTCGGCGGGGTGGAAAGCAATGAAACTCATGACCCGGGAGGGCAGGGCATACGCGCTGGCCATGCGGGAGCTTTCGGGAAAAGAGCTCGGCAGTATAGGCATCGGAGCGGAAGTTCCGCCGATAAGCGATGTCAAGCTTCCGCGGCCGATGAAGTGATTTTTCGCGACGTAAAAATATGCCCGATCGGTGATTTCGAGGCATATCCGTTAACCTCGCATATGATGTGTATATCCAAGATAATTTATGGATAGACGTTATTAAAAAATAACCTGGTGTTTTTGTTAAATCTTTCTGATAATGCGATAAGTATATTTTTGCATTGTTGTTAGTTACGGAGAACAAAATGACTGACTGGATTACACTTCAAGATGTCGCTGACATGATCAGCGTCAAGAAGGGAACGCTCTGTATGTGGCGCCTGCGCGACAGGTTCCCGTTCAGAACGAGAGGAAAAGGCCGCGGGCTTCTCGTGAGCAAAAATTCCGTTGAAAGATGGCAGGCAGCCGGCGGAAAGGCGAACGTGAGACGGGGCAGGCCGGGCAGGAAAAAGAAAACCTCATATGCCGCGAGATCGGCCGTCCGAACCGGACCGGCTTCAACCGGAAAGATGATCAAGCTCAGCACGAGCTCGTCGCTGCCCGACATCCAGGATTTTGTAGCGGCTCTTAAGTCCGGAAAGAACGTCAACGTGCTTCCCGAAAAGAAGGGATTCGTGCTGACCCTGAGGAAGTGAAAAAAAGGGGTTGGAAAGGGTGAATTGAGTTGCATTCAATCTTTTCGACCTTATAATTCTCCATCCGCTCGGCTCATAAACGGGTTGAATGCGGGGGTGTAGCTCAGTTGGTTTAGAGCGCCAGCCTGTCACGCTGGAGGCCGAGGGTTCGAGTCCCTTCACCCTCGCCAGAAAGATCAAGCGCTCTGCGGCATATCGCTGCAGGGCGTTTTTTTTATGTGTCGTATGCGGAGCGCAGCGCCGGGCAGGCTGCCGTCAGCCTCTGTTTCAAACACCCGGCGCATCAGCACTTCTCGATGTCGTCGCCGATCTTTATCGGACCGCCCCGGAGCACTTCACAGAAAAGCCCGAGCCGGGGCATGATGCAATCCCCGACCGCTTCCATGATCGCACAGGCCGAATGGCATTCCTTCCCGATCTGGGTGACGCGGAGCAGAGCCGAAGGGCCGGCGCGGAGCTCATCGCCGACCGCGAGGTTTTCGAAGTCGACGCCGTCGACGGTGAGGTTTTCGGCGTAGACGCCGGGACGGATTTCGACTTCACCGCCGGACAGTCCTTTTTTTTCGAGAAGGGCGGCCTGTTCCTTTTCGGCTTCCAGGGGGAGAAGGCTCACCTGGCGGCGGCCGAAGCCCTCGTGTCCGTCGCCGCGAATGCCCTGTCCCGCCACCAGTTCGCACGAATCCACCGGTTCCTTGGTTGTTCCCCTTCCGGGACTCACGTTGATGGAAGTAATGGTCCCCATGTCAGCCTCTCCTTCTCCAGGAGCCCGATTTCCCGCCCGATTTCGATAACAGGGCGAGGTCGGTGATGACCATCCCCCTGTCCGCTGATTTGGCCATGTCGTAAATGGTGAGCCCGGCCGCCGCGGCCGCGGTGAGAGCTTCCATTTCGACGCCGGTGCGGGCTTTGACCGAAGCGGTGGCCGTGACAAGGATGCCGTTGTCGAGGATTTCGAATTCCACGTCGGCGTGGTCCAACCCGATGGGATGAGTGAGCGGAATCAGCTCGTGCGCTTTCTTGGCCGCCGTGATGCCGGCGATGCGCGCCGTGCCGAGAACGTCGCCTTTCTCGATGGCGTTCTCCTTGATCAGTCGGACCGTTCTTTTCTTCATGATCACACGAGCCCCGGCGACGGCTTTCCGCAGGGTCGTTTTTTTCCGCCCCACATTCACCATGCGCGCCTTTCCGGCGTTGTCGATATGGGTGAGCTTTCGAGTCATGAGCTCTCCTTGCAGAAAAATGAGCGATCTCTTATTTCGTTGCTCCCCCTCGAACGAGCTTCTCGAAGGCGGGATCGACGATTTCGATGCGAGCCTCGGACACAAGCTTGGGGAGCGTGTCCTGCAGGAATCTGTCGTTGTCTTCCCAGGCGAGGAGGATGTGGGCCGCATCCACCCTGTCCTGGCACGGCAGGGCTCCTTTGACACTGTTTCTGACCCAGAGGACATGGCAGCCCACGGGAGAGAGAAAGGGCTCGGAGAGATCGCCCGCCCCCATGGAAAAAGCGGTCCGCAGAAGAGGGCAGGGGAGGCCCGATCCCCTTCCGATGGGTCCGAGGCGTCCCCGGTTGGCCGCTACCGACGGCGTGGAAAACCTCTCGGAGAGCGCGGCGAAGTTGGAGCGGTCTTCCTTGATCATGTCCCGGATCTCTTTCGCTTTGTCGAGAAGGTCCGGGATCTTGTCCCTGTACCTGCTCCTGACCGCTGCGAGGGGAATGAGCTTCTTGTGAATGATTTCGGTTTTGATCTCTTCTTGAGTGACCGGCTCGAATTCGCTCTCTTCCTCGGCGATCATGCGGTGGGTGAGCTCGAATTCGAGCTCTTTTTCGAATTCTTCAAGGGTAATGGGCTCGCCGTTGACGCGAATGATGGCGGGGCCCGGAGGCGCCGTCTTGTCCGGGCATCCGTTGAGCAATGAGACAAGGAGGACTGTCACGGCAGCGGAGACGGGGTTCGGTCTTTTGTTTGTATACATGAACGGGTATTTTAGCAAGGCATGACACTTAACGCGACTGTTCTCAAAAATGTCACCGTTTCTTTTGCAGGAAAAATCTACACGGGCCTCCTGACCTTCGTCGTTGTCGCCCTCTTTCTTCCGCGCGTTCTGACAGAGGAGGGTTTCGGGCTCTTTGCCTTCTACAACACGGTCTTTGCGATCGCAAGCGTCATCGTCGATTTCGGTTCCAACACCATCGCCGTCCGTGAGGGGTCGAAGGAGCCAGGCCGCCTCGGTTCTCTTCTCTACTCCCTGACGCTGCTCAGGTTGATGATCAGCGTTCTCTGCTTCGCCGCTGTGCTCGCCGTTATATGCCTCTTCGAAAGCGGGCGGGAAGAACGCCTCCTGGCGGCCGGCGCGTCGCTTCACATACTGTTTCATACCCTCGGCGGTTTTAATGTTGTTTTCCATGTGCGCATGGAGTTTTCAACGATGTGGCTGGCCACGGCGATCGGCCACACGCTCTTCTTCGTTCTCGCGCTGGTTTTCGCCCTGGGCGGACACTCCGAGCCCTTCCTCTATCTCGTCGCCTTTGGCGCCGGAATCGCGATTTCCAACACGGTGTCCTTCCTCGTGGGGCGAAAACGAATCCCCCCTTTCATTGCCGGGGAGAGGGGCGAAACGGCGTCCTTGTTCAGAAAGGCTTTTCCTCTCGGAATATCGGCTCTCACCTCGATAGGCTATTTTTATGTCGATACGATCCTGCTCCGGCCGCTTCAGGGCGAGGAAGCCGTCGGGCTTTACAACGCCGCTTACCGGCTTCTCGTTTTTGCCATCATGATTCCCGTTCTGTTCAACCAGGTTCTTCTTCCCGTTTTTTCGCGGATCGCCGGCCTCGATCGACGGCGTTTCCGCCGTATCTTTCTCCGAGCCCTTCTCTACATGGGCGTTGCGGGCGTGCCGATCGCCGTGGGATTGGCCGTTCTCGCGCGGCCCGTGCTCGTTCTGATCTATCCCGAGACCTATGCCCGCTCGGCGAGCTGTCTCGCTGTTCTTGCCGCCGCGGTCGCGCTTGTTTTCCTGACATATCCCCATGTTTCGGCATTGATCGCGGCGGGACGGCAGAAGACATTCGCGTGGATCTCCCTGGCCGGACTCCTCATCAATGTTGTTCTCAATCTCCTTCTCATCCCGCCCTATTCCATCGAAGGGGCGGCCTGGGCGACGGTGATCACCGAGGCTTTCGTGCTCGCCGCCGCGGCTGTGAGCGTGAAGCGCCTCACCGGTTTTTCGATGATCGAGCCCGATTTTTTGAAAATCCTTCCCGTCACGGCCGTGATCGGCCTTGCATCATATACGCTCCGCGGAGCGCCCGTGCTCGCGACGCTCTCCGTCCTGGCGGCGCTGTTTCTGATTTGCCTCTTTGTGCTCAAGCTTTTACCTTTCGACTTGAACGATGAAGATCGGAATTGACTACAGACCGGCGCTTCTCGGCGGCACGGGAATCGGCCGTTACGTTCGAGAGATCACGGCCGCCATGACGCCCCTTCTCGCAGGGGAAGAGTCGCTGTGTCTCTTCGGCGTGTCTCTGGCCGAAGGAGAAGGCTTCCACCCGCTCCCGTCTGAAAAGGTCGTTCTCGTGAGAAAGCGTTTCCCCGGCCGGCTCCTCGATCTCTTGGGCCGCTTTGGTGCGATGGGTGTTGAGGATTTCACGGGCCGGCTCGACCTCTTTCTCTACACCGATCTTGTTTACCCGCCGCTGAAGAGAACCCCCTGCTGTGTCGTGGTCTATGATCTCACTTTTCTCGAGTCGGAGAAGTGGCACGAATCCGGGTTCGGCCGGAGTGTATGGAAAAGAATGCGCCGCAAGCTGGAGGATGCAGCGGCCGTTATTGTCCCTTCGCGTGCAACCGTTCTTGCTCTCGAACGCCGCTTCCCGTCGTGCCGGGACAGGGTTCACATGGTCCCGCTCGGCGGTGATCATCTGGTCCGGAGATATCCTGCCGTTGCTGCGGACAGCGAAATCGCCGCTGCGGACAGCGAAATCGCCGCTGCGGACAGCGAAATCGCGACCGGAGCGCCCTTTTTTCTTTCCATAGGAACCCTCGAGCCGCGCAAGAACCACGAACGCCTGCTCAGAGCTTTCGAGTCGATCGCACCGTCATTTCCGGATACAAGGCTTGTCATCGGCGGGAAGCGGGGTTGGCTCTATCGGCCTTTTCTGAAGAAGCTCGACGACTCGCATGTGCGGGACCGGGTTCGCCTCCTCACAGATCTGGATGATCGCGAATTGGCCGCCCTATACCGAAGCGCCCTTGCCCTGGTTTATCCTTCTCTCTGTGAAGGTTTCGGGCTTCCCGTTGCCGAAGCGCTCTCCTTCGGATGTCCCGTGATCACGTCCAATCGTTCTTCCATGCCTGAGATTACGGGAAGCGAAGCGGCTCTCCTCGTGGATCCCGAAGACCCTTCGGCTCTTGCAGGAGCGATGGACCGGATCGCCCGCAACGGCTCTCTCCGGAAAGGGCTATCTTGCCGCGGCCTGAAAAGGGCCGGGATGTTCACGTGGGAAAAGACCGCCGCGGCCACTCTGGAGATATTTCGTTCTCTGAAAAAGGAGACATTGTCGTGAAGCGTGTCGGAAAAAGCCTGCTCTTTCTCGCCGCCGCCTCTCTGCTCCTGCTCGTGGCCGGGTTCTGTTATTCCTGTTCGGCCCGGAGCGCTCTGAAGAAAGAGGACCTGAGAGCGGACCGCGATCCGGTTACGGGAATCGTCCGCGGAACGGAGCCGTTCTTTTTCGAGGGCCCTGGCGATAGGGCGGTCCTTCTCGTGCATGGATGGATCGGGTCGCCCGTCGATTTCCACGATCTGGGCGAGCGCCTCCACGAAAAAGGCGTTGCAGTGAGGGCGATGCTTCTGCCGGGACACGGCACGACGCCCCTCGACCTGGCCGAGCTGAGCGCGGACGATCAGATCGATGCGGTGAGAAGGGAATTCCTCGATCTGAAAGAAAAATATCCGCGTGTTGCCGTGGCGGGTTTTTCCATGGGCGGAGCGCTGGCCGTTCTCCTCGCTTCGGAAGAGCCTGTAGACCGGCTCGTGCTCGCGGCTCCATACTTTTCCGTGACCTACAAGTGGTATTACGTCCTCTCTCCCAAGACATGGAATGACCTGTTGAGCCCCATATTCCCCTACGTGATGAAGCCCGGCAGCTTCAAGCGCGTCAACAAGGAGGGTGTGGAGGACAAAATCTTCTGTTACCGCGTTTTCCCCACCAGGTCGGTCAGCGAACTCATCGAGCTGGGACGCCGCGCCGGCGATCCCCGTGTTCTTGGCAGGATCGAGTGCCCTGTCCTGGTCCTCCAATCTCACGGCGACATGGCTTCGTCCTCGATCGCTGTCGAGGAGTGCTATGCCTTGATCGCGTCCGATCAGAAGGAGATCGCCTGGTTCGACCTGTCGAACCACCATCTATTTTGGGACCATGAAGATCGGGAAGTGATCGAAAGGGTGGTCGAGTTTGTTGCCGGAGATTGAAATCGCCGGTTCAGAAACCGAAATCGCCGGTTTAGAAACCGAAATCGCCGGTTCAGAAACCGAAATAACCGGGTTAGACCTTTGCCCGGAAGTATGACAGCGATTATGATATCACCTGCATTTTCAAGGTGATTAATATCCTTTGACGGTAAACCGACCCGTTCAGGGAGGAATAGATGCGGCGCAGACTGTTCGTAACTTACGGCTTGCCTTATGCCAACGGGCCGATTCATCTCGGCCACCTGGTGGGGCATCTTTTGACGGATATATGGATCAGGTTTCAAAAGCTTCGCGGTAATGAATGCATCCACTGCTGCGGGGACGACGCCCACGGCACGCCCATGATGGTGGCTGCGCGGAAACAGGATTGTCCCGTCGAAGAGCTCGTTCAGAGATGCCGCAGAGAGCACGTGCGGGACTTCGAAGGTTTCCAAATCTTGTTCGACTCCTACCACACAACGCACAGCGAAGAAAACCGCGCGCTCACAACGGAGATCTTCGAAAAAAACCTGCAAAGCGATCACATCACTTTCGATGATGTGGAGCTGCCCTTCTGCGAGCAGGACGGCATGTTCCTTCCCGACCGGCTGATCCGGGGCACCTGTCCGAAGTGCGGCGTCGAAGAACAGTACGGCGACCAGTGCGAGATCTGCAACGCACCTTATTCCCAGACCGAGCTGAAAGACCCGCGCTGCGCTCTCTGCGGCGGGACCCCGGTCATCAAAAAATCACAGCACGCCTTTTTCAAGCTCTCTGATTTCAGCGATCTCCTCGACAAGTGGCTCGACGGAAGCATCAACCCCGAGATCGCCCGCGAGCTCCGATCCAAGTGGCTCGAGCCGGGGCTGCGGAACTGGGATTTCACTCGGGACGCGCCTTACTTCGGATTCGAGGTGCCCGGCCGTGAGGGGCTCTATTTCTATGTCTGGTGGGACGCTCCGATCGGGTACTACGCCTCTCTGTCAAAGTGGTGTGACGCGCAGGGAACGACCCTTGCCGAATGGCTCGCCGGCGACGTGGAGATTCACCACTTCATCGGCAAGGACATCAGCTACCATCACGGAATCTACTGGCCCGCCATGCTTGCGGGGGCGGGATACAAGCTTCCGAAGATTCACGTGCACGGCTTTCTCACGGTGAACGGCCTCAAGATGTCGAAGAGCCGGGGCACTTTTATCGACGCCAGGTCCTATCTGAAACACCTCGATCCTCAGTATCTGCGCTACTATTACGCGTGTAAATTCGGAGCGGTTTCGGCCGATATCGATCTCAATCTCGAAGACTTCGCGACCCGGGTGAACGCCGACCTCGTGGGAAAACTGGCCAACATCCCGTCCCGTTCGGCGCAGATGCTGAAGAAGAAGCTCGGGGGAAAGCTGGGGCGCCTGTCCGAAGAAGGGAAAAAGGTTCTCAACACGCTTCGGGAAGCGTCGGATAAAATCGCTCAATGCTTCGAAGGGCGCGAGTATTCCAAGGTGACGCGCGAAATCTGCGCCCTCGCCGATGAAGTCAACAGGAAGATCGACGGCTGGAAGCCCTGGGTCCTTGTGAAAGAGGACCCGGAAGCGGCCAGAGATGTCATGACTTTCGCTCTCAACGCCACAATGATTCTTTCGATTTATCTCAAGCCGATCCTGCCCGTGCTTTCCGAGAAAGTGGAGAAACTTCTCGGGACCGGTGAGCTCGGATGGAGTGATATAGACCGTGTATTGGAAGGGACCGAGATCGGAGAATTCAGCCACCTCGTCCAGCGCGTGGACAGAAAGAAGGTCAAGGCCATGATCGACGATATCAAAGACGCCGCGGATGGCTCCGGATCCGCGGATGGCTCCGGATCCGCGGATGGCGCGTCATCCGGGAAGCCCTCCCCTCTCGAAGAAGAGCCGCTTGCCCCGGAATGTTCCTTCGAGGATTTCATGAAATTGGATCTCAGAGTGGGCCGGGTTCTGGAAGCAGCCGTCGTGGAGGGCGCCGACCGCTTGATCAGCGTCAAGGTCGATATCGGAGGCGCGGAGCGCACCGTCATTGCCGGCATCCGCACGGCATACAGGCCGGAAGATCTGGCGGGACGCCTTGTTGTGGTCGCGGCCAATCTCAAGCCGCGAAAGATGAAGTTCGGCCTCTCGGAAGGGATGATTCTGGCCGCCGGTCCGGGAGAAAAGGATATTTTCGTCCTTTCCGCAGATGAAGGGGCCGAGCCGGGTATGCGTGTTCATTAACGGTCCGGTTCTCATTGGATCCGTTGTCCGGGGCGGAGATCCTGTGAAAGCGGAAAAAGTGTCCATGTCGGAAAAACCGGGGTATAAAAAGCTCTGCCGAGTGCTGCTGCTGTTTATTATCGGTTCTGCAGCGGTGTTGAGGCTGTACGGAGTACACTTCGGGCTGCCTTATACATACCAGCAGGATGAGCCGACTATCGTCAGGGTGGCGATGCATGTCGCATCGGGGAGCCTCAATCCCGATTTCTTCAATTACCCGAGTCTTTACATCTATTTTACGGTTGTTCTGCTGGGAGGGGTTTTCCTTGTCGGGAAGATCATGGGAATATTCGCGGGCCTCGGAGCTTTCGAGGCGGCTTATTGGTGCGATCCGACCCTGATATACATCACCCTGCGTATTTTTGTCGCCCTCATCGGAACGCTTGTGGTCTATTTTTCTTTTCGCCTGGGGAAGAAAGCTTTTTCAAAATGGATAGGCCTGGCCGCCGCTCTTTTCATGGCCTGTTCCTTTTTGCATATCAGGGTTTCGCACTTCGCCATCATGGATGTCCCGATGGGATTGCTGCTGCTCATCTCTTTCATATTCGTCCTGGACATCTACTGGAAGGGGAGCCACCGGGCTTATATATTGAGCGGCCTGTTCAGCGGCCTTGCCACGTCGACGAAATACAACGGATCGCTCATTGTAATTTGTATTTTAATTGCTCATCTTTTTTACCTGATCGAAAGCGGCAGGTTATCGGTCCGCACCTTCTTCGGCCTTCCCATATGGAAATCGGCGCTTGCCTTTCTCTGCGCCTTTGCGCTGACATCGCCCTTTGCGGTCATTGATTTTTCGAGCTTTGTGAAAGACTTCATGTTCGAAGTGAATCACATGCAGACCGGACACCCGGGATTCATGGTGGAACAGACCGGTTATTCCGGGTGGGCATACCACCTGCGATATTCTCTTTTCTATGGCGTCGGGCCCTTTGTGCTCGGCGTTTTTTTCATTTCCCTGGCGAGGGCCGTGATCAAACGCCATAAAAAGAACATTCTGATATACGCCTTCCCGGTGATTTATATAGCCACCATCGGTTTCTGGAATGTGACCTGGGACAGGTACCTGGTGCCGACGCTCCCGTTTATCTGTTACGGGGCGGCGGAATCGCTGGGATGGATTACGAATAAAATGAGGACCGGGGCTCAGAAAGTCGCGCTGGCCGTGATTTTGATTGTCCCGGCCGTGTTCCTGCCTTTGAGCTGGGCCGTCCGGTTCGATTCTCTATTGCAGTCGACGGACACGAGAACGGAAGCCGCTGAATGGATAAGGAAAAATGTGGCGCCCAACACTTTCGTTGCCGTCGACGCGCACGGTCTCCAGTTGAAAATGAGCACTCAAATGGTCTCTGATATCATGAACCATGCCCAGGAATCGGGAGCTTCGCCGGGCAGGAAAGTGGTGTTCCTGTCGGAGCGTCCCGAATTGACGCGGGACGGGTACAGGCTGGTCAGGATTGTCAGCGCCCGGGACGAAATGCCGTTGGATTACAGGGATTGTTGCGACATTGACAGGTTGTATGAGATAGGCGTTCGATATGTTGTGATCGGTCGTTTTACCGCAACAGCCGCCATTAAGGGAAGCGCCGTCGATCCCCGCCTGGCCGAGCTCGGGGAGTTTTACAACCGGCTCAGGAAAGAGGGGAGTTTGGTCAAGGAATTTCTTCCCTATGACGATGTGTCGAAGGTGCGTCGATTTTCCAATAACGGGCACGACATTTACTTTCCTTTTTACCCCCTTTCTCCTTTTGCCGGCGGAGTCGATAAAATGGGCACGGAACAGGAGATTTATGAATTGAAGGGGGACACAATACGCGGTAACCCGTAACGGGTTACCGCGTATTGTGTCCCCCCAGAACAAGCGCGGCAAAGCCCACGGCTGAATCGTCTTTCTCGTCAACCGCCATGTCGTACCCGAGAAACCTCGCTTCCACCCCTTCCAGGAACTTGAGCACCGTGTAGATCGATGCGACGCCGCAGATGTTGTTTCTGTTATCGATCCGAGAAACGGCGTGGAAAAAAGCGTCCGCTCCATCGGCCGCCCCTGCTTTGAGAGCGCGCGTGTCTTCATCCATGACGCGATCCAGCTGGGCCTGCGACAAGGGTTCGGTGCTTCCGAATTTCGCGCCCACATGGCACATATCGGCGCCGGCCACGAGAAGGGTTTCTCCCTCGAGGGCGCGGTCGGCGCTAAGGAGTGCATCGAGAAAATCCTTCACTTCCTTGTCCGCAGCCGGCGAGGAATCCTTTCCCATCGGCCGTTCCATTGACGTGCACAGCACGGGAACGATGGGCGGCATGCCGGCGGCTCCGTAGACATGCTGCAGAAAGAGTATCTGAAGTTCGATGGAGTGCTCGCTGCGATGGGCCAGCTCCCCTTTTCTGAGATCGAAGGGACAGGCTTCTGAAAGCCTGTCGCAGAATTCCTTATCCAGGGGGGCCGTGCCGAGCAGCGTGGTGAAATCCTTGTGCGTCACGATGTAGGTGTTGCCCGTCGCGAAGTGGCCCGTTCCGAAGACGACAATCCTCTTTGGCGGTCTCGTGCCGGCCAGGGAAGAATAGGCCAGGCCGTATATCGAACGACCGCGTTCGATATCGATGTGCGGCGCCACGAGCCCGCGCGGCGGGGCGATTTCGTCCTTGACGGCGATTTCGTCCTTGGCGAGAGGCACGATCTCGTCGAGCAGAGCTTTCAGCTCGGCTTTCTTGCCCGGGTAGGCCAGGTCGGCGTGAACGGCTTCCCTCGACGGAGCGTTTCTATAGGCATCCTCGATTTCGCGAATTCTTTTCCGGAAGCGCGGGCTGTCGAGAAACCCGCGTTCGTCCAGCCCTTTTACGATTTCACAGACCTGGTCGTACATGATGAGCTCACCGAATTTCTTCGTGAACTCGATCTGAATATCCATGATACAGGCGTTTCCGTCCATCCGGGATATGATGAACAAGATCTCGCCGGGAACGACGATAGGCTCCATGGCCAGGCCGAGGGGATCCCGGATTGCATAGGACGGATTTCCCTCGTGCTCGACGGGAACGATATCGAGGTTTTTTCTGAAACAGGGTTTATCCGAATCGGAGCTCATGAAATCTCACCGAAAGGAAATCGGAATGTTCCTGATAGTAATAGAATAATGACATCAGTAAGCGGCACAAGTATTTCATTTTTTTCAATCGAAGGCCGCGGCGGCCGCGCGCGGCGCCTTTTGGCGAAAGCGGCGCCTTATGGCCGCGCCGGGGTGAATGGAAGGATTCTTTGCCTCCGTGATCTTGTCTTTTCTGCGGTGCCGATAGTATGATGAGCTGGATTCCGGAAAGGAAAACGGATCGATTCGAAGGGGAATCATGATCCGGAACCGATTATCGGCGGGACATCGATATGCAGTACAACCGCTCTTCCGAAAGATATCCGAGGCCCTCCTTTCTGGGCAACCTTCCATTCCTGGTCATCATTTTCCTGGGAATACTCATCTGCTGGTGGATCTTTTTTCACCGGGAAAAGGTTTATGATTCCGGCGCCGAGCCTCGGCCCATCGTTCCGCGGGGCGACCTGGCGGCCGACGAGCAGGGCACGATCGAGCTCTTTGAAAGGATTTCTCCTTCCGTCGTTCATATCACGACGACGGCCCTGTTCATGGAGAGGGATTTTTTTTCCACAAACGTTCAGGAAAAAAAGAGCGGAGACGGGTCCGGTTTCGTTTGGAACCGGGACGGTCACATCGTTACCAATTACCACGTTATCCACGGCGCACGGAACGTGTTGGTGAAGTTTGCCGATCAGGAGACCTACAGGGCCCGCGTCATCGGATCGGCCAAGGACAAGGACATCGCCGTTCTTCATATCAACGCTCCGCCGGACAAGCTCGTTCCCATTCCGGTGGGGGAATCGACCGGACTGCGCGTGGGCCAGAAGGTTTTCGCCATCGGAAATCCCTTCGGCTGCGACCAATCCCTCACGACGGGCGTGGTGAGCGCCCTCGGCAGGCAGGTCGAATCCGTTACGGGCCGGCCCATTTACAACGTGATCCAGACCGACGCCGCCATTAATCCCGGCAACTCGGGCGGTCCGCTTCTCGACAGCGCCGGCCGGATCATCGGCATGAACACGATGATCATGAGCCCCAGCGGTTCCAGCGCGGGGGTGGGCTTTGCCGTGCCCGTGAACACGGTGAACGCCGTGGTTCCTCTCATCATCCGCCGCGGCGACTTGGGGCGGCCGGGACTGGGCGTCGAGATCATGGGGGGGTATGCCGCCCGCCGCAACGGAATCCCGCAGGGAGTTCTGGTCATGGTTGTCCACGGCGGGAGCGCCGCAGAGGCCGCCGGTCTCAGGGCATCGAAACACGATCGCGTGGAAAGGACCGTCACGCTCGGCGATGTGATCCTGGAGGTCAACGGGACTCCCGTCGATGACTACGACAGCCTCGCGAACGAACTGGCCCGGTACAATGTGGGGGATGAGGTCACGCTCACTGTCGGGCGGAGCGGCGACGTTGTCCGTATTCCGATTACACTCCAATCTCTCTGAGCCTGCGGAGTGAAATGATGCGTCCCTTGTTGATCGCGGTCGTTGTCCTGGCCGTTCTGTTCCGCCTGGTCCTTCTGGCGCAGAACGTCTCCCACAATCCGCTGGCAACGGTCCCCATGGTCGATGCGGCTCTCCACCACGAGACGGCGCAGCGGATCGCCGGCGGCGAGGTCGTTCAGCCCGGGCCGCTGACCCATCCGCCGCTCTACGCATATTTCCTCGCCCTCATCTACTCGATGGCGGGCCCCTCTCCCGAGACGGCGGCTTTCGTACAAGCCCTGCTCGGCGCCGCCGGTTTGTGGCTTCTTTTCCGGCTCGCTCGGCAGAACCTGGGAATCGGCCCCTCTGCCGCCGCCGTCGTCCTCGCGGCGTTCTACGGCCCACTGGCCTTGATCGAACAGAAGCTCCTGCCCGCATCCCTTTCCGCGCTGCTCGTGCTCGTTCTTCTGAATTTCCTGATCGACTGGCTGAAGAATGGCGGAGCCCGGCGGATAATGCTCTCGGGGATTGCGGGAGGGCTTCTCGTCCTCGACCGGCCGAACATGATCTTTCTCCCCCTTCTCATCACGGGATGGCTTCTGATGAGAAGGATTCCGGGGTCGCGCAAGGGAGCCGTCGTTTTTGCCGCCGCCTTTGCCGCCGCTCTCCTGCCCTGCTTTGTTCACAACCTGGCCGCCGGCGACGGGAGCCTGCCCGTCTGCGGCGGGGGCGGTCTCAATTTCTATCTCGGCAACAGGCAGGAAGCCGAGGTCTCCTTCATGAGCGGGGGTTCCGAGTTTTCCGATCCGGCCGGCATGCCGGAAAGATCGGCGGCGCTGTACGAAGCCGAAAGAGGAGAGCCTCCTCACAACCTGGCCGCTCTCGAAAGGTTCTGGTTTGCAAAAGGCTTGAAAGAGATCTCGGCCGATCCCGGCGCCTGGCTTTGGCTCGAGCTCCGCAAGCTCGGGGCTCTGCTCTCTGATTTCGAGTACGGCGTGAACTGCAATTATGAATCCGAAAAAGACCTCATGGGTGTTCTTTCTTTTTTTGTCATTCCTTTCTGGCTTCTCGCCGGGCTCGGGATTGCCGGTCTGTTCGCTTCTCGAAAGGAGCCCGGTTCTCCCGGCGGCAATGTCGCGCGGATGCCCCTTTTACTCGTTCTCGCCTCCGTCGCGCTCTCGGCGCTCGTTTTTTTCACCTATTCGAGGTTCAGGATTCCTGCCGTGCCGGTCCTGGCCCTCCTCGGCGCGGGCGCCCTTCGCGATTTGATCGCCGCTGTCAAAGAACGAAAGCCCGGTTTGGTATTCAGGTTGGCTCTCCCGGCTCTTCTGGCGGCCGTCATTTCTCTCCTGCCCCAGGGCGAGGTTGCGCGAAAACAGGAGTCGGGCGGGCATGCACTGGTGGGGGCTGCTTTTTTCAGAACCCGTGATCTCGACAAAGCGTGCCGCGCCTACGAACGGGCCGTGGCCGTCGACCCGGCATCGGTGAAGGCGCTGCAGACATGGGCGAGCGTGCTCGTGGCCGACGGGCGCCATGGAGAGGCGTGGAATCGCCATCGCCGTGCGCTCGAGATCGCTCCCCGCGATCCCGAGGTTCTTGTCAACTCGGCCATGTTCTTGACAACAGCGCCCGAGCCTTTTCGCGATCCCGTCCAAGCCGTGGAACTGGCGAGAGAGGCGGAGGAATCAGCGCCTGATATGGCGTTCGCAACGCTCTGTCTCGGCATGGCCTATCACCTGTGCGGCGATGAGGAAAAATCACGGGCCAAGTTGCGCGAAGCCATTGAAAAAAGCGGCCGCTCTCCGCGGGTGATGAAAGTGCTCGAAGCCTGGAGGGGGGACAACACCCGGTAACCCGTAATGGGAATTCCCATTACGGGTTACCGGGTGTTGTGTCCCCTCTCAATCGAAGAGGCTCAGGTAGCGTTCGCCCGTGTCGGCCGCCATGGTGAGAACCTTCTTTTCAGGACCGAGCTGGCGCGCCACTTCGAGCGCGGCGTGGCAGTTGGCGCCGCTCGAAATCCCGACGAGGAGGCCTTCTTCTTTTGCGAGCTTTCGAGCCATGGCAAAAGAATCGTCCGCATTGACCGTGATGATTTCGTCGATCACGGAACGGTCGAGCACTGTGGGAACGAATCCCGCGCCGATCCCCTGGATCTTGTGGGAGCCCGGCTCACCGCCGGAAAGAACGGGGCTCTCCTCGGGCTCCACGGCCGCCACATGGATCGCCGGCGTTTTCTCCTTGAGAACCTGGCCCACGCCGGTGATGGTGCCTCCCGTGCCCACGCCCGCCACAAATGCATCGAGACCGTCGCCGAAGCATTCCTGGATTTCTTCGGCCGTCGTCGCGCGATGAACGGCCGGGTTGGCCGGGTTGTCGAACTGCTGGGGCATAAAGGCATCGTCCCGTGAGGCGATCAGCTCGTTGGCTTTCTCGACGGCGCCCTTCATTCCCTTTGCGCCCGGCGTGAGGATGAGCTCCGCGCCGAGAGCGGCCAGGATCTTTCGTCTTTCCATGCTCATCGTGTCGGGCATGACGAGAAGCAGACGATACCCTTTCGCAGCGGCGACCATGGCGAGGCCGATGCCGGTGTTGCCGCTCGTGGGCTCGATGATGGCCGATTCCCGCCCGAGCTTTCCATCCTTTTCGGCCGCCTCGATCATGGCGAGAGCGATGCGGTCTTTCACGCTGCCCAGGGGATTGAAAAACTCGAGCTTGACGTAAACCTCGGCCGATTCCTTATGGGGAATTCTCTGCAGGCGAACGACGGGCGTCCGGCCCACAAGATCTGTGATCGAATTGACGTGTTTCATTTGTTTTCTCCGTTCAGAGATGTGATCGATGTTTCATCGGTTTTGGCTGTGACCTTGGTCTCGGGCGGGACGGAGTGGGTCAGCCAAACGTTTCCGCCGATGATGGAGCCCTTCCCCACTGTTGTGCCGCCGCCCAGTATGGTCGCCCCGGCATAGATGACGCAGTCGTCTTCGATCGTGGGATGGCGCTTCGCATCGCGGATCAGCCGGCCCTCCTCGTCTTTGGCAAAGTTGGTCCCGCCGAGGGTCACGCCCTGGTAGAGGCGCACGTTCTTTCCGATTACGGTCGTCTCGCCGATCACGACGCCCGTTCCGTGATCGATAAAAAAGGGAACGCCGATCTCGGCCGCCGGATGAATGTCGCAGCCCGTGAGGGAATGAGCGTGTTCGGTGATCATCCTCGGGAGAAGAGGGACCTCCTGGGTATGGAGCTCGTGGGCGAACCTGTAGAGCGTAATGACGCGGATCGCCGGGTAGCAAAAGATGATCTCCTCGACGCTCTTGGCCGCCGGGTCGCCGCTGTAAGCGGCCTTGACGTCTTGAGACAGCACCTCGCGGAGGCGGGGAATCTTCCTGAGAAAAACCAGGGTCTGGCGCGCCGCGTTTTGCGAACAGTCTTCGCAGTCGTACTTCGGTTCCCGGCACTCGTGGATGAGGCACTTCCTGATCTGTTCCTGCAGAAGGGTGTAGAGCCTGTTGACCTTGTCCCCGATGTAGAAGTGGACGTTGGCTCGGTCCACGTTCTGGTTTCCGAAGTAGCCGGGCATGGCGATCGTCATGTAGAGGTCGACGATCCGGAGCAGGGACTCGCGGGACGGGATCATGGGGAAGCCGATGTGATCGGGCGAATCTTCCATTTCCAGGCTCTGGACGATCCGGTCGATGGTATCGGGGATCTCGTCGAGATTGGGATCGCCCGGGACGTTGTGGTGGCCCCTGGCGCAGAGGAGGGGCAGGCCTTTTCTTTTTTCTTTCATACCCATTGTTCCGTTCTCCGAAAGAAGGAGGATGCCGCTTCGTATCCTGAAACAGCGGTTTCCGGGTCCCTGTCACAGGGCCCGCTGTCCCGGCGAAATGATAGCTCGAATTTATGGGAACGCCAAGGGGGGGCGCGCCGCGGGTTGATGCGCAGCGCGTCCCCACAAAAAAAGACCGCCCCCGAGCGGAGGCGGTCTTTTTTCATCATCCTGACGGATCAGGGGACGAAGTTCACGATTACATGATTGGAGGCAAAGGTCACCGGGGGTTGCAGTTGGCCTGCAAGGAGGATGTATGCGCAGTACAACTGCGTTCCGAGATAGGCCGAGTCGACAGGGCCGATTGTATCGAATGCTGCCGAGGCCTGGCCTGAACCGTTCAGCACACCCATTGTGTTCTGGAAAACGGAGGAGTTGGCATGCGTTTTCGAATAGTTGAAAACATAGTCCATATTGAGAGGAACGTGGACCCCGTTGGCATCGAATCCCGGGTGGACTCCGAAGCTCATCAGAACAAAGTAGTCCTCGTTCGCATGGGAAGCCCCGGCGTCGAGTGCGAGCTGCACGCTTCCCCCGGTGGCGACACTGATGTTCGGTGTGTCCAGCGAGAGGGCGGGCGTTTGCGGGGCTAATGTGATGTCGTCGATGTGGGTCCAGAACTGGGTCTTGTTCCCGTTATAGTGGTTGTAGATATCGAGCGTATAAAGGCCCGATACGGTCGGTGTGTAGGTCCCCGACAGATGATGTCTTTTGGGGACGTTCTGCTGAACATTTCCTGCTGAGTCATAAGCAATCGACACCCCGTCGATCGTAACGTCGAAATATCCGGCGCTACTGACTCCGCCTCAGCAGGTGGCCAGGTAGGCCACATCGGCGTTGAACTCGTAAGCGACACCCGCGACCAGGTAGACGTCCTGGGCGAATCCTCCGTTGCCGAAGGGCTGCCCCACGTCCTTGCCCGGTTTTCTTTTCCAGCACCAGGAAAGGCTGCCGTCGCCGTTGGTGTCGTACTCTTTCATTTTCTGCCAGTCGTTGTCACCCGTGAGCTCCCATTCTCCGAGAGCTTGCAGCTCGAGGTCCCCGTTGGGAACGACCGTCTGGGCGGACGCCGTCCCTTGGGGCAGGAAGAGCAGGAGCAGGGCGCAACAGCCGACTCCCAAGATCAGGTTCTTCATGGAAAGCCTCCTTAAAACAACATAATCGAGAAAGCATGAAAAATTAATAGGCATAGATATTATACCTGATCCCGGTCAGCCGTAAAGCACTGTTCTATTGAAAAATGGTAGGAAAAGTCCCTGGTCGGCGACTTCGACCTCCCTGGTCGGCGACTTCGACCTCCCTGGTCGGCGTTTCGGATACATTATTTTTTACTGCCTTTTTTACAGCTCAACAGCCAAAATGCGGATAAAAGCAGGATTATTGTAAGGAATCATCCTTTGGGAAAAGAGGCACGGAAAGGGCAAAGCCGGCAGGTCGGAGACAAAATCAAACAGAGGGATTACGAAGCCGAGCTCGAATTTTACGCAAACAAGCTCGGCGAGCTCTTTGCCGGCATGCGCAAAGAGCTTCGTGAATCGGAGCGGCTCTACCGCTCCATTGTCGAAGACGCTGCAGACGCCATCGTAACGCTCGACCGGGAGACCCGCATCGTTTCGTGGAACCAGGCCGCTGCCGACATCTTCGGATATACCGAGAAGGAGGCGCTCGGCCGGAAGATCGACGATCTCATTGCCGGAGGAGACGACGTTGGGAATGACGTCAGGAAAGAGGCCGGGGCTTTCACGGAAGAGGCTTACAGCGGGGGGAAGATCCACTCCCGGGAAACGGTGAGATACACGAAGGACGGCCGCCCGCGGAGGGTCCTGATCAGCGCCACACCGATCACCGACAGCGGCGGGCTAGTCTACCTCATCTCACTCATCTACAAAGATATCACAAGCCTCTATGAAGCTCACCAGCGTCTTATCCAGTCGGAAAAACAAGCCACTCTCGGCATCATCGCCGGAAGCATCGGCCACGAGCTGAACAACCTGGTGGGCGGAATTTTGCTTCAAACCAGGGAACTGATCGATGACCCCGGAGAAAGGGAACAGGTCAAGGAGAGGGCCGGGCTGATATTGGGGCACCTGGAAAAGATCGTGCTCCACGGCAGAAACCTTCTTTCCCTCAGCCGTCCCTCCAAGCCCAGGATGGGCTCGGTCGACCTGGCCGGCCTTCTCAAAGAAACAACGGATACGCTTGTTGTGAGCGGTGTTCTGAAAAGGATTGCTCTCAGCGAGGAATACGATAACAACCTTCCCCCCGTTTACGGCGACGCGAGCCTCTTGGAGCAGGTCGTCCGGAACCTGGAGATCAATTCGGCCCACGCCATGGATTCGGGCGGGACTCTGACCATAGGCTGCCGTATGGCGGGTGAGAAGGGATTCGTGGAGATGTTCATCCACGACACGGGTCATGGGATCGATCCCGGGGTTCGTGATAAGATTTTCGAGCCCTTCTTCACAACCAAAGCGGAGGGAAAGGGCACGGGCCTCGGCCTTCCCATTGTCAAGCAGATCGTGGAACAGCACCGGGGCCGTTTCGATCTCGAGTCCGAGGTCGGCAAGGGGACATGGGTGACCATAAGCCTTCCCCTTTGCGGTTCGGAGCCATAGCCGGAAACAAGAAGGAGCCGATGATCTTGTCCCGCTGCGTCCCGTACGTGTCAAGCGCCCTGCTCTTGATCTTGCTGCTCGCGCTGCCGGCGGGGTGCGCCTTCTGGGGACGCGACTCCGGGGCCTGGGATCGCCTGAAGGAGCAGGACCTTCCATATGCCGTTGTCTCCGACCGGCCCTGGGAGGAGGTGAAAACGCTTTCGGACAGGATCAGCAGGATCTTTGCTCTTTACGGCGGCCTCTTCGGCGTGGACGAGAACGCCCTTCCGCCTCTTGTGATCGAGATCAAAAAAGAGAAGCCCGTCGTCGAAAAGGAAGCCGGAGCCAACAACATTGTGGCCGAGCCCTACCCCGCTCTCTATAGAACAGGGCCGGCCCGGATCATTTTTAAAGGACCGCCCGACGACGGCCTCCTCCTTCACGAGATCGCCCACCACTTCATCATCGCGAGCTTTGATCCTTCCCCCCCTTCCTGGCTGAACGAAGGCCTGGCGACCTATCTCGGATGGTCCGCCCTGGGGGAAAAGGGGATTGTGGCCGGCGAGATAGCCGTCGAACACTGCAGGGTCGTCAAAGACGCCGCCGCCAACGGCGGGCTCGTCCCCTTTTCCGATTTCCTGAGGATGGATTCGAAAAAGTTTTACAGGAAGGAGGGTCAGGAGCTTCACTATTCACAGGCCTGGGCCCTGGTTTATTTTCTTCTTCACGAGCAAATGGACGAAGGCCTTCCCCTTGACGAGAAGCTGAAGAGACTGGACTCGCTCACAACGTCCGTCCTGTTCGACCTGGAGCCGGACTTTTGTGTCTTCTGCCGTGAGTTTCCCGTTCTCGATCTTTTGATGAAGGGGCTCATGTCCCGAGACGCCGTGAGAATCAGATCGTCGGCGTTCCGCCTGGGGCTGCTCCAGGATCCCGCTTCCATGACCGCCCTTCTCGATCTGGCCCTGAACCCCTCGGCGGAGCCCGAGGTCAGGGAAGTGGCCCTCTATGCAGCGGGAATGGTTTTTCTCGGTTCGGGCAGCGACACTGTCCGCGATCGCTACTTTTCCGCCTTGAGGGCGCTGAGGCGCGACTCATCGACGGCGATTCGCCGGGCGGCCCGGGATCTCCTCAAGGCGGTCAGGGAAGGAGACGCCGTCTGGATCCAGGTCCGTTACGGCGCGATCGGGTGCGACTCGGAATTCTACCCCGCCGGCGGCTTCAAGGTGCGCCGCTGAATCCTAGCCTCGATCCGTCAAAAATTTCCGGCATAAAACGCTGCGCTTGCCCGGGAGCACGCCATCTGGAGACAAAAAACGGGATTTTCCTGTCCTCACTTGGCGTGAACCAAGCTCCGGAAGAAAAATCCCGTTTCTTGCTCCGTCTGTCGCACTCTCGAGCATTTCTGCTTAAAAATTTTTGACGGACCGAGGCTAAGATCAGAGCTCGATCGAGACGGTTGCGCCTTCGACCAGGTCGACTTCTTTTTTGATGATGACGAGGCTCTGTTCCTCGAACCGGTGTCCCGAGTAACTCTCGACGGAGATCATCGCCCTGCCGGCGGGAAGATGTTCGAAGAGAAAGCGGCCGTTTCTGTTCAGCCGCGCGCCGTCGATCGAATATCCCTCTCCCCTGACCGAGATTTTCGGATAGAAGCGCGCCCGTCCCAGCTTGACGATGCCCTCGAGCCGGCAGTTTCCGAGCGCCCTGATTTCGAGGGACCGGTGCGATTCTTCGGTGATGTCCAGAACCTCGTTGACAGCGAGCCCGCCCGGGAATTCGGCTCGCAGCCCCCATTTTCCGGCAAAGATATTTCTTATCAGAAAATACCCGTTCGGATTGCTGATGGCTCGATAGCGCTTGCGATCGATGCCGGCCAGGGGAGCGGCCTCGATCGAGATTCCCTTCAGGGGATTGCCCTGCGTGTCCAGAACGTAGCCGGCAAGCTCGAAATCGTCCCGGAGGCGGAGCCAGATCCGGATCGGCTTGCCGGTCAGCAGGTTTTCGAGAAGCATGTTCATCGTCTGCGGCGTGGGTTGAAGCCTGTAGACTTCGTCTTCTCCGCGGGGCGGCGTGAGGCGCAGGCCGGTGCGCTGTAACAGGATGTTGATCTCCGTGGGCAGGAAAGCCTCGGGGAGAGTGAAGATTCCCTTTCCGTCGGTCGTCACATCGTCGAAGTGGAACTGATCGTATGTTCCGCAGTCGGAGCCGTGGTAGGCGTTGCAGGCCACGCGAACCCCGGCGACCGGTTCCATCCGGTCGGCCCGCAGGACGATGCCGCGGAGCCGGATCCTGGGAAAGTGACAGACGATCTCAATATCTTCGGGGAGTCCTCCTTTGGGAATCCTGATGAATTCGTTGACAAGAGCCGGAAACGTGGATGAGCCGGGCCGGGCCCACGTGCGGACCACGCCTTCCAGCGAGTACGACCCGGGTGTGATTTTTTCGAAGACGAATCCGCCGTTGTTGTCCGTGCCCCCTTCGATGCAGTGGCTGCCTTCGGGGCCAAGCGATGTGAGCCGCAGGAACCATCCCCTGAGCGGATTGGCGTCGCTGTCAACGATGGTTCCGGCCAGGCGGCAGGATCCGGCAAGGGGAACGAGCTTGACGGGGATCACCGCTTTCCGCCTCGGTTTCCCGGAAGGAAAGGGATGAAAAAAAGTCGTATAGAATCCTGCTTTGGAAACCGTTCCCGCCAGGGAGGGATCGGGTGTAAACAACCGTTTCGAACGAAAGATCCCCTTGGAATTCGTGAGCCCGTTTTTCACCCCGTCGGGGAGATCGACGATAGCTCCGGCAACGGGCCGGCTTGTGCCCGCCCGGCTGACCTTGATTTCGATGGGGAGAGGACTGCCGACGAAAAGGGTCTCGCGATAACCTGTCGCGGCGGGCTCGACCTGGAGTGTCAGCCGGCCGCACATTCCCCTTTCGGTGACGGCTTCGAAGCGATACTCGGCCGGGGCGAGGTCTTCGAAGGAAACCTCCCCGTCGCGCCCGGTGGGGACGGGCGTCAACCCGACGGGAACGCTGTTCTGAGAAACCCGAATCGAAACCTTGTCGACGGGAACCGGCTTCCGGGCGGGATGCTCCAAGACGCGCAGCACCACGTCGACGGGCGTCCAGTTCCACTTCGACTGGGGTTTCAGTTTTTCCACAGAGACCTTGCGCTCCTTGGAAGAGGATGGGGATATCTTTGAGTCGTTGGGGATGTCGATGATTGCGGCGGGAGGGGATTCCTTGGAAGGGGGGAGCTCTCTTTCCAATGGGAGCGCGTCGTCTGAAGCGCCGCCGTCCGAAAAAAGGATCAGAGACGCTGCAACGAGAAGGGCAACGGCAAGAAGAACGAAGAGAAGGACGATGCGCTTCACTTTACCTCAACTATGCAAAAAACATCGGCTCAGACCGGCGAGCCTCGCGCCATAGCACGGCATCTGAGACAAAATACCGATTTTTCCGAACCTCGCGTATCGATAAATACGCCGCGGCTCAGAAAAATCGCTCTTTTGCCCCATCTGCCGCGCTCTGACGCGCCTGCACTCGATGTTTTTTGCATAGTTGAGGTTTAATATTCCTCGGAGAGGGTTTTTTCCTCGGAGAGCTTGATCCAAAAACCTTTCGGCACGCGAAACCCCAGCCTTTCGGCCATCCGGCCTTTCCTCCGCGCCTCGGCGGGGTCGGGGGTGCCGTCCGTCATTTCGGCCAGCGCGCTCTGGTAAAAGGCTTTCGCCAGCAAGCGCGTGACGCGCGGATCGTTGGGATTGAGCTCCTTGGCTTTTTTCAGGGCGTCGAGGGCTTCGTGGTGCTTCTCCATGCGGCCGAGGACGAGCCCCAAGTTGTAGAAGGCGAGCCAGAACTCGCCGTTCCCGTCGATGGCTTTTCTGAACGACGCGGCGGCGGGCCCGTAGTTGCCGCGCAGGAGGTGGATCATGCCGGTCGTGTTGTGAAGATCGGCGAAATCAGGGGCCAGGGTCAGCCCGGATTCGCATTCCTCCACGGCCTTTTCGAAATCCTTCGCCTTGATATAGATGTTGGCCAGCGTGTCGTAAGTTTTGGGGTTTTCCGGATCGATCTCGAGGGAGCGGCGCGCGAGCCTTATAGCTTCGTTCGTCCTGCCAAGACGGGCGCAGCCCGCCGCGGCCCCGTTGAGGGCCAGCGTCGACTCCGGATTCAGCTTCAGCGCGCTGCGGAAAGCTTCGAGGGCCTCGTTGTTTCTGTTCTGATCGAGACAGATCGTGGCGAGGGTGGTGTGGACCTCGATGTAATCGGTGTTGTTCTTTCGGGCTTTTTCGAGAATCTTCAGGGCTTCCGCCGGCCTGTGCGCATCGATGAGACCTTGGGCTTTCTGGACCGCCGAGAAAGCGCCGATCATGTCTTTCGGGTCTCTGAGCGTCTCCCGCTCTGGCATTTCCTTTGCTGCGCCGCCCGTGTATCCCAGGGCGGTCAGCATTTCCCTCTCCTCCCACGTCGTCTCTTTGATGCGCGAGGCCCCCGTTCCGCGGCCGGTCGATTCGAGAAGGCGGTTCAGTTCGTCTCGAAGCGCCGCCGCGATCCTGCTTTCCTTGCCGTAGAGATTTATTTCTTCTCCGGGATCGCTTTCGAGATCATACAGCTCGGGCTTGGGCGCCTCGATATACTTCCATCGGCCGTTCGTCAAACCCTTCAGCGGCGCCCATCCGCGGGAAAGGGGCATTTCCGTCTCCATGTAACACATGCGCGGTCTCTGTTCCCCTTTCATGGCGGGGACGAGGGAGCGTCCGGCGATCGCCGGGTCGGGGTCGATCCCGAGCAGCTCGAGCAGGGTGGGGATGATGTCGATGCTCCGGGCCAGGCCCGGGGCCGCGGCGGGCCTGAATCCCGGACAGTCGATGATCAGGGGCACGCGGATAGTGGGCTGGTAGATGAAGAATGCGTGCGTCTCTTCGCCGTGCTCACCGAGCGCTTCCCCGTGGTCCGACGTCAAGACCGTGATGGTCCGGTCCCTTCCTTCGCCGATCGACTCGGCGTGATCGAGAACCTTGCCGATCCAGAAATCGACATAGGCGATCTCACCCGAGTAGAGATCGTTCCTGAAACGGCTGCGGTAAGGCTCGGGCGGGTCATAGGCCATATGGGGATCGAAGAAGTGAAGCCAGAGAAAAAAAGGCCCGTCCTCCCGGCTGCTGAGCCACTTCATTCCCTGCACGGCCACCTCTTCGGCCTGCCTCTCCGAGAAGAGCTTCTTCCTCTGTTTTCGGGCGTTGATAAACCGGTCGTCGTAGGTGTCGAATCCCTGGTCGAGGCCGTAGCCCGAGTCGAGAACATAGGAACCGATCACGGCCCCGGTGGAATAACCGTGTTCCTTCAAAATCTCGGCAAGGGATCTGATATCGTCTCCGGCTGTGTATGTGCCGTTGTCATGCACGCCGTGTGTGCAGGGGAGCTGGCCCGTGAGAATGCTCGTGTGTGACGGGAGCGTGATCGGAACGTGGGCCATGGCGTTTTCGAAGAGGACGCCGTCCGATGCCAGCCTGTCGATCGACGGCGTCGCCGCGTTCTTGAATCCATAACATCCCAGCCGGTCGGCGCGCAGGGTGTCGATGGTGATGAGAAGGACGTTGCGGGCCGGTGTGAGCGGGGGACTTCCCGGACGAGCGGGGGGGATCTCTGAAAGAACGAGGTCGTGGGGCGGATCCTTCGGGCTGTTCCCGGCACCCGGGCTGTTCCCGGCCTCCGGACTGTTCCCGGCCTCCGGACTGTTCCCGGCTTCCGGACCGCATCCGGCGCCGGCGAGGAGCAGGAGGATGATCCATCGTGTTACCCGGAATCGCACTTTTCCTCCGTAACTCTGAGACCGTCGGCGATTTCCACGGTATAGGCCGTACCGCCGGCCCCTTCGATGGCTTCGGCAGTTTCTTTGCTGCGGCCTGGGGCGTAGGCGAACATGCAGCCGCCGCCGCCCGAGCCGTTGATCTTGCATCCCAGCGCGCCGGCATTCATGGCCGCTTCGATCATTTTCTCGATCTTGTCAGTCGATATACCGAGGTTGTCCCGAAGGATTTCATGGTGCCGGGTCAAGAGATTCCCCAGCTTGTCGGGCTCGAAATCATCGGAGGAGAGCAGGTCGAAAGCCGCACGGAGGATGTCCCTGTTTTCCAGGTTGCCTAGAAGAACGTCCTTCTCCGCGCTGTCGAGGGAACTTCCGGCGACGGCTTCGGCGACCTCGGCCGGTGAGCTCTCTTCGAGCGAGAAACCGGGCATGGTCCCGGCCCTGATCTTTTTCATCGCCCCCTCCATCCTGCCGCGGACACGGGAGAGAACGGCCTGCGTGTCCTTGGGCCGGCGCGAGTCGCCGATGACAAAGCCTTCCGGCCTTGCCCGAAGGCTCACGAAGGAGGGATCGCCGTCCCGGTGGAAAAAGCAGAGCCCGCCCCTGGTGACGGCGGTTTGATCCATCATGCCGCCGCTCTCCTTGAATTCGGCCACCTCGGACAGATGGGAGATGTGAGCCACAAAACCGGGGTCGGCGGCGCCGGGATGGCGGGCCGCTTTCAGGAGCGCTCCGGTCCAGGCCACGGTGAATGCCGTGGAGCTCGATGCTCCGGCCGCCACCGGAATACGGCTTTTGACCTCGGCCGTGAGGGCGCGGGGTATTGCGATCCCCTCCCGCCGGAGTGTTTTCACCACCGACCGCAGATAATCCTTCCTGTGCTGGTAGATGATCGGCAGGGCCGTGTTGATGATTTCGTCCCGGTCCAGGTCGTGGAGGATGAGTCTGTAACGGTTGAGGCCGTCATCTTCGGGAATGAGGTTGATCTCGATTTCCAAACTGACGGCGGCTGCGATGACGGGGAGGCCGAGGTAATCCTGGTGCTCGCCGAAAAGGCAGATGCGCCCCGGAGCCATGGCATGGATTTTCACTGGTTCCCTTTCTCTCGGTCCGGGCTTTCGGTCTTGCCATCGACGGGCGGAAGGAAAAAGTCATCGGGCGGAAGCCTGGCGTTTTTCCAGAGATTGGGGTCGAGCGATATGGCCTTGTCCGTGCACTTCGCACAGTTGTCCTCGTCGTCGATCATGCTGTACGTCATGGCGATATGGTTCCATCCGATCGCTGCTTCAAAGGTAGAGAGGCCGGGGAAATTCATGTATTTCTTTATGGCCTTGAAGCCCACTTCGCGGTGTCCGTACCTGAAGGATCTCAACCCGAATTCGAGGTAGAGGTCCCGCTTGACGGGGTCGGCTTTGACGATCCTGTCGATCACGGCCTCCGCCTCGACGATCTCGTCCTTTTTCTTAAAGAGATCGTTCACCTTGAAAATGAGGGCGCCCCGGTTGTCTGGGTCTTTTTCGAGAATATCTTCCAGGTCGGGAAGTAGCGTGTCCCAGGGCAGGCCGGGTCTGATCGCCATGCTGCGGGCCAGCACCCCCCATCCCCTGTCGATCTTGTAGAGATCGTCGGCCAGGGCATTCGCTTTTTCCGGGTCCCCGCCGTCATCTACGGGAGTTCTGACGAGCAGGTCGATGAGATAGAGCCAAGCCTTGTAGAAGTTGGGGTCCAGTTCGATCGCTTTTTCGTAGGCCGCGATCGATTCGTCGGTCAGCTTCCTGTCGAGGCTCATGTTGACGTGATACTGGGAGAGATTCTGCACGTGAGCGACATGTCCGAGCCAGAAGAGATAGCGGAGATTATCGCTGTCCAGCTTAACGGCCTCGCGGATGTTGTAGAGGGCGTGGCTCATCCTGCGCTTGAGATAGTGATGGCGCGAGAGCTCGAAAAGATCGGGGGCGCTGTCTGGTTTCAACATCGCCGTTAATGCGAGCCTCCCGAGCGATTCATCCGCTTTCCCCTGCATCCTGAGCCGGTATGCTTCCATGGCGAACGAAGGGGTTTCCTCGCGGATTTCCTGCAGGTCCTTTGCGGGCGGGGGAGCCGGCTCATCGGTTTCCGGAAAGGGCGCCTCCTTGACTGCGGTCCTGTTTTCCTCGGCAGGGGCCGGTTCGTTATTGTTCGAAATCTTTTCCTCGGGAGCGCTGCAAGCGGCGAGCAATACAAGAAAGAGGGCCGATAGAGTTGCGGTCGTTTTCATGAAACGGATCTCCTGTCATTTGAAAAGCTCGAATCGATCATGAGATCGAGGTCAAGTATCTCAATCTCTCACTTCTTCCTCAACTCATCTTTGAACCAGGTGTCGTAGGCGCACTCGAACCAGCAGGCGAGCGTTTGCCAAGATCCCCATTTATCATATACGCGGCGGAGGCTCCTGTCGGCAGCTTTACCTGTTTTAAAGTGGCGCTCGGCGGCTTTTTTCCGGGTCCACGAGTCGAGAATCAGCCGGTCGTAACGCCCCAGGGTGAGAAAAAGAGCGCTCACCGCATAGGGTCCGAATCCCTTGATGCTCGAAAGGGACTTGGCAAGATCGTCCGGCGGAATCGATCGATCTGCAAAGGCGTCGAGCCTGAGCGCGCCCGAGGCGACGTTTTGCGCGAATTCGATCAGATAGGGAGCCCGGTATCCCACGCGCACCTTCTCGCGGAGGTATGCTTCGGAGACGCGGGCGACGGCGTCCGCGTCAGGAAAAGCGCGGAGCTTCTTCGCCCGGACGCTCCCCCGCCCTTTCGGAGGCCCGTTCACGGGCCGGCCGAGGTGTTCGATGAAAAGCCGGTTCATCATTCTTGTCCCGGCCCAGCTCACGTTGGTGGTGAACAGCACCTTGACGAATTCTTCGAAAAGGTCGCTGTTCCTCAGGAAGGGCCCCAGCCCGTATCGTCTGACCCAGGTCAGGCCTTTCGTTCGCCCGCAGGTTTTCTGGAAAGGCGTGAAATCCTCGTCGAGCCTGAACATCCAGCCGATTCTTTCCGCCACAGCGGCGATGTCTCCCTTTCCGAGGCGGGGGCCGGCTTTCTTTTTCACAACGAGGCGCTGCCCGGGTTTGTTGTCGCGATCGCTCGTGATGGTGACGGCGAAGGCTTTTTGGGGGGATGTCTTCAACACGGCGTCGAGGGAAGAGTCGTCCGGGTTCCATCGGAAAGGCTCGAGATCCACCCAGCCGTGGGACATGATCATGTGTCTGAAATGGAAATGGCGCGGGACGGGAATGGCGATCATTGTTCCTTGCCTCTCTGTTTAACGGCTTCAAAAATCAGATAAAGATGATGTCCTCCGGGTCCGGTGATCCTGACGAACCGGAGGGGGCGCCCGGAAAGACGGGCCGTAAAGGAAGAGCTCTCTTTTTCCAGGGGAACCCTTTCGAAATCACACCCGTCCCGGGAGGTCTCGAGAAGCGGGAGCTCGGACGGCGGTTCCCCTTCGAAAGGCCGCCCCCAGAGGGCCGTGATCTTCGAAACAGAGACGGCCTCGCCCGCATCGAGGAGAACACACGCCAGACCCTCCTCTCTCGTCTCTTTCAAAAGCGTCTCGAAAAGGAGCTCTTCTTTCCTCATCAGGGGGAGAAGGATTTTCTCGGCGCGGCAGATCTCGTCGGCCGACGAGAGGGTGTGGCGCCTTCCGACGAGCTCCCGGTCGGGCCAGGCCGCGGCCGCCGTTTTTTCGGCGGCCAGAACGACCCGGCAGCGGAGGACCATGTCTCTCAGCCATCCCGATATTTCCGTGAGAAGGGGGTGGCGGCTCGCTTCGTGAAGGAGCCTGTCGAGTGCGGAGAGCAGTTTCCGGGAATAGCCCGCCGCCTTTTCGCCTTCTTTTCGGGAGAGGGGGGTTTTCTGTTCCTTTTCGAGCCTAGAGGGCTTCAACATCCCGGCTGCCAGCGCAAATTCGGCGCCGAGCCCATCCGGAGCGGCGCTGCGAACGGCCTTCGTCCAGGCCTTTTCGGGATCGTATCCCTCGGGATCTTCGAAGTAATCGGCCAGCGTTCTCAAGGCGATCCCCGAGGCGAAGGGCTGGTTCATGGGATTGGACACGTAGCCGCAGAGCTCGCATGCGAGCCCGGCTTCCCTTCCGCGAAAAGGTCCGAGGAAAATCCTGTTCGGTGCGAAGTCGTTGACGGGATAGTTGTCCCAGAGATAGGGCTTGCGGCCGACGGCGGCCGCAAAGGCGCGGGCGTCCTTCCGCGTGATTGTGTGCGAGACAACGCGCGGCCCGGTCCACAGGATCGGAATACCTTCGTCCAGTTCGCGGCCCAGCGTCTCGAGGTAGGGGGTCGTTCTCGTTCCCGCGTACTCTGTGGGGCAGAAGAGGAGCCGCTGCTCGAGCCTTTCGAAGAGCCCGTTCGCGAGATCGGCCTGGGCGGAGGCCAGGCTTTTGAACATCTTCTTGTCGCCGCCGTCCGCCAGGCTGCGGGGAATGTCGTCGAGGAAGAGGGAAAAAGAAGTGGCGCCCCACTCGGCGGCGGCCGAGTACTTGTCGAGAAGGCGGTTCCGGTCGTTCCTGTTGGAATAGGAAATGGAGAGGCCCGGGCTGAGGGCGAAGTTGAAATCGACTCCCGACTCGGCGCACACCTTGATTGTTTCGATGAGCTGGTTCTTCTCGGTTTCGGGGTAGGGTTCGGACCAGTTCTTTCTGTGGAAGGGATCCTCCTTGGGCGCATAGATGTAAGTGTTCATCCCGAGCCCGGCAATGAACCGGACCATCCAGAGACGCTGGCCGAAAGCCCAGGTTGGACCGAAGAATCCTTCCACAACGCCCTTTGGGAAAGAGAGGGCCCGCGGGCTTGAGCGGTGTTCCCCGATAGTATCGTTCACATCAGGATATCCAGGAAAATAACGCACACCATGAACGGCGGATGCGGAACGGACCGGGTACCGAAGAAATCCCGCAGCCGTCATGATTATACGTCCGCCGAGGGTGTTCGGCTAACCCGGTTAATGATCGTTCGATTGAGATCGATTACTTGGTGAACGTCCACCAGTCGGAGACGCTGATCACCTGTCCGCCGGCGGTAAGGGCCGCGGCGCGCCACTGATAAGCGCCCCCGGGAGCGCTCTCCCAGGCGGCCTGGTTCGGGTAGTAGTAGTTGTCCGTGATTCCCATAAGGGTGGACGTGCCGCCGCTCGGGACCTTCACCTGCATGGCATACTTGGCCGCCCCGCTGACGCGGGACCACCCGAAACCGTAGGCATAGTTGCTGCCGCCCGTGTTGATCGTGCTCCCGTTCCCGGGAGTGAAGAGATTGATCACCGTCGGGTCGGGCACCGGTGTCGTTAAAGCGGCGTACGAGTCGATCCGGCCGTCTCCGTAATTCTCGTCCCAGCCGGCCGCGCCGAGATCGGTCGCCCCGTCGCGCACCATCTGCCTCGCCTGGCTCGACGAGATCGCAGGGTGATGGGAACGCACGAGCGCGCAGAGACCGGCCGCGTGGGGGCAGGCCATGGAAGTGCCGCTGACCGATTTGTAACCGCCTCCTTTCCAGGTGCTGAGAACGCCGTCTCCCGGCGCGGCCACCTCGATGTCGGCGCCCCGCGACGAGAACCCGGCGAGGTTGTCGTTCGACTTGGTCGCGCTCACGGCCATGGTCGACGGATAACCGGCCGGGTAGAGGATCTTGGTGTTGCCGTCGTTGCCCGCGGCGCAGACGACGAGGACGTCGAAACTTTCGGCGTAGGCGCAGGCCAGCATCCCCGAGCTCGAGAACTGCGCTCCGCCCAGGCTCATGCTGATGATATCGGCGCCGTTGTCGGCGGCGTAGAGGATGGCGTTGTTGATGTCCGATTCATATCCGAAACCGAGAAGCCCGCCGAGGGCGCGCAGGACCATGACGCGGCAGTCCGTCGCCGTGCCGGCCACGCCGACGCCGTTGTGGGTTTGGGCCGCGACCGTGCCGGAAGTGTGGGAGCCGTGGCCGTTGTCATCCTCGGGGTTGGGGTCCTCGTCCCCCTCGGGCGGCGGGAGGAGACCGAAGAGGAGCGCCGTGCCGAAAAAGTCGTAGCCGTAGCGGTCGTCCACATAGCCGTTGCCGTCGTCGTCGATTTGGTTTCCGGCGATCTCGTCGACATTGACCCATCGCTGGTTGACGAGATCGGGGTGATCCTGATCGATGCCGGTGTCGATAACGGCCACGATAACGTCATTGCTTCCCATCGTGAGGTCCCACGCGGCCTCGGCGTTGGTGTTCTGCCAGCCCCACTGGTCGCTGAACCTCGGGTCGTTGGGAGTGAACAGGAGCCGGCGGATGTAATTGGGCTCGGCGAATTCGATCTCGGGGCGCGCCGAAAGCTCTTCGATGGTTTCGAGGACCCGGTCGTAGGGAACGCGAAAGACGTCGACTCCTATCTGATGAAGCGAGCTTATCTTCTCGATGTCGAGGGCCCCGGAGAGGGTGTTGACCGTCGCTGAAGGGGTGCCGGGACGGAACTTGACCAGAATGGAATCCGGTGCGTAACCTTTTTCGAGAAGCTTTTCCACCTCTGCGGGCAGGTTTTGCATATCCTGGGCGAATGCGTCGAATGGCGCTGCAGAGAACAGGAATAGGGTCAGGATCGACGCGATAATGGGAATAGGTTTCATGACTGATCTCCTCTTTCTATGACAGGTGCTATCGAAATGAGCATATAGGGCTTCAAGTGTTTTTCGGCTGAAGAAGGGAGCGCTGCTCCAACAATAGATTATAAAAGAAAATCTCTATCTATACAACTTTCGAAAGCCGATTCGTGACGCGACTTTTTCCTACTCCGTTTTGCGAGTATTGCGTAGATTAAACGCGAAAAGGTTCTTTTATTTCTGTCACGCAGCTCGAGGAGATGAAAATGATCACTATATTCATGGCAAGCGTTCTCATGTTCTTCCAGGCGGGGAATGGCGCTCCCGAACTGGCCGAAGGGCGCATGATCGAGGCGGGGGGAGAAGCGATCGATATTCACGTGGGGCACCTCGTCCCTTGCGTCGCAGACTGGAACAACGACGGGAAGAAGGATCTTCTCGTGGGGCAGTTCGCCGGGGGGATGATCATGGTTTACGTCAACACGGGAACGGACGAATCCCCTGTTTTCGAGGGTTCCCGGACGCTTCTCGCCGGCGGCGCTCCGATTTCGCTTCCCGCCGGGTGATGTATCGGCGCTTATCCACAAGGCGTGGATTGGAACGGCGACGGCAAAAACGACGTGGTGGCGGGGTGCGAAGACGGCACGATCTGGTTCTTCCTCAACGAAGGGACGGAGACCGATCCCCAGTTGGCGGC
>CAZWHE010000005.1:0-54694 GCA_964633825.1 uncultured Phycisphaerales bacterium | reverse complement strand
TACTACGTTGCGGGTATCGGGAATAAATTCCCGATACCTACTCGCGAAAAGATCCGGATTAATTGGATTTCTCGGAACCCGAAGGAAAATCGCTTTCAGCCGGCGGATCGCCGGACGCCTCTTCGCTCGTATCCGAATCTTTGGCGGCCTGTTCCGCCATATCTGAAACAGCGGAGTCAGCCGTAGAGATATGGGGAGAAACATTATTTTGCCAAGCGTGCTTGTGCAGATCCGGATCTCTCTCCGGGATGGACGGCGGCGGCGGATTATAGATATCCCTGTTGATCCGATTGAGTCCGGAACGGAGCTCGTTGAACCAGCGCCCTACGGTGCGCGCCACCTCGGGCAGCCTTCCTCCGAAAAGCAGGATCGCAACAAAGAGGATGAGAAGAATTTCCATGTAGCCAAGGTTCAGCAGCGCCAGATACATCTCTTCGTTCCAATTAATTCCCGTAAAGCGGGTCATAGAAGCGGCCGCGCCATTTCTTTCCGAAAAGCGAGAGGGGCGTTACGGAAATCGAAATGCCGCGGTTGTGGTCCGATCTGTCAATGTCAGCCTCGAACTCGAAAATCCACTGATGCGCGCGACGCCTGAGCACAAGAGTTTCTCTCATCCACTCGTCTCTGTCGAGGTCCCGGGCAATATCCAGGGAAATCTCCCAGCGCGGAGTCATGATATATGTTACGCCGCAGCTCAGCCAGGAATATGTTCTTCTGACCCTGCGGTGTGAAAGGTGAAAACGGTATCCGGGAACGGGATTGAGAATGAGCAGGGAGTTGATTGCGTCCAGGTCGTTATCATATGGATTGTATTCGCCTTCTTCGTTTATCGAGATGTTTTTCATGAACGACCACGGCAGATCGGGCTCCCAGAGAAGATCGAAATTCATGTTCCCGAAACGCTTCCCTCTCGGGCTTTCGCCGAGGTCGGGGTATGCCGGAATGGAATAGAAGGCCTCGAAAAAGGTGCGAACCCCTCCCTTTCCGTCGCGCGTCTGCAGGCGCTGCCTAAGATCAAACGTGATCAGCTCGTTGTCGGTCGCGTCGTCAACCTCGTCGAAACGGAACAGCTCGCGGCGTTCGGCGCCGCCCATCGTGCTGTTCCTGTAGCTCAGCGCGGGCTGGAGAATTTGGCGCAGGCCGTCGATCCCGAGAAGCTCGCACTCCGCCGCACTCCGCCGGCTCAAGAGAAGGCTTGCCGAAACACCCGCCCCGGCAATGGCGCGCCAGGCGCCATGGCTGTCGGTTCTTGTCTTTTCGTAAAAGGAGAACCTCTGCTCTGCGAAAGGCATGATCCTCAGGCTCCCGACGTTAAACGGCGCTTCCAGGATGCTGAGATAGTCTTCGCGTATGATTCTGTCTCTTGTCATTGTGCGCGGGACAGGCGCCTGGTCCGTGGTGCGGTGTCTAAGAACGGATGCCGAAAAACCGTGTCTGTAATAAATGTTGTGAAATGAGAGCAGCCCGGTGTTCAACCGCCCGTGTTTTTTATCGAGAACGGGGGCGGCGGAGACGGACCAGCGGGCTTCGGGCAACCGCTCCGTGTCCGTGTCGAAGTCGTTGATCCGAAACTTGGTCAGCAGCGAGAGAAAATGATTTCCCTTTGCCCTGTGGATATAGGCCAGGGTTTCCTGCCCCTTGTCGGTTTTTGCTTCGCTTTCGAAGTATTCCTCCAGCATGTGCTTTTCAGAGATATACGAAAGCTCCAAGTCGAGAAGCCATGAGTCGGGGAGAAAAAGCCGGTTTCTCGTTTGGATCCACGCGCGGTCCTTGTTCTCGATCGGGACGGATCGGTGGTCGCGGCTTGCGCGATCGTTGATGTAGTAGCCCCTTAAATAACCGGTGTAAAGGCCGGGAGAGAGGTACTCGATCTTGGGCCCGATTCCCAAACCGCGCCTTCCGTAAAGATCGACGCCAAGGAACCATCGTCCGTGAATCGGCTCTTCCAGGCCAAGCGCCTTGTGAATGGCGTTCCCGCTCTCTTTGATGTCGTCGCCGAGGAGCGCTTTGAAGCTCGTTCCGAACTTGGAAGATCTCATGATTCGAAATTTCTTCAATGGAATGGGCCAATCTTCACCCAGGGCGAAGGAAAAATCTGGAAGGGGCAGGGCCGCGGGGCCGGCGTCGAAACGATTATTTTGCGTAGAAACCAAGCCGCTTTCGCGGCTGCCGCTCAACGAGATTTCACTGGCGCGCAGATGATAGTGGGGGCGGCCGTACGTGCATGTCGAAGCCTGGGCGTCTCGAGCGATCGAATAATCGGCGCAGACCTGCCGGATCTCGGCGGCGCGGACGATGATCGGGTTGCCCTTGTCCCGGAATAAAATCTCCGTGCGGAGCTCCGCTTCTATGATGACACCCCGGTTTTCTGTGAGATGAAAGTAAATCTTAGAGGCCCCGGTTGTCGTTTCCGGGCCGTTGATCATGCGGATGTTTCCCTCGGCGTAGATTTCCGAGAACGAGCCCTGAAGAGCGGTCAGGAAATCCTTCTTCCTCGTTGAGCTTTGCCGAGGCGGTTTCTCATGAACCGTTGTTTTTTCCCCGTCCGGGAGAGCGAGGCCGAACCGAAAATCATTGTCGCTTTCAAAAAGCTTTTTCGGGTCGGTTGTCGACCGGTCGCACCAGAGAACGACGTTATCGGCCCAAAGCTCTGTCTCTTCGAAAGAGAGATGCACGCCGCCGAGAAAGAGGACGACGCGGTGATCGCCTTCTACAAAAGAGTGGGCTTTTGTCCCGGCGCTCAGAACTGCGATTTTGGAGACGCCGCGCTTTTCGGCCTGAACGGGCGTTGTGGAAATTTCTTCCTGACAAAAGGCTGCGGGGAATGCGGCGGAGGCAAAAAACACCGGAAGGATCAAGGGGATCAACGCTCGTGTCCTCTGATGTTTCAGGGCCCGCCTCCGGTTGATTTCTTTTTTTTATCTGTGCCGCTTGAAGAAGCGGTGCTGCCGAAGATAGCGAGAGGCTTGATAATGGTCACGTCCTCTTTTTCCGGACGCAAAAGAATTTTACGCCCCGACACCTTGATGACCTCGTTCATTTCGACAACGGCTAATCCCTCTTCCTTTTCATCTCCCGAAGCGCCTTCTGCGATCAACAAATCATCGGGAAGATTCCAATCGAGGGAATTGCACATGACCGCAGAGTTTCCATAACAAAGCCGCACCGAATGAAGGGCGAAAACTTTTTTGACCGGACCCCCGGAAAAAGAAGGGCGCTTCGGCGTCAACGCCAACCCGGACCGCCCGGATTGAGGCGGGGATGCCGCGGGCGGCGCGGCGGGAACGAGGTGGATTTCGGCCTGTTGGCAGTCGAGGGTTGCCTTTTTTTGCTGGTTCTTTTTCAAGCCTCCGCCGACGGCTTCTGCCGCAGGGCCGACGAGGTCGGCGTGAACCCGGCCGGCCATGACCAGGATGATCAGGAATGTCTCTTCCGTGGGAGAAGTTCCCATCTGGAAATGTTCGCTGCCGCTCAGAAAGATTCTGTCTCCATTGCCCGCATTTTCCGTCGTCCCGGATGGCAGGATCTCGATCCGGTATGGCCCGAAGATTTGCATGTTCCTCTTCGGCTCGACACCCGGAATCGAGGCTTCGCCTTCCTGCTCCGACAGACAGAGGCGAATTTTCTCCTGGCCTCGAGCAGTGACCTCTCCGGAGAAAGCCCCGGCTTTCTTGTTGAAGCTATCCAACGGAAGGGTCATGGAGAACCCTCCGTTGGCAGTGATTTCCGTGACGAGGCCGGGTATCGTCTTGATGAAAATTTCTTCAGAGTAGAGAGAAAGCCCTTCGCGGCATAGTTTTCCTTTTCCGCGCAATGTAATGTTGCGAACGAAGCCGTCGGCCCCGCGGCCGAAAGCACCGGGGCCGGGCTTGAGAGAGAGTGTAATTTCATCCGCCTCGAAAAGCCCTCCCATACGAATCCGAGCACCGCCCGTTATGCGAAGCGTTTCGATCTTGTGGGGAGGTTTTTTTTCCGCCGCATCGGGTTGGGCGCCGGAAGGAGCGGCCGTCGTCAGGTCCAGGAGGATGTCTTCTCCTTCAACAAGAAGACCTCCCGGAGAATCCCCACCCTCGGCCTTGGCGGAATCTTCCTCGCGCTGTGCGAGCCGCCCCTCGCCGAGCATGCGGATGGTCATACCCCCCTTTTCTTTCTCGGTTTTGGTTTTGACGGCAAGGAGGATTTCGTTCCGGGCGGTGAGCCGGAACAAATCGCCGGCCTCGCGGCCGAAATCACCGGATTTTGAGCTGTCTCCTCCGGCGATCGAAGGTAAGGCGAGGTTGTCGACAACGGGGTTGCCGAGGAAGCGCGTCTCCGTGCCTTCATTGTTCCGGTTCCAATAGATTTCCCGGCAGTTCACCGTTCCGGAGCGGGAGAGGACGCGGACGACTCCGGCAATAGGAATTGCTCCGGCAATAGGAATTGCATCGGCTCTTAACGAAACGGGCTGAAGTCTCCCGGCGCCGTCCTTTTCGAGGAAAAGAAAAAGATTCTCACAGAAAAGGGCGGAATCACCCCGTGTGGCCGTAACTCCACCCCGGAAGGAAAGCACGCCGAGGCCCAGGGAAGCGCCGGTTTCAGCCGGCTCTCCCTTGAAACGGAACGGGCCGAGGCATTCGATTGTCAGCAGCGGTTGGTCTCTTTCTGAACCCTCGTTTTTCTCGGACGGATGCGTTTCATCAACGGTTAGGGTTTCGCCGGAGAGGAAGGACCCGCCGGGGAGAAAAGACGGAATCCTGAAACTCTTTCCCGAGATCCGTGCGCCTTTTTGGAAAGAGATTGTTTGTTTATCGGGAACCAGAATCATCTCCCAGCCCGATATCTCGAGGCCGCTCATCGTGATACGAACGGGCAAGTCGGGCTTTCCATGATGAAGAGAGCGGACAACTCCTTTTTCGATGACGAGGCAGTCTGCGAGCACCGTGAGATCCCCTGCTTCACCCTTTTCATTCAGGACATTGACAATGACATTGCCGCGTAGAATGAAATCGCGACTGAACTCCGACTTGAGAAGGGGCATGTCCGTGTCGCCCGTGGAGAAAAGAGTCGCACCGTCGGCCGTTCCCCGCGCTACGGGTTTTTCTTCGGGTGTTTTGTCGTACAAGACAAAGGAAATGTTTTTGCCCCGGGCTTCGTTCGAGTCTTCGAATTTTTCTATGTAGCCGATATGTATGCGGGCCACGAGCACTTCGACAGATGGAGCGTTTTCGCGGACAATCGTTTCCCTGACCGGCAGAATCAGGTTCTCAATGGAGCTCACTTTTTCGGCCGGCGAAATTTCTTCGACAATGGAATCCCGGGGTGCTTTCGGTTCGGCTGGAGGATTTAGCGAAGCCTGAGGTTCCGGCGAGACCGGAGGACCCTGCGCCGCCGGCGGCTCCTCGGACTCCAGAAAGAAAGTCAGCACAAGGATGCCGAAGGAAAACAATATAAGGAAGAGGAAGAATCTCTTCATGTTAACCGTTCCGGAAAAGCAGATCCTCAGACGAGCCGGACGGTCAGCAGGTCCTGGACATCCAGCAGCCCGACAGGGCGCTCGTTCTCGTCGATAACGGGAATCTGGTCGATCTTTTTCTCTCTCAAGATGCGAAGGGCTTCTCCGGCCAGGCGATCATGGTGTATGGCGGTGGGGTTCTTTGTCATGACGGCCGAAACCGGATTTTCGAGGAAGTCGAAATCCTTATGGGTCAGCGCGTTTTTAATTCCGCGGCGGAGGTCTCCGTCCGTGTAAAATCCGATGAGCTTCCCCTCGTTCTTTGAAACAACCGATACCGATCCGGGGCGGCCCGGGGTGTTCGTCATTGCCGACATGGCGTCCACGACCGTTTGGTTTTCGGTGACAACGGGATTCTGATCGCCGGCCCTCATGACCTCGTCGACCCTGAGAAGCCGTCGGCCCAGGTTCCCGGCGGGGTGATAAAGAGCGAACTTTTTCTTGGAAAAATTTCTTTGAGAGAGCACGGACATGGCCAGGGCGTCGCCCAGGGCGAGCATAAGAGTCGTGCTCGTTGTCGGAGCGAGGCCGAGGGGGCCTGTTTCGACGACGGTGCCGTAGCAAATGGCGGTGTCGCTGTAACGGGCCAAGTCCGAATCCCGGTTTCCCGTTATGCAGATCAAACCCGCGCCGATCTTCTTGATCGGACCGATAAGCCCGGACACCTCGGCGGTTGTGCCGCTGTTCGAGAGTGCGAGGACGAGATCTTCGCGCCGGACACGCCCCAGGTCGCCGTGAAGAGCGTCGGCGGCGTGAAGAAACAGGGAAGGCGAGCCGGTGCTGGCAAGCGTAGCCGAGATTTTTTGGCCGACGATGCCGGCCTTGCCGATGCCGGTTACGACAACGCGCCCCGTGCAGCCAAGAATCGCTTGCGCGGCGGCAGCCACGTCCTCATAGATTTCCTTGCTCAAGGCGCTGAGGGCATTTGCTTCCGCGTTGAGCACACGGCGGACTTCGCTGATAAGAAGATCGGATTGGTCCTGTTTCATCGTTACAGACCTCTCGTTTTTAATACGGCTGTTCATTGTACGGAGGCGGGAATAAATTCTCTACATATTCCGATGTATATCGACCCCGCTTGACGGAGCCTTTTTGTTGGCGTATTCTGGTCGTTCGTGGCGAAATAACAGTTTCCCGCTCGAAAACAAATAATAGGAAAAGCACGGGACCCCGGCATTGATGCAAGAGCCCCTGGAACCATACAAGGTAAGACTCGAGGCGTTCAACGGCCCAATGGATCTCCTCCTCTATCTCATCAGCAAGGAAGAGGTAGATATCTACAACATCCCCATTGCCAGAATCCTCGATCAGTACACGAAGTATATCGATGCCATGCGCGTCTGTAACATCGAGGTCACCGGAGACTTCATTGTCATGTCGTCGACCCTGATGCTGATCAAATCCCGCATGCTCCTGCCGACCGAGGAGGTCGACCTGGAGGAAGAGATTGACCCCCGAGACGAGCTGATTCGGCAGCTTCTGGAGTACAAGAAGTATAAAACCATCTCCCGAGCGCTCGGCGAAAAAAGAGAAATCCAATCAAAAAGAATGGGGCGAGCCGAAGCCGCCGGAGAAGAAGAAATTCCTCTCGGAGAGGTCAGCCTCTGGGATCTTGTCAAAGCGTTTTCAACGCTCCTCGAAGACACGGGTCACGGCTGGAAAACCCCGATCGTCCATTCCGACAAGCCCATTTCGGCTTACATATCCGAAATCCTCGGTGTGATCGAAGAGACGGGAAACGTTCCATTTACAGGCCTGTTCAAGAAAGCGCCGACCAGAACGGACGCGATCGGCTTCTTTGTGGGTATTCTCGAGCTCACCCGGCTCTCGGTTATTTCGCTTTCTCAAGACTCGTCCGGAGGAGAGATCATGCTCTCACTGCGGATCGAAAAGGAACATATCGATCGGTTCAGAAAAATACGCCTCGAGGAATCTCTTCTCGACGGGAGCGACAAGCCGGAGGAACCCCTCTGGAGGGAGAAAATCGAGACGCCGGGGAAGAAAGGCTTGGCCGAGCGACCCAACGGAACAGGTCGAAAGGCAAAGGCGCCGCAGCAAAAAGAAGAAGCCGAAGGCTTCACGGCGGGTTGACATGAGAATCCTTTTTCTGGGCACATCCGGCTTTGGTGTCCCGACCCTTAAGGATCTGGTCTCTCTCGGCGGACACGAAGTCCGTGTTGTTACCAAGGAAGATTCTCCGGCCGGCCGTGGCCGGCGCCTCGTCGCACCGCCGGTTAAGGAAGCCGCTCTCGACCTGGGCCTCGATCTCCTTCAGCTCCGGAGCGTCAACAGCCCCGAAGCAATCGATGGGACGCGATCTTTTTCTCCCCACGTCATTCTCGTGGCCTCCTTTGCGCAAAAAATCTCCGAGGCCTTCCTCGATACGGCGAAGCATCGCGGCATTAATATTCACCCGTCGCTTCTTCCAAGGTACCGGGGGGCGTCGCCCGTTCCGTACGCCATCCTCAACGGCGACGACACGACCGGGATTTCGATCATCCGCGTTGCGCCGCGGATGGATTCGGGCGACATACTGAAGCAGGTGGAGGTTCCGATCGACCGGCATGAAACAGCGGGCGATCTCCTTGATCGGCTCTCTCGTGCGGCCCCGCCTCTTGTCAACGATGTGCTGGATGAGATCGAGACCGGCGCCGTCCGAGCGACACCCCAGAACGAAGAAGGCGTTGTCTTGGCCGCTCGGCTCAAAAAGCGGGACGGACTCGTTGATTGGGGCCGTTCTCCCCAAGAGCTGGATCGTTTCGTCCGCGCCATGACGCCATGGCCCGGGGCGTTCACCTTTCTTCGTGCAAAAGGCGAAAAGAGAGCGACCCGCCTCGTCCTGCTCGATGTCGCTCCCGAGGCTGTGGAAGAACGGAAGCCGCCAGGAACCTTTGCGGTTCGGCAGGGCCGCTTCGTGGTCTTTTGCGGCGAAGGCGCCGTCGAGATCGAGCGCGTTCAAAAAGAGGGGAAAAAGCCGATTGCGGGCGAAGAATTCCTGCGCGGTGCGCGCTTCGATCCCGGGTCGGAGGTTTTCTGCGGGCCGGGGGAACCGGAGCCGTGATCGGGATCGGTTACAACACGAACGGTTTCCCCTTTCACACCCTCGAGGAGGCGATTCGCATACTGGCCGGCCTCGGCTACGAAGGAATCGCGCTCACGCCCGATGTTCATCATCTCAACCCGATGACAAGCTCGGCCGGACAGATCAAGGCTTGCCGGAGCCTTCTCGAAGGTCTCGGGCTTTTCGCTGCGGTGGAAACGGGAGCCCGTTTCATCCTTGATCCCGAGCGCAAGCACTTTCCATCGCTCATGACCCCCGGTGCTTATGGACGGCGCCAGGATTTTCTCAAGCGCTGCGCCGATCTCGCCGTCGAGCTGGGGGCGAAAACTTTGTCGATCTGGTCGGGCAAGCTGGAAGAGAAAGTGTCTGAAGAGAAAGGTCTCGACATCCTGGCCAAGCGCCTCGAGCCCGTTCTGGAGCACGCCCGGCCGGGAGGCATACGCGTCGCCATCGAGCCGGAGCCCGGCATGTTTATCGACGCCTTGTCGCGTTACCGGGCTCTCGACGAACGGATGTCGGGCGCCGGCCCCGATCTGACGATCGATGTGGGGCACGCACATATCAGCGAAGCGTCGCCCCCTGAAGAATTGATCGCCCAGTGGAAAAACCGGATCGTCAACGTGCACCTCGATGATGCACGCAACGGAAAGCACGAGCATCTTCCTCCCGGCGAAGGCGAGATCTCCTTTGAGCCGATACTGCGGGAGCTCGACCGCATGGAGCGCGAGCCGATCATCTCCGTCGAGCTCTCCCGTCACGGCCACAATGCGGTCGAACAGGCGCGGCGCACACGCCGATTCCTGGAAAAAGCCGCGGGCGATTCGTCATAAACGGCCTATTGATCAAAAACCCCCGCAATCTTTTCACCGCAGCCGGGGCACGCCTTCTTTGAAAGCAGGTTCCGTGAAACCAGGAACCCATCCCTCTCGATCAGCAGAGACCCGCAGCCCGGGCAGGCCGTGCTCTCTCCTCCGCGGCCGGGGATGTTTCCCGTGTAAATGTAACGCAGCCCCGCGCCCAGCCCGATCTCGCACGCTTTGAAAAGCAGTTCGGGCGGTGTCGGCGGGGGACCCGACATGCGGTGGCTCGGGTGATACCGGCTGACGTGCCAGGGAATGTTCTTGTCGATCCCGGCGATGAAGCGCGCCAGCTCTTTGATCTCCTTGTCGGAATCGTTCATCGTGGGAATGAGCAGAGTCGTGATCTCGAGCCAGAGCCCGGCTTCGTAAAGAAGGCGGATCGTGTCGAGCACGCGGTCGAGCTTGGCGCCGCAGGTCTTTTTGTAAAAAGAGGCCGAAAAGGATTTCAGATCGACGTTCGCGGCATCGATGAGCCCGGTCATTTCCTTGACCATTTCCGGCGATTGATAGCCGTTGGTGACAAAGCTGCAGACCAGGCCGTTGTCATGGGCAATGCGCGCCGTATCGAGGGAGATCTCGGCAAAGATTGTGGGTTCCGAATATGTGAAAGAGATGCTGCGGCAGTTGGATCGGACGGCATTCTCGACGATGTCGTCCGGCGAGAGCTTCCGCCCTTCGATCGAGCCGCAGGCCGCCGGTGTTTGGGAAAGGGTCGAATTCTGACAGTGGAGGCAGGAGAAATTGCATCCCATGGTCGCCACAGAGTAGGCCAGGCTGCCGGGATAAAAATGAAAGAGAGGCTTTTTTTCGATGGGATCGACGCCGGCGGCGGCAATCTTGTCATAGACGAGGGAATAGAGAACACCGTCCCTGTTCTCTCTGACCGAACAGATCCCGGTTTTTCCCGGAAGGATGGAGCAGCTGTGGCGACAGAGCCGGCAGCGAACCTTTCCTTCCGGCTTTTTGTCGTACAGAATCGCTTCGTGCATCCGTCCCCCCTTTCGCGATGGAGGTGGTGCGGCTATAATGACTTCGGCAGGATGTTTCGACAACGGCTTTTTCTTTTCGAGAGATGCAATGGGGACTCGACGCGAAAGAGGCTCTGACGGATGGACGGCGAGGGCCCTCCTTGCAGCGGCCGGCGCCGTCCGGCCGCAATCGGGGGTGAACGACGAGGCCCTGTCCTCCGTGGCGAGGAACCTTATCCTGAAAGCGCTGTACAGAAAGTGGGCCTCCGCCCTGCCGGGGCGCTTGGCCGAAAAGGGCGTTATCGGCCTCACGGCCGAATTTGCCGGCAGGGAAGCAGAAACCATCGAGATTCTCGATGAAATAGAAAAACACCTGCCCCCTGTGCCTTCCGTGGGACCTCTCGGTCTTTTCGATGCCGAAACACTCTTTCGTTTTGCCGGACTTGCAGAGAAGCTGATGAGCTGCAGTGTCAGTTCGGACAAGAGAGGGAATCGCAGGGCGTCTCAGTCTATGCAGAGCAGAAAAGCCCGAGGGCAGTACTTTACACCTTATTCTTTGGCCTCGTACATGGTGGACAGAAGCCTGGCTTCTTCCCTGGAAGAGAGACAGGGGCCCGTGGAAGAGCTTTCGAGCATCCGGCTTCTCGATCCCGCAATGGGGTCGGGCCGCTTTCTCCTTGCCGCGGCCGAGCGCATCGCCGGCGAAGCCGCGCCGGGAACGTGCCGCGAAGCCCTCGAAATTCGGCGGCGAGTCGTCGACAACTCTCTCTTCGGCGTGGACCGCAGCGAGTTCGCGGCCGCGGCCGCAACGGCTGTTCTCGCTCTTTATGCCGGCCGTCCCGCAGGTTGGAAGTTTTCGCGCCTTCGTGTGGGAAATGCCCTCGTCGGCCCCGGGGCAGGGAAAGAGTTTTCGTGCAAAGAGGGGTTTCCAGAGAATTTTTTTGCAGATGATTCGGACGACTTCGACGGTTTCGATGCCGACGGCTTCGACGCCATTGTGGGCAACCCGCCCTACGTGGCCGCGAAAAACGAACCGGCCGCGTTTTACAAACCATACCTCGGCCGGGCGGGCCAGTCGGACTACTATCTTCTCTTTATCCAGAAGTATGTTGTCCGGAAATACCTGCGTCCCAGGGGCGTGGTCTCTTTTGTCGTTCCCGACCCGCTCCTCTGCCGCAGCAATGCGGAGAGCGCGCGGACCCGCCTCCTGGAAGAAGTGGAGCTGACCGATCTCATTCACGCGAAAGACATTTTTCCCGGAGCCGGCGTTGCAAACGTTGTTTTTTTTGCAAAGCGCCGTGATGGGAAAGCCTCGTCGAGGCTTCACGTTACACGGCTCGAAACAAAAGAGGAATGCCGTTGTTTTTTCAGCGACGGCCGTCCCGGACCGGGAGTGTATTCGAAGGACGTGGCCCGCGACGTGTTTCGCAGTTCCCCGGGAAAAGAATTTCGTTATCTCCTCACCGGCGGGGCGGAGAATGTGATTGAACGCCTTGATCCCAAACGCCCTCCGCCCATTGGGCGCGGCGTGGTGCTGCGGCCGCTCGGGACGATCGCAAAAACCAGGGGCTCCATCTTTCGCGGCGAGGAGGTCGGCAAGGACAAGGTTCGCAGTCTTGCGAGGAGAAAAAGCGCGGGCGGAATGCCTATAATCATCGGCGGTGAAAGCATATCGCGTTATGCAATCCGGGACGACGGGTTTCTTATTCAGGAAGGGATTCTCAAAAAGGACGCGGCCCGCTACGGGAAGCCCAAAATACTTCTACAAAAAAGCACAGGCCGGCTCGTAGCCGCTTTCGACGCCAAGGGAACGGCTTTTCCGCAGTCCGTATACGGTGTTATCGTGGACGATCCCCGGATCGGATACCCATTCCTCATCGCGCAGCTGAACTCCCGCCTGATCAATTATTACATGAGCGTCATGTTCACGGGTTACAAGCTCCTTCAGCCGCAGATCGAGATCGAAGACATCAAGCGCTTGCCGATTATCGTGCCCGAGTTCGAAGATTCGGCGGATGCCAGGCATCCTTCGCTGGAGACGGCAATGGGTTTGTACGGCCAGTTTCTCGATACGGGAGACCCGGGCTGGGTGATCGAATATATCGAGGAATGCCTCAAGCTCGGGACCAGGGAAGGATCGGCCCTGATCCACGACCTTCTCGATTTTTTGGGCGCACGCATGATCGATGTCTGCGCCTCGGAAGAAAAGAATAAAGAAGAGCGAAGCCGGCTCGAGTGGCTCATCGACCTTTTGATATACAGAATCTGCGAACTCGAGCTCGAAGAGATAGAAATGGTCGAAAGCTTTTTCGTAGGCGGGGGATTCGATGAAGAAGACGATTCCGCCGCAGACGTTTCAACGGAGCTGTCGAAGGAAGATCCGAACCGGCGCGACCCCGCGCTCTGGAAAAAGAAGGAAAAGAATCTTTACGGAAAAGAGGAAGAATGCACTTCGTGAAGATGCACGGGGCGGGAAACGATTACGTTCTCTCAGAAGACGAAATCGACGAACCGGCCGTCATGGCCCGCCGCGTGTGCGACCGACACATGGGGATCGGGTCGGACGGCCTGATACTGCTTCACTCTTCGGCTTGTGCCGATATTGGTATGAGGATTTTCAACGCCGACGGAAGCGAAGCCGAGATGTGCGGCAACGGCGCTCGCTGCGCCGCCAAGTTTCTTCATGATGAAGGAAAAGCGGAAGGGGGGGAGGTTCGCATCGAAACACCGGCCGGCGTTCGCCGGACACGCCTCCTCTTCGATGAGAAGGGAAGGGTTTTCGGGGCGGAAGTCGACATGGGGGTTCCCGAAGTAAGCGGGAAGTCAGAAACGATTCGAGTGGAGGAACGTTCCCTCGACGGATTTCGAGGTTCCCTCGACGGATTTCGAGGCTCCCTTAATGGATTCCGTGTCGGCATCGGCAATCCCCACTTTGTTGTCTTTGTCGAGGAAGCCGCGAAGGCTCCGGTGGAAGCGCTGGGGCCCGGAGTGGAACGGGCGCCTCTTTTTCCGAACAGGACCAACGTGGAGTTCGTTCAGGTTCTTGACAAGGGCTCCCTTCTTGTGAGGGTGTGGGAAAGGGGTTCCGGAGAGACCCTGGCCTGCGGCACGGGAGCGGTCGCGGCGGCAGCGGCCGCCATGTCCACAGGTAGGTTGGAAAAGAATAAACCGGTCGGGGTGCTGCTTCCGGGCGGAGAGCTGACCGTGTGCTGGGACGGGAGCGGACCCGCGCTTCTCAGCGGCGAAGCGGTCACTGTTTTTCGAGGTGTCTGGCCGTGAATTTCTCAAAGGAAAAACCATTCGTCCTTTTTGTGCTTTCCATCCTGGTTTGCTTTTCTTCTTTCCTGATTTATGAAGCCCTGCTCCCTTCGGCGGAAGTCTTTTTTTCCGGATCGGCGTGGCCGGCTTTTTCAGGGGGCGCCTTTCTCGGCCTGGCGCTGAGCCTCGGAAGGAAGGGAGCCTCCTTCCGCGCGGGCGCCCGGGCCGCTTGGGCGCTGGCGCTCATTGCCGCGCCCTGCGCCCTCGGGTTTTTCTTTGAATCTTTTGCCTCTTCCACGGGATTGTGGCGAACGGTTCTTGTGTCTGCAGGCGGTGGGGTCTCTTTTTTCTGTCTCGGAAGAATCCTCTCCTCCCCGGGCCGGAGCGAAGGCACCGTTGCCGTCGCCGGCGCCCTGGTCGGAATCCTGGCCGGCAAGGCATGCTATCTTTTTCTGCTTGAAGGGCGCGTTCCGGCGGAAGCGATCATTGCGGCCGCCTTGCTCCTTCTCCTGCCCGCGGCTTTGATGTCACGAAAAAGACCGGACAGCCGCGATCGCGACGCCGAGAGTGTCGGAGAGCCTAAAACCGCCGCCGGCAGCTGTTCAGCGACAGGCTCTTTTTTGCTCGGCCTCGCCTTGGCTGCGCTCTATCCGGTGGCGAGGAAAATTCTTTTTCAGGTCGCGACGAATGTTCCTGAAACGAGTTTTTTAATCTTCTCCATTGCCCTTACCGGAGCCCTTCTGGGCGTGTTTTTTATCATCGTCTTTTTTTCTCCGGGACAGTGGCGCACGGGGGGCGCCGTCTTCTCGACCGCGCTTTTCGTGTTCGGGATATTTTTTCTGTGGAAGGGGTTCGACTTTACGCAGCAGATGGGTGATTTCGGCGATTTCAAGAGGTATATCGAGCGGTTCTGCAAAAACTACTTTCCCGCCATGAGAAACGACATTCTTCTTTACACGGCCCTTTTTGGGATACCGGCTTTTACGGCGGGCGCCGCGCTCTGCGCCGTGCGAGGTTCGTGGCGCGCCTTTTTGTTCGGCATGGCGGCCGGAACCCTGGCCGGGACACGGATCCTCCCCTGGACGGAAACGTCGTCTGACCTGGTTCTCCAGGCCGGGATCGCGGCCGCCGCGGCCTCCTTCTTCATGACGGGGCGCACCTTCCCGGCTGGGCCGGGGCTCCTGTCGATTCCGTGGAGGGCGGCCTGCGGTCTCGCTTCCGCCGGCGCTCTGGCCGTGATTGTATGGTGCGCCGCCGTTCATGTGCCGTCCGGTTATCCCGACATACCGATCCGGGGAGAAGTGGACCTTCTCCTCTTTAGGTCTCATCCCGGCAACGACCTTCGGGTGACCACGTCCGATGACGACGAAGCCATGGTCCGCCTCGATTCCGGTTTTGTCTTTCACAACCGCGGGATCCGCCAGACGGCCGAGAGATTCCGTCGAGCGCTTCTGCCTTTCCGGCTGGAAGGCGAATGCCTTGTTGCGGGCCCGCTGGCGCCTGTTGTGGCTCCGATCGTGCTGGGCGGGCACAGGGAGGGCCTTTCCCCGGCCGCTCTTGAAACAACGCCGGCCCTGAACGGCGCATCCCGCGCTGTCGCGGATCACGAAGGCCTGGATATCCTGCCGGACGACAGGATTTCCCGCGAAACAGCGGCCATGTTCTTCGCACGAAACCCGGCAAGGTTCGATAACATTGTTTTTCTGCCGCGTTTTTCGTGGATTGATTCGTCGAGAGGGTTTCTTTCGAAAGAGATCTTTCTCCTGGCCCGGGAAGCCCTTGCCGAACAAGGGGCGTTCTGGCTTTTCGTCGACAGCACCGACGAGGACGGCCGGGCCATTTCTTCGGTCGCAGCAGCCATGAGCTCCGTTTTTCCAGCTTCGGCCCTATGGCTCGTGGAAGACGGGCTTCTTCCGCCTTACCTTCTCTGTGTCGGGCTGAAAGGGCGCGCCGGGCTCGACGGCCGCGCCGTCGAACGAGCCATCATTGAAGATGTGAAAAACGACGGCCTCGCCGAAGCCGGAATATGGGGGCTTCCCGATCTTATGGAATTCCTGCTTGCCGACCCGTCCGGAATGGCCTTCCTTGGAAAAGAGCTCCCCCCGGCGTCGGCGCGTTATCCTGTTTCATCAGGGAGCCTGTTTAAAAAACCTCCCGGCTGGGCGGCTGTGAGTGAAATCGTCGGCAGGACTGCCGAAGTCGTCGGGCGCTCCCCATCCCCGCTGCCGGAAAAGATCATGGGCTTAAAGGTAAAAGGAACAACGGCGCGCCATGAGGCGCGAAGCCGTGTTCTCGATGGATTGGGCGTGCACGATCTCTACAAGTATCAGATCGATGAAAGGCACGACCTGGATTGGGATCTTTTCAAAAAAGAGGTCGGCCATTACGGCGCGGCCTTCAAGGCCTGCCCGCAGACCGCAATGGGCCGGCGAATCGTGGCGGCCCTGATGCCCATGCTGATCGACAAGAAGGAATACCAGATCGCCTATGAAACGATCAAGGGCACGGCCGGCGAAGACACGTTGGATCCGGTCCTTCGGTGTTATCTGGGAATAGCGGGGTTCGAGATGCTCGACTACGAATATGCCCTGGGCCATCTCGAGCATGCCGTTGAGAGGGACCCTTTTTTCGTCGACGCCGCCGCCTACGCGGGCCTTTGCTCTTTTGCTCTCGAAAAGATGGAGGAGTCGGTCCGTTATCTCGAGATCGCGATGGAGCTCGATGAGGAAAGAGAACTCATCTACAAGCCGCTCGCCATGTCTCTTTACGACACGGGTCGTGTTTACGAAGCGGCCGGCGCCTGCGAAAGGGCTTTGGAGATCTCGCCCGACGACGAAGACCTGAAATCGCTCATGCTGCTCATTCGGGACGCCCTTGAAGAGCGTTGAGGAACATGAAGAAGCTGATCTGGATCGTGAACCCTTCCTCACGGCCGCGCAGGATTAAAAAATATCGGGCTGCCATCGAGGGAATGCTTGGGGAAAATGGTTTCGACGTTGAAACGGTTCTGACCGAAAAAGCCGGAGATCCGGAGAGGCTTGCCCGGGAGCGGAAAGAAGAGGCCCACTCCATACTCGTTGCCGGAGGAGACGGAACAATCAGGGAGGTCCTCACCGCCTTGAAAGGCGAGGGCGTGCCCGTTGGTTTCATTCCTCTCGGCACGGCCAATGTTCTGGCTCGCGAGCTCGGCATCCCCCTCGAGCCAATAGCGGCCGCGCAGGCTTTTCTGAAAGGCGTTCCCCGGGAATATGACATGGGCATGCTCGGGAACCAGGCCTTTCTGATCATGGCCAGCTATGGGTTCGATGCCTTTGTCGTCGGGCGCGTGAGCCTTTTTCTCAAGAAATTTCTCGGGAGGGGCGCTTACGCCTTGGCCGGGATCTTGGGCCTGGCGGCGTTCCGCCCCGAGCCGATAGAAATTTTTATCGAAGAGGGATCCCCTCCGATCGTGGCAACGTTTGTCGTTTTTGCCAACGCGAGTCGATACGCAGGCGATTATGTTGTTGCTCCCGATGCTCAAATGAACGATGGTTTTATCGACCTTGTCTGCTGGACCAAGCCCGGCCGGCTCGGAAGCGCGAGTGGTTTTGTAAGTTTGTTCACAAAAAAGATTTACAAGTCTCCCCACGTAAAAATCCTTCAGGCGCGCCGTGTGAGGTTCCGCACAAAAAAGCCGGAATGGTTTCAGGTGGACGGAGACCCGGCCGACGGCGGCGAGGGGACCGTCGAAGTCCTTCCCCGCGCCGTGCGAATCATCACTCCTTGACCGGGGGTGCGGGCCGTGGCCGGGTGTTTTTTCGCCTGAAGATCGAAACCAACCATTCCGAAGACGGTTACAGAGTGTAGAAGGTGTTTGGCTTTTCGACGACAAGGGCCGAGACCGGAGAAACATCCGGGCGAAATCCCGATCCCCTAAAAGGAGAAGCATTATCATGAAGATCGAAAATCTGTTTTTGACATTGGCCTTGGCGGTGCTTTTTTTCTGTGCCGCGTCCCATCATGCCTCGGCCGCGATGAACGACGACAGGCCGGGTATGAAAGTTCTTCCCCCTCCTCCTCCGCTTCCTCCACAGAGCGATGAGGAATTGCTGCTGCAGCGCATCAACCGTCTCGAAAAAGCGGTGAAGAGATTGGCGGCGCAGAACAAGGCCCTTGTGGAAAGGTTCCGTAAATATGACGAAAGAGAGAAAAAACTCTCTCCTGCCGCAAAACGGGACAAGCCCCTTAAGAAGCGTTTTCAGAAGAAGGACGGCCGAAATAGCCGGCAGGATTACCGAAAACGCCGGCAGGATTGCCGAAATAGCCGGCAAGACTGCCGAAATCGCCGGCCGCAGCAGGGCAAAAAGAACATGGCGCGGAAAATGTTAAGAAAGCGTTTTCACGAGAAAGGCCGACAGGACCGGCAGGGACGGGCCCAAGCAAAGAAACATCGCGGACAATCCCGGTCCGCCGGCGCTGCCCGCGTCAGGAAATATCTTCGCGATCACCCCGAGCTGGCGCGAAGGCTGATGGAGAGGCTGCGCTCCGATCCCGAGGCCCGGAAGCGGATCAAAGCAAGAATGAACCGCCATCATAAAGGGAAAGGGCAGGGCCGGGTTCGTGACGCCGGCCGCAGAGACGCCGGCCGCAGAGCCGAGGCGCTGCGCGAGCTCAAGGAGGCCCGGACACTCAAACAGAAGCTCGAAGAATATCCCGAGCTCAAAGAGAGGCTCATGAAGAGACTGGGTAAGAAAAAGGAAGAAAGAAGGGAGCGGCGCCTCAAATAACACTTTGCAACCCACCTTCCTTGCGGGAGGCCGGTAAAGCCGTTTCCACGGTGCTGTTTAGCTGGCATCGATGAAGCGGCCTGGTCGGGCCGCAGCCTTCGGGCTGCGGCCCTTTTGACTTGACCTTGAAAAACCTCCCTCAAACCCGTAAAGTTTCTACCTTTTCATGCGCATTGGAGCACCCGTCCCATGTTCAGAGAGGTCGATACCCGGGCGTCTTTCATCGAGATGGAGCACAGAATCCTGGGATTCTGGAAGGACCGGTCCGTTTTCGCCAAGCTCGTGGAAAAAAACCGTGGAAACGAGGTTTACTCCTTTCTCGACGGACCGATCACGGCGAACAATCCGATGGGCGTACACCACGCATGGGGCCGGACGTACAAGGACATCTTCCAGCGCTACAACGCCATGCTCGGGAAGGACCAGCGCTATCAGAACGGCTTCGACTGCCAGGGGCTCTGGGTCGAAGTCGAGGTGGAGAAGGAGCTCGGCTTCAAATCGAAGCGCGACATCGAGGAGTTCGGCATCGCCCGATTTGTCGAGAAGTGCAAGGAGCGGGTCCGCAAGTTCTCGAAGATCCAGACGGAGCAGTCGATCCGGCTCGGCTACTGGATGGACTGGGACAACTCGTACTTCACCATGTCGGACGAGAACAACTACACGATTTGGAGCTTCCTCAAGAAATGCCACGATCGCGGGTGGATCTACAAGGGGGACGATGTCATGCCCTGGTGCCCGCGGTGTGGAACGGCCCTTTCTGAGCACGAGATCGCCACGGAGGGCTACAAGCTCCTCAAGCACCCGAGCATCACGGTACGCTTTCCCCTGACCGGGTCTCCCGGCGAAGCGCTTCTTGTCTGGACCACCACGCCCTGGACGCTCACCTCAAACGTGGCCGCTGCCGTGCATCCCGACAACGCTTATATCAAGGTGCGGCAAGGGGACGAGGTCTTCTATCTCGGCAAGGAACGGCAGGAGGTTTTAAAGGGAGATTTCGAAATCGTCGAAGAGCTGAAGGGGAGCGACCTTATCGGCCGAAAGTACGAAGGTCCTTTCGATTCTCTCGAGGCCCAGCAGCCCGAAGCGCACCGCATCGTGGCCTGGGACGAGGTCTCCGAGGAAGAAGGGTCGGGCATCGTTCACATCGCGCCGGGCTGCGGCAAGGAAGATTACCTCCTCGGCAAGGAGGAGGGGCTCCCGGCGATCGCGCCCCTCGACGAAACAGGAACCTATATCGAGGGCTTCGGTTGGCTCACCGGCCGGGACGTGAACGACGTGACCCCCGACATCCTGGCCGACCTGAAGAAGCGGGGCGTCCTCTACAAAAAAGAAACGATCGAGCACCGCTATCCCGTCTGCTGGCGATGCCAGTCGGAGCTTGTCTTCCGTCTCGTGGATGAATGGTTCATCCACATGGACGAGCTCCGACACCAGATCATGGAGGTGGCGAAAAAGATCCGTTGGATGCCGTCCTTCGGCCTGGAGCGCGAGCTCGACTGGCTCGCCAACATGCACGATTGGTGCATCTCGAAGAAACGGTTCTGGGGCCTCGCCCTGCCGATCTTCGAGTGCGAGTGCGGCCACTTCGACGTGGTCGGCGATGAGGAAGAGCTGAAAGGGCGCGCTGTTGCCGGGTGGGACAAGTTCGAAGGAAATTCCCCGCACCGCCCCTGGGTCGATGACGTGAAGATCGCGTGCTCGAATTGCGGTAAAGAGGTTTCACGCATCCCCGAAGTGGGAAATCCCTGGCTCGACGCCGGGATCGTTCCCTATTCCACGATGAACTATCGAAAGGACCGGGCTTTCTGGGAAAAGTGGTTTCCGCCCGCATTCATCACCGAGTGCTTTCCGGGACAGTTCCGGAACTGGTTCTACTCCCTTCTCGCCATGAGCACGGTCATGGAGAACCGCGAGCCTTTCGGGTGCGTTCTCGGTCACGCGCTCGTCAAGGACGAGAAGGGCGAGGATATGCACAAGAGCGCCGGGAACGCGATCTGGTTCGACGACGCCGCCGAGAAGATGGGCGTCGACGTGATGCGGTGGATCTTTGCGCGGCACAACCCTTTCAACAATCTCAATTTCGGATACAAGGCCGGCGACGAGATGCGCCGGAAGCTCCTGACCCTCTGGAACACCTACGCCTTTTTTGTGACCTATGCGAAGGTGGACGGTTTTGATCCGAAGGACAAAGCTCCGGTCCCCTCGGAGCGCTCCGACCTGGACCGATGGATTCTGGCCCGGCTGCAGACCCTGGTTCAGGTCGCCGGGGAGAGCTTCGATAAGTATAACGTGGCCGCGCTTATGCGGACGGCCGAGCGTTATATCGATGACCTGTCGAACTGGTACGTGAGACGTTCCCGCCGCCGGTTCTGGAAGAGCGGGAACGATGCCGACAAGCAGGCCGCATACGCAACGCTCTACGAGGTCCTCATCACACTCTGCAGGACGATGGCCCCGGTCATCCCCTTCGTGACGGAAGAGATCTACCAGAACATCGTGTGCGGCGTCGATCCGGAAGCCCCCGAATCGGTCCACCTTACCGGGTTTCCCGAGGCGGATGAGGCCCTGTGCGACGAAGCGCTCGAACAGGAAATCGACGCCGTCATCCGGGCCGTCGAGCTCGGACGCTCGGTGCGCAACACGGCCCAGCTCAAGGTGCGCCAGCCTCTCGCCCGCATGGTTGTTGCCGCTCCCGGAAAAGCCGCGCACAGGGGGGTTGAAAAAGGAATCGACCAGATCAAAGAAGAGCTCAACCTGAAAGAGGTGGAGGTCCGGGAGAGCGCCGAGGATCTCGTCTCCCTTTCGGTGAAGCCGAACTTCAAGGCGCTCGGTCCCAAGTACGGCAAGGAGATGAACAAAGTAGCGGCCGCAGTGGCCGGGCTCGATCCGGCTGAAGCCGCGGCAGCCGTCAGGGCGGGCGAGAGCATCGAGGTCGATCTCGACGGCAGCGCGGCCGAGCTTCTGCCGGGCGAGCTGGAGGTCTGTTCCGATGCGGCCGAAGGCTTTGCCGCGATCGAGGACCGCGGATGGGTCGTCGCCCTCGACACGACGCTCACCGAAGAGCTCGTCCTCGAAGGCACGGCGCGCGACTTCATCCGGCACGTGGCCAACTGCCGCAAGGAGGCCGACTTCAAGGTGGACGACAGGATCGCCATCTTTGTGGGAGCCTCGGGGCGGCCGCTCGATGCTGTTAAAATCCACGAGAATTTCATCAAGACCGAGAACCTCGCCCTCGAAATCAGCTATGATTTCGAGGAAAAGGAGTTCTCGAAAGAAATCAAGCTGGCCGGGGAGAAGGTCCGGATATCGATCGAGAGACGATAGGGAGGACAAGGGGCGCGTAGGGCCCGACCCCGAAAATCCCCCGGTATTGATAAAGCCCTGCTGCACCGAATCGGTGCGGCGGCGTCACGCCCCGGCAGAACCCGGCCGGGGCTGGTTTGTTTTGTGGAGGGCGGCTCCGTGAAGATGCTCATTGACGGAAAATGGGTCGACAGGAAGAAGAAGATCGAGGTCCGCGATCCCTACGACGATTCTCTCGTGGATACGGTCCCTTCGGCGAGCTTCGATGACGTGGAAAAAGCGCTCAGCGGCGCGGTCGAGGGCGCAGCGATTGCCAAGGCGATGCCGTCGCACGAGCGGCGCAGTGTTCTTTTTAAAGCGGCGGCCCTGATGGAGAAGAGGTTCGACGACCTGGCCGTCACCATTGCGCGGGAGGGTTCCAAGACGATCAACGAGGCGCGCAAGGAGGTGGGACGCGCCGTCAACACCATGACCCTCTCGGGCGAGGAAGCGATCCGGATCAGCGGCGAAACCCTCCCCTTCGATTCATTTCCGGGCTCGGAAAACAGGACGGGGTACTATTACCGTTTTCCCATAGGCGTCATCCTGGCGATCACGCCGTTCAACGATCCGCTCAACCTGGTGGCCCACAAGGTCGGCCCGGCGGTCGCGGGCGGCAACTCGGTCCTCGTCAAGCCTGCCACGGTGACGCCTCTTTCGGCGGTCAAGCTCGTCAAATGCCTTGTCGACGCCGGGCTTCACCCCAAGGTCTGCTCCGTCATCACTGGTTCCGGATCTGTGATCGGCGATCCCCTCGTGGAAGACGACCGCGTGCGCATGGTCTCTTTCACCGGCGGGGTCGAAGCGGGAAGGCGCGTCGCCGCCAGAGCCGGGATCAAGAAGTTCGGCATGGAGCTCGGGTCCAACTGTCCCACCATCGTTTTCGATGACTGCGACTTCAATCTCGCCGTGGAGTCCTGCGTTTCCGGGGCTTTCTGGGCCTGCGGCCAGAACTGCATCGGCGTCCAGCGCATCTACGTGCAGAAGGGCATCTATGACAAGTTCAAAAAGAAATTCGTCCGGCTCACCCGCAAATACAAGGTCGGCCCGAAGCTCGACGAGGACTGCAGCATGGGTCCCCTCATCAACGAGGGCGAAGCGATCCGTGTGATGGAGTGGATCAGCGAGGCGAAAGAAAAGGGCGCGCGCATCCTCTGCGGGGGGAAGCGGCGGGGCTCTGTGGTGGAACCAACGGCGCTCGAAGGGATCAAGCCCTCATGCCGCCTCGCCTGGGACGAGGTCTTCGGCCCGGCTGTCGGTCTCTATCCCTTCTCTACGGCCGACGAGGCGATCAGGAAAGCCAACAACGTCAATTACGGCCTCCTCGCCGGCGTGTTCACCATGGATTTGAACAAGGCGCTCAAAGTTTCGGAAGAGCTCGACTGCGGCGGCGTGATCGTCAACGACTCTTCGGACTACCGCCTCGACGCCATGCCCTTCGGCGGCGTGAAGCTTTCGGGCCTCGGCCGGGAGGGGATCCGTTTCGCTCTCCAGGAAATGACCGAGCCGAAGGTGGTCTGCTTTACGAGGTAGGGCGGGCGCTTACCATTCTTACGCAAACGTTGTATCGTTTGCCCCAAGTGCGGCATCTGCGGTGAAGTCTTTGCTGCGCGCGACCGGGCACACGTGTACGAGATCAAGTTTATTCAAATCCGGTAGCCGCCTGACCAGGTTGCTCACCTCTACCCCTTCCGCGAAAAGACCGCCAACACGCGCTTCTTCTTCCGGCCGGGAATGGCGTAGACCGTCGCTGCATCGAGGCGGTACCGCCGCGATTCGGCGGCCCGCGCCTGGGCTTCACCGTCGCTTCCGAGCATGAAGATCACGCGCTTCAGCGGCGCCCGCGAGTCGGCCAGGATCTCCATCATGCGGGGAAGCTTCACTGCGGCCCGGAGCACGCCCACGTCGTAGCGGCGGCGGCGGAGATGCTCCTCGGCGCGGGCCTGAAAGGCGCGGGCGTTTTTCAGGCCGAGGGCTTCGATGGATTCCTTGACGAAACGGATTTTCTTGAGGGTCCCGTCGATCAGGGTCAGAGAGAGGTCGGGCCGCATGATTGCGAGCGGAATGCCGGGCACGCCGGGGCCCGTCCCGATGTCGAGCACCGAGGCGCTTTCCGACTCGAGGCACCGTGCGAGATGGTGCGTGTCGAGAAAGTGGAGAAGGGCCATTTCCTCCGGCGCGGTGAGGCGGGTCAGGTTGAAGCGCTGCGCCTTCTCGGCAAGAAGTGTCCCGAACTCGACCAGAAGATTTTGCATCCCTTCCGTCAAGCCGGGCGCGATTCCGTGAAACGCGCCGTCCACGGCCGCACCAAGCGCATCGGCGTAGAGGGTGCGGTCGAAAGGCGGATGCTCTGTGGGCGGATGCTCCGTCAAATCAAGCCTTGCCCAGCATGTCGTCGAGGGACGATTCGTCCTGGAGGCCCACGGCCCGGGCCTTCTCCTCGCCCTTGGAAAAGAGGATGATCGTGGGAATGCTCTGGATGCCGAGCTGGGTCGCGAAGTCGCCGTTCTGGTCCACGTTCAGCTTGGCGACGGTGACATTTTCGCCATGCTTCTCGGCCCATTTCTCCACGATCGGGCTCTGGGCGCGGCAGGGACCGCACCAGGGCGCCCAGAAATCGACCACAATGGGCGTGTCGCTCGTTTTGATGAGGCCCTGGAGTTCTTCAGTGTTCAAATCCTCGGCCATTGAGGCACCTCCTCTGGTGATGCGTGTTCGTGCCTGTATTTCGATCTGTTTTTTCCTGTTCGTGCCGCATAAAATTGCACCTGTGGTATGGTCCCGGCAGGCTGCACGCGGGCTTCATATCCTACAGAAACTTCCCGCTTTCGGAAAGATTCCGGAACTTTGGAGACAAGATTTTTTCAAACTGATTTGCTCAGGTTTCGTTGATTGAAGAGGTGTAAACCCGGTCCGTTTTTCCTTCCGGCCGGCCGAAAGAGCACTACCGGCATATTGAAAAAGGAACCTAATCATGTCCAGGCGAATTCTTCTCCTCCTGTTCACTTGCATATTCCTGTTGATTGCAGCGGCAGAGACCACGGTTTTTGCCGCTGATTCTTCCGATCGGGCCGAAGGACGGGCCGAAGGACGGGCGAAGCTCGAGTTCTTCGGGGCGAAAGAACTCCTTCCGGCCAGGATGGCGCTCATGGAGGGCCGCTACGAGGAGGCCGTCGCCTTTCTCGAAAAAGCCGCAGAGGGCGAGCACCGCGAGGAAGCTCTCTACCGCCTGGGCGGGATCCTGGTCCGTCTCGATCGGTTCGAGAACGCCCTTGCTGTTTTGTCCATCCTGACCGGCGAGTTTCCCGAGGGAAAGCTCTTCCACAAGGCGCGGTTTCTCGCTGCCGACGCTCTGGCCGGTCTCAAACGGTACGACGAGGCATCCGCTGTCTATGAAAAGGAAGTCAGCCACCTCATATCGGGCGACCGTAAGGAAGAGATCGCCAAGTTCTATCTCAAGTATGCCGACGCCCTGGCCGCGAAGGATCGCGAGGGAGGACCGCAGTACGAGAACGCCATCGAGCTGTACAAGCGCGCCCTCGACCTGGAGATCCCGGGCCTGATCGACGAGGAGATCCGCTTCAAGATCGCGGCGTGCTGCCACGAGCTCGAGAGGTACCGCGATGAGGAGAAGGTCCTTGTCGAGTTCCGGAAGCGCCATCCCGAAAGCCCATCCCTCGATGAAGCGAGCTTCCGCATTGCCGAGGCGCGCTTCGCCGACGGCCGGCTCGCCGAAGCCCGCAAGAGCTACCGCGACTTTTTCCGCGATCACGGCGATTCACGCCGCGTGCCCGAGGTGAGATACGGCATCGCCCTGACCTATCACATCCCCGAGCCCGAAAACCCGACCGAGCTCTCGCTCGGCGTCAAGGCGCTCGACGAGTTCCTCGAAAAATCGCCACAACACCGGCTCGCTCCGAAGGCCCGGTTCGAGATGGGAATGGCCTATGTCAATCAGGGCCGCTTCGACGAGGCGATCGAAAAGTTCAAGGAGTTCCTGGCTCTCTACGGCGCGGAAAGCGATGTGGAACAGATTCCCGACGTCCGATATGAGCTGGGCGCATGCCACTACAGCCAGAAGAACTACACCGCCGCCCTGGCGGCCTTCGGCGAGTTCCTGCGCGAGCACCCCGCCCACGAGCTCTGGGACGACGCTCAACTCATGATCGTGATCTGCGAGTACGACTGCGGCCTCGATCTTCTCGCAAAGAAAGAGTACGAAAAAGCGCGCGAGCAGCTTCTCTCCTTCTGTTTCAAATACCCCCTCGACGAACGCACGCCGAGCGCCTATTACACGCTCGGCCTTCTGGAGACGAATCGTAAAAAGCACGAGGCCGCAATCCGCGAGTGGGAGAAGCTCGTTTCCAAGTATCCTGTCACGGACCTGGCGTCAGCGGCCCAGTTCAACATCGGCGATCTTTACGAGAAAAAAATCATTGACCTCGAGGCCGCCCTCGAGGCTTACAAGAAAGTCACATTCGGCCCGTATGAAAAGGAGGCAAAGGCCCGCATCAGGGCGATGAAAGCCGAGACTCTGAAGGTCGTTGTCGAGCGGACCTTCAACAGCAGCGAAGCCCCCAAGGTCAAGGTCACGACGCGCAACATCGAAGAGGTGTCGATGCGCGTCTACCGGATCGACCTCGAGGACTATTTCGTCAAGCGGAGCACGATCCGCTCCGTCGAAGACCTCGACATCGATCTCATCGAGCCCGACAAGAAGTGGTCGGCGCCCGTCGAAGGGTTCAAGAAATACGCCGAGATCTCGCGCGAGGTCGAGCTTCCTTTCAGCGCGCCCGGCGCCTGGGTCCTGAATGTTTCCGACGAGAAACGCACGGCCACGGCCCTCGTCCTCGTCACCGACCTCCAGATGATCCTGAAGAGCGGGCGCGAAGACGTTCTCGTCTTTGTCGAAGACGTCCGCCGGAAAGAATCCTTCGAGGGCGCCGAGGTGATCGTGAGCAACGGAAGCAAGGTCCTCTTCCGGGGCGAGACAGGGAAGGACGGTGTTTTCCACAGAACGGACAAGTCCCTCAGATCGACCGATCTTCTCAGCGTGCTCGTCTCTCACGAGGGGAGCTTCGCATCCAACCTCTTCAGCGGCATGTCGAAGATGGTCACGGTCGAGGGGCTCGTGCCGAAGGCCTTCCTTTTCACGGACCGGACGATCTATAAGCCGGGCCACGATGTGCACGTGAAAGGCTTTGTCCGCGAGGTCAAGGAGGGGCGGTACACCTTCAGCGAGGGGGGGGGCTACGAGCTGACTCTCTATTCACCCGGCGGCCGCGCCGTGGCGTGCCGCAGTGTGGAGCTCGACCCATTCGGCGCTGTGGACGAAGACTTCAATCTGTCCGGTTCCGCGCCTTATGGATACTACCGGATCGAGCTGAAAGCGCGATCGGGCTGGTCGGAGAGCCTGACTTTCACCGTGGGCGAGTATGTTCCTCCCAAGGTGACGGCACGGGTCGATCTCCCCGCCGACGTCTACTACCAGGGCGAGACGGTGAAGGGCGCTTTCAAGGTCTTTTACAACTACGGAGAGCCTGCGAGCGGCAAGGTCGTGCGCTATTCATGGGGCACGGGCGTCACACTCGAGGGGACGGTGAACAAAAAAGGCGAGGTTCCTTTCGAGATCGACACGCGGGACTTCGCCGGGAGCGGGGAGTATCTGCTGACGGCACGCGTTCTCGGCGAAAGCGCCACGGCGAAAAAAGTTCTTCACCTCTCGGACACGGGGTTTTCTCTCGATGTCGTGTTGTCCCGCGACGTGATCCTTTCGGGCGAGCAGGTCTCCGTCGATATCAAGGCGCGCAAGCCGAACGGAAAGCCGTCGCCCGCCGAGGCCGAGCTGCGCGTCATCTTTCTCGAGGAGAAGGAGGGCGTCACCACCGAGAGGGAGGTGCGCCGCATCGAGGGGCTCTTTGCCGACAAGGAGACGGGCCGCGCCGTTACCGCCGTGGCCCTCGACAGGGGGGGGTATTACAGGCTCCGCGCGGCGGCGAGCGACCGCTTCGGCAATCTCATCACGGCCGAGGAGGACCTCTTCGTCTCCGGCGAGGAAGACAAGGTGAAGCTCCGCATCTTCGCCGACGCCGCTTCTTATGACGCGGGAGCGAAAACGGATGTCCGCGTTCACATGCGGTGCGACTCGGGGCTCGCTCTCCTCACCTGCGAGGGGGAGAGGATTTTTCACTACGAGGTCCGCTCCCTCGAAAAGGGCGACAACAAGGTTCCCCTCTCCGTGGCGGCCGGACTGGCGCCCAATTTCACTTTCGCGGCGGCCGTGATGGACGGGCATAAATTTCACAAGGCCGAGATCGATCTCGATGTCCGGTCGTCTCTCAACGTTCTCCTGGAACCGGAGAGCGCCGAGGTCAAGCCCGGCGGGAAGATGAAGGTCAGGATTACGGCCTTGGACAGGATGGGCCGGCCCGTGGAGGGCCAGTTCGCTCTGGCCGCCGTGGACAATGCCCTCCTCTCCATGTTCCCCGAGGAGAGGGAGCCGATCCATGAGTTTTTCTTCGGTCGCAGGAGAGAGGGGCGGCTCAAGACGGCGAGCTCGTGCACCTTCGAATACAAGGCGCGCACCATGGAGATCGACGAGGCCTTGCGCCGGGAAGAGAAGCTGCGGGAGCTGCGAAAGATGGAAAGTAAACAACTGGCCTTGGCGGAAAAAGAAATCATCGATGGCGCAGTGAATGACGTGATCGGAATCGGCGGAGGGGCCGGCGGCAGCTTTGGCGGTAAGTACAGCAAGAGAAAGAGCACGAAAGGGGGGGGCGCCACCATGCCGGGGCCGAGGGGGGCCGTGACCGGCGGGCTGGCCAGGAAGAGATATGCCGGTGAAAACAAGGACAAGCGTGCGCCGAACCTCGGCGGCCCGGACCTGGAAAGCCTGAAATCCCTCGGTTACAACGGCGGAAGCGAGGGCAAGGAAGCGTTTCGCATGGTTTCGGGGACAGCGGGATTCTTGACGGAACACGGGCGCAAGGAGACTGCGTCTGTGAGCGATGGGGCCGATTGGGCCCTGGGTGACCGGGCTGAATTTGCCAAGCAGTGGAAAACCTCTCCAAAGCCGGCCGTGCGAAAGCGCTTTCTCGATACGGCCTGGTGGGCCCCGGCCGTGGTCACGGGTCCCGACGGCCGCGCCGAGGTGGAGATCGAGTTTCCCCATAACACGACGACGTGGAGGCTTCTGGCCCGCGGTCTCACGAAAGAGACAAAGGGCGGCCGGGCCGAGAGCCGGATCGTTGCGCGGAAAGGATTCTTTGCCGAGGTCCGAGCGCCCGGCAGTCTCATCGAAGGGGACGAGATTTCGATCACGGCCCGCCTGGTCAACACGACGGAGAAGAAGCTCTCCATCATTGCGGCGCTCCGCCTGACCGGTCCGGCCGAAGCGCTCGGAGCGATCGTGAAAAAGACCGGCATCGAACCGGGCGCGATCGAAGAGATCGATTTTCGGATAAAAGCGGCCGAACCAGGATTTGTGAACATCCGTTTCGAAGCCGATGCGGGATCAGCCGGAATCAGCGACACCGTCGAATCGAGCCTCCTCGTCAAGCCGATGGGCATGGAGGTCACGGCCGGCAATGGTGGAACCGCCGGCTCGTCCCACACGGTGAAGGCCTCCCTCCCCGACGACAAAACATACACACACTCCGGCATGGAGATCACCGTGGGGCCCACCTTCTCCGACACCCTCCTGCACATGGCGAAAGAGGGCCGTCGTTTCTGCTGCCTGCCCACATATGCCGACAGGGCAAGCCGGGTTCTGGTCAAGCTCTCGGCCCTCGATTACCTCCGACGGTCGGGGCACGACCGCCCTTCGGACCGAAAGAAGCTGGCGAAGGATGTGGAGAGCCTCATCTCCTTCCTCCTCCTGGCCCAGAACAATGACGGTGGCTTTCCCTGGGTCGAGAAGGGAACGGTCTCTCCTCTGGCAACGGCCCAGGCCATGAAAGCGCTGGCCCTCGCATCGAAGAGGGGCTTCGCCGTTTCCGGGAAAGCTCTGGCATCGACGGCGGAGTGGCTCGACAGGCATTCCCGCAAAACAGCCGACAGCGGCAAGGCCTTTTTTCTCCACGCCTATTCTCATCACCGGAAACCGGAGTTCACCTTTCTCAACAGCTTGTTCAGAAACAGACACAATCTGTCAGACCATGACACGGCGCTTCTGGCGCTCACCTTTATCAAAAGCGGGCACAAGGACAACGCAGCGACCCTTGTCAAGATGCTGATCGACAGGTCCCGTGAGGGCGATCCTCCCTGGACCGGTTTCTTGAGGTCGAGCGCGAAAGAGGCGGAGTGCGTATGGCTGGACAACGATGCCATGACGATCGCCCATGCCACGCTCGCCGTGGCCCTTGTGGAACCATCCCATCCCGTGGTGAAGCGCGGAATCGACTCTCTCATGAAGAACGGTTACATCCACCGCCGCACGGGCCCGGCGAACGCGGCCGCGGCCGCGGCGATCAGCGAGTATATGTCGTCGGCGAACCTGGCGGACAACCGCTACCGCCTCGACGTTGCTGTGAACGGGAAGCCGGTGAAAACACTCGAAGTAGCCGGATCACATCCCGTGACATCGATTCCCGTTCCCGCCGATGTTCTGCTTCGGGGGGAAAACAAGGTTGCTTTCTCTTTCAACGGGAGGGGCGCTTACACGTGGGCCGTGAAGATGACGGGGTTCACAAAGGAGATGGCTCCCCGGAAATACAAAGTCGCCGGCGTTGCCGTGGAGCGGAAGTACCTGATGGCTCCCATCCTTTACAAAGGGCGCGAGATCTCTTCCGGATTCAGAACGGTCGAACTGCCCAGGGGTTTCAAAAAATGGGAGCACGAGCTCGAGGAGATCAACGAAGGTGAAACGGCGCGCATTCGACTCGAATGGTACAACAGGCGCACGCCCCGGAGAGAAGCTCTCTATCCCCTCGTGATCACCGACACCCTTCCCGCCGGATGCAATGTCATCGAGTCGGGCATCAAGGGGAGCTTCGATCACTACGAGCTCGGCCCCGGCACGATCACTTTCTATGTCAGGAGCTCCCATTCGAGTGTGACCTATCCCGTTTATGCCTCATTCCGAGGCGACTGCCGCACCCCGCCGGCCGTGGTGCGCTCCGTCTACGATCCGGCGGTCTGCAACAACAGCAAAGCCTTTGCCATGCCGATTCGGGAGCGGGGCGCGGAGAAAACCGTTCCCTACAGGATGACGCCCGACGAGCTTTTCAACCTGGGCGAGGCCCTGTACAAGGACGAAGATTGGACAAGGGCGCTCGATCTTCTCGAGAAATTCCTCGATGAATACAAACCGAGGGAGAATTACCTCGTTGATACGGCGACCAAGCTCTTCAAGATCGCTTTCAGAAAAGGCGACGACGCGCGGCTCATCCGTTATTTCGAGCTGCTCAGGACGCGGGCGCCCTCCCTCGTTCTCACCTTCCACGAGACGGCCCGCGTGGGAACCGCCTACCGCGCCCGGGGCGAGCACGAACAGGCGCTGCAGATTTTCGCCGCCGCGGCCGGGTCCTCGTTCAGCCGGGAAGCCCGTGTGGCCGACGCCCTGGAGCGCCAGGGCGAAACAGCCGGCTCGCTCATGTTCCTGGCCGACCTGATTCACACTTATCCCGACCTGCCCGCGGTCCAGAGCGCGTTCTTCGCCCTTTCCCAGACCGTGCTCGACAAAGCGGGCCCCGCCGGGGGGCGTCCGGGCATTCCGGGCCTTTCGCGGAAAAAGATCATGGCCGCCGCCGTCGATCTCGTGATCGATTTCCTGGCCACGTACCCGGACAACAGGATCTGCGACGAAGCCGCTTACTCGCTCGTGTCCACCCTCCTCGACATGGAGAAAGGGAAAGAGGTCGCCCGGCTGTGCCCCCTCTTCCGGGAGCGCTGGCCCAAAAGCTCTTTCCTCAGGAGCATGGAGTACGCCGAGGCTTACGCTCTCTTCGAGATCGGAAGGTACGACGGCGCCCGCGCGCTTCTGAAGAGAGTGGCCGACCTCGATCCCGCCAAGCTCGATCCCCAGGAGAGGGACAACCGCAATCTCGCCATCTATATCATGGGACAGATCGAGCATGCCGGCGGCCGGATCGCCGAAGCGCTCGAGCAGTACAACCGGGTGAAGGGCAAGTTCGCCGACGCGGCCGAGGCGGTGGAAGGCTTCACCCGGCCCGAGGTATCGCTCGAAGAAATATCCACCTTCCGGTCGGGCCAGGAGGTCAAGGTGACGCTGAGCTACCGCAACGTGCCCGAGGTGACCCTCTCGGTCTACAAGGTGGACCTCATGAAGCTCTGCCTCCTGCGCAAGAGCCTGAACAACATCACCAACATCAACCTCGCCGGCATCGATCCTACGCTGGTGGAGAAGATCGTTCTCGGCGGCGGGAAGGACTACAGGGAGATGAAGAAAGAGCTGAAGCTCCCTCTTGGCGAAAAGGGCGCCTACCTCGCCGTTGTGCAGGGCGAAGGGGCCGGGTGCACGGGGATGGTTCTCGTGACCGACCTCGGCCTCGAGGTCGATGAGGACGCCCCCTCGGGCCGCGTCCGCATCAACGTGAGGGACAAGGATACGGACGCTTTCCTCAAAAACATCTATGTCAAGGTGATCGGCGCCCGCCAGACCTTCTTTGTCACGGGATACACCGACCTGCGCGGCGTTTTCATCGCCGACGGCATCCACGGGGAGAGCACGGTGATCGCCGAGCGGGAGGGGGAGTACGCCTTCCACCGCGGCCGGATGAACCTCCTCGAACGACCGCGGAGACCGTCGCAGAAAGCGGGGCGGGAGATGTTCTACAAGGGGCGGTCCCGCGCCCTGCAGAACATCTTCGACCAGAACCGCCAGATGCAGCAGCGCGGCGTTCAGACCCTGCAGGATCTCTACCAGGAGGATGTGCAGGGCGTCCAGATCAAGTGATGCGGCATAGAATGATTTTTATTGATCTTCCAAGCCTATGCAGATAAGGTTGGCTTGATTGGGATTCATTTTTTTCAAGGACCTGGCACGAAATCCGTATTCTTGTCTGTGAAGGAGGACTCGCCATGAAACGACAAGTTTTTTTCATTGCTCTCGCTTTTTGTTCAATCGCAGCGGTCGCCGGCGCTCAAACCATTGTTAATTCCTGGTCCACCGGGGGAACTTTCCCGGGCGGCCTCGACTATGATTCGGGCACGGGTACGATCTGGGTCGCCGACCAGACCCTTGATCTCATTCAGCAGTTCGACCGCAACGGCAATCTGTTGAACAGCTTTCCTTCCGTACTGCCCATGCCCATCGGCGTGGGAGTCGACCCCGCAACGGGCAATGTTTGGATCGGCGACGAGACGGAAGTCTACTATGAGATGACCTCGTCCGGTGTTCCAACAGGGAATTCCTTTTCGACCCTGCCTTATATCACAGATGTCTCGGGCGTTGCCCTCGATCCCGTCACGGGTCATATCTACATCTCCCAGGACAGCGGCACGAGGCAGATCGGCGAGTTCGACCAGGCCGGCAACTGGATTCAGACGATCGACCTGAGCGGATCGGGAAGCACGGACCCGGACGGCCTGGCCTACAACTCGGCGACCCAGACCTTTCTGCTCGGTGATGACACGGGCGATCTGATCATCGAGGTCGACATGTCGGGAACCGCCCTCAACACGTGGGACATGGGCGTTCTCGGAATCAGCCCCGAGGGAGTGGGGCTGGACAATGCGGCCGGGACCGTTTTTATCAGTGACGGATTCGGAACCACCGTGTTCGAGGTCGCCGGCATCATCATCAGCGGCGGTTTTACGCTCACCGTAACTCCCGACCCGCTCCAGGCCGGACAGAATGCCCTGTTCAGCGCGACAGCCGGAACCCCCAACGCGGCGACATATCTTGTTTACAGCTTGGTCGGACCGGGCAGTGTTTGGGTTCCGCCGCTCAACATCACCATCGACCTGGCTAATCCCAAAAAAGCCTTTGGACCGGACCAGACCAACGGCTCAGGAGATGTCTCCTGGAACGCCGTGATCTCGTCGACCGCCGGCGGCATAAGCGTCTGGTTCCAGGCGGTGCAATATGACAACAAGACCAATGTCGTTGCCACATCGGTTCAATAACCGGGTGGAAAATCCCGTCTGAGCGAACAGGAAATCAACCACCAGTGAAGGGGACGGGCGCTGCTCCCGTCCCCTTTTCGGCCTTACCCGTTTGGTGCTATGGCGGTTTCTACGGTGAACTGATACCGACCCGGAAAGTTCGGGCTTGCATTCTTTCAAGATTTTTTTATACTTTGTTCTGCTGATTGGAAGATAAGCCGAAGCATCAGCCGAAGCGAAAGCCGAAGCCCCTGAACCCCTGAAAGGAAGCGCCATGTCCAGCCAGATTCTCATTGTTGCGTTTCTCGCCTCGGTCGTCCTGCTCCTCGGACCGACCCTTCCCGCGCAGTCCGGAGCCGTCGCGACGTTCGATTGGGACGACGAAGTCGTTTTGGAGTTTACGAACATCGACAAGGGAGACTGCGCGCGCCTCGAAGAGATGGGTGTGAGCATCGACGCCAAGCTGGGATCGTGGGCCCGCGGCTATACCCATCGGAGCCGCATCCCCGAGCTCGAAAAGCTCGGTTACGACATGAAGATCGTCCCCAAGAGGCTCGGCTCGAGGGCCGGATATCACACCCATGCCCAGCTGACTACCGAGCTCCAGGCCATCGAAGCGGCCCATCCCGCCATCTGCGAGCTTTACAACATCGGCAACTCGGTCCAGGGGCGCGAGCTCTGGTTCATGAAGATTTCGGACAACGTGAGCGTCGAGGAGGACGAACCGGAGTTCAAGTACATCTCCACCATGCACGGCGACGAGCCGGTGGGAATGGAGCTCTGCCTCAACCTGATCAATTATCTCGTGGACAACTACGGAAGCGATCCCCAGGTCGACAACCTGATCAACGAGTGCGAGATCTGGATCATGCCCCTCATGAATCCCGACGGATACACGTCCCACAGCCGGTACAACTCGCAGGGCGTCGACCTCAACCGCGACTTTCCCGACCGCGTCACCGATCCCAACAACACGACCGCGGGCCGCGCCAAGGAGACGAAGAACGTGATGAACTGGGCCTTCGCTCATTCGTCGGTTCTTTCGGCCAACTTCCACACGGGCGCCCTTGTGGTGAACTACCCCTACGACTCCGACCCAAACCCGTGGACGCCCTATTCGGCTACGCCAGACGACGCCCTCTTCATCCAGCAATCGCTCACCTACTCTTATCTCAATACGCCCATGTACAACAGCTACTGGTTTCCCCAGGGAATCACGAACGGCGCCGCCTGGTACGTGATCTACGGCGGGATGCAGGACTGGAACTACGTCTGGATGGGGTGCAACGAGGTGACGATCGAGCTCAGCGACAGCAAGTGGCCGCCTTATTCGCAGATCGCCGGCCTCTGGAACGACAACCGCGATTCCATGCTCGCTTACATGGAGCTCTGCCTCGATGGAGTGCGCGGCGTCGTGACCGATGCCGTGACCGGCCTGCCCGTTTCGGCGACGGTGCGCGTCACCGGCATCGGCCACGACGTGTTCACCGACCCGGATGTGGGCGATTATCACAGGATGCTCCTTCCCGGAACGTACAGCGTCGAGTTCTCGGCGAGCGGCTATGAAGATCAGGTCGTCTCCGGTGTGACCGTCGGCTCGGGCGTTGCAACGCGGGTCGACGTGACCCTCATGCCCCAGGGCTCGAACCCGCCCGTCCCCGACGTCAAGGTCAACGGAAGCGACGGCCCGATCACGATCACCCAGGCCCAGAGCCTCCTCGTCCAGGTTTCCCTCGATCCCGGAAGCCTTTCGGGGACGGAGATGGATTGGTGGATCTACGCCTCCCGGGGAAGCTTCGTCTACTCTTACAAGGCCGCCAGCGGCAACTGGCAGAAGGGGACCGAACCGGAGAGGACCTATGACGGCGCCCTGATGACCGTTCCGCTCACCACGCTCATAAACACCTCGGGACTTCCTGCGGGAACGATTGACTTTTTCTTTGCCGTTGATACGCTGAACGGAAATTACGAAGGGACATATGCCGACACGGCGCGCGTCATCGTCCAGTGAGCGAGGCATGCCCATGATTTTCGAACAGGTGCCTGCAGGCGGGGACAGGAACTTCGCTTATCTCGTGGCCGATGAACAGACAGGGAACGCCGCCGTCATCGATCCCTCGTGCGGCGGCAAGGCTCTTCTCGGCCTGATCAAGAAGAAGGGCCTTTCTCTCAAGTACGTGATCAACACCCATTCCCATCCGGATCACACGGCCGACAACAACAAGATCGTCGAAGCCACGGGTGCGAAGCTCGCCGCCTTCGGCCGGGGAAACGCGGCCCTCAATGACGGGGATTCCATTTTCCTCGGCGAGCTGGAGCTGAAGATCATCCACACGCCCGGCCACACGGACACGGACATCTCCATCCTGGCCAACGGGAAGCTGATGACGGGCGACACGCTCTTCGTGGGCAAGGTGGGGGGGACCGATTTCGGGGACGGGGCCCGTACCGAATTCGCGAGCCTTCACCGCCTTCTCGGCAGTCTCAAAGACGATGTCGAGGTCTGGCCGGGCCACGACTACGGCGTCCGCCCCTCCTCGACGATCGGGGAGGAACGCAGCAAGAATCCCTTTCTCGTCAGAACGGACTTCAAAGATTTCCTCCAATTGAAGAAGAACTGGCTCCAGTACAAGGCCGAGCACGGGATCGAGTAGCCGGGGTTTTTATTGGGGGGGAAGGTGTCGATTTCACGCCGAGACAAAACGTGAAATTTTCAGCACAAAAACGACAAATTGTTATTTTTGTGCGGGAAAACGCGTGAGATTTCTTAGCACAGAATCGACAAAATGTGCCTGAAGCAACCGAGAAGTCCATGAAGCGGAAGGCTCAGAGACTCTCGTAAAACCCTTCGTACCGGGCCACGACCTTCTCCATCCCGAAGACATCCCGGGAGCGCCGTGCCGCGGCCGCGCTCATCTTCGCCCAGGCGTCCCTGTCGGAGAGAAAGGTGACGGCCCGTTCCACGGCGCTCTCGATGTCGCCCTTCCCGCACAGGATCCCCGTCTCGCCGTCAACGACCACCTCGGGGAGCCCGCCCGTGTCCGATCCGAGAACGGGAACGCCGCAGGCCATGGCTTCGAGGGCCGAGAGTCCGAACGATTCGTGGTCGCTGAGGAGGAGAAAGAGGTGGCCGCAGCGGAGCACCTCGGCCATGTGGGCGCAGGGGCCGTTGAAGATCACCGTGTCGCTGATGCCGAGCTCGGCAGCCAGGACGCGGGCTTTTCCGAGCTCGGGCCCTTCGCCGAGAAGGAGGAGCCGCGCCGGGAGGCGGCGCTGGATCCCGGCGAAAACGCTCACCACGTCGGCGACGCGCTTCACGGGGCGGAAGTTCGATGCGTGAATCACTTCGAGGGCGCCCGAGATCGCAAGCGGGCAGCGCCCCTCGGGATTGAACCTCCCGGAGTCGACGAAGTTGTGGATCACAACGGGTTCGCGCTTCGGGCGGAAGGTTTCTGTGATCCGGCTTTTCAACCACTCCGACACGGCCGTGAGCCCGTCGCACTCGTCTAGCGTGTGGCGGACAAGGTCGAAAAACTCCTTCCTCTTTCCAACGAGGGTGATGTCCGTGCCGTGAAGCGTGGCCGCCACCTTGGGCTTCATTCCCGAAATGTCTCTCGCCATGATGGCGCAGACGGCGTGGGGCACGGCGTAGTGCGCGTGGATCAGCTCGATGTTATGGGCTTTCACCACTTCGGCCAGCTTGTTGGCCAGGCAGAGATCCTGCGGGGGGTGGGCGAAAAGGGGATAGTCGAAGACGCTCGCCTCGTGGAAGGTCACCCCCGCCCTCTCCTCGAAACGAAGCGGCCGGGCGAAGCTAACCAAATGGATCTCATGTCCGCGATCAGCCAGGGCGAGAGCGAGCTCGGTGGCGGCGATGCCGGAGCCGCCCGTCGTGGGATGGCACGAGATGGCGATGCGCATGGCAATCGTTCCTCCTTCACATCTTTTCGAAGGGCGCGAAATGGGCCGCCGGGTCGTCCATCGGCACGGTCCGTTTCATGACAAAGGGCTCGCCGTGCGTCCTGTCGATCAGGTTTCCGAAGTGCCGGTCCCGCGCTTCGAGGCGGACAAGGAAATCGGGCCTCGAAATGTGGGTTGCCGGCTCCGAGCTTTCCCGATCGTGGAGCTGGGAGCGATAGGCGCGGACGGCGGCGGCTTTCTTTTCGAAGAACCCCGTCGTGTCGACGACGAAGTCGGGCGTGAACGGAAGGCGTCCCATGAAAAAGAGAAAAGCATTGGGGCGAAAGGGCTCTCCCCGGGCCGGGAACTTGCCGATGCCGGCAGATTCCATGATGTGCGACACAAGGTTTCCGGCGGCGCAGTGGTCGGGGTGGAGGTCGTTCCAGTGGTGGGCCATGACGATGGCGGGGCGGAAGCGCCGGATCGTTTCTACGACACGGATGCGGTTCTCCAGGCTGTCCTCGACACGGCCGTCTCCCATGTCGAGGTTGATGCGCTCCCGCACACCGAGAATGCGGGCCGCTTCGGCCGCTTCGCGCGCGCGGGTTTCGCCGTCGCCCCGCGTGCCGATCTCGCCGCGAGTCAGGTCGGCGATGACGATTGTTCTGCCCCTGTCGATCATCTTGGCGATGGTGCCGCCGGCGATGAGCTCCACGTCGTCGGGGTGGGCGCCCATGGCGAGTATGTCGATTTTGTTCATGGTTCAATCTCCACGAGATGGTGTGCGATTTCCCAGGGGTCGAGGAGCTCGACGGCGCGGTCCGGAAACCGCGGCCCCAGCCGCGCAACGAGCTCGAAAACATTGATCGCGCGCTCCTGGAACTTTCCCTTGGGAAGGATGGCGGCGGCCGTTTTTTCGAGAATGTCCCGCCCACGCCCCGATTCCTCCGACTTGATCTTCCGGATCCGGGACGTGATCTTCTTCAGGTGCCCGGCCAGGGTGTTGCGGCTTCGGAGGAGACCCTTCGACTCTCTCTTTTCGAGCAGGCCGTCGAGCAGATCGAGAAGGCGGCCGCCCGCCTCTTTCAGGCCGGCGAGATCGGCGTCGTCTTCGGCCGGGGGGTTTTGGTATTCACCCAGGAGCCTGCGCACCTCGAAGAGATTCTCCTTCTCCAGGCCGAGCTTGCGCGCCGTTCGAGCTGTTTTCGGGTCGACGAATGTGGCTGAAACGCGCGGGCGGAGCGGCGCGCGCCGGACTCCGATCACTTTGTAGACGGGATCGATCTGCCGGAGATAGAGAAGCTCCGACGGTCCGGCCACGAACGCGCCGGCGGGGATCACGGCGTCCTGGAGCACGGGCCGGAGCGCCGCGTCGGGCGAGAAAGAGCCGGGGTTCCGGCGGATACGCTCCGCCGCCTCGTCGAAGGAGCAGCTCCCTGAAGAGAGGCGGACGCCGGCGGTTGAAACGCCGGCCTTGACGCGCATCCCCTCCCTGATCTCGAAGAAACCGGGCTCCGCGAGAGGGGGCTCGAAGCCTTCTTCCCGCAGCCTTGCCGAGCCCTCCTCGAAAGAGGCCGACACATCGGGCCATTTCTCGACAAGGGCGGCAAGCACGGGCGCGGTGAGGGGCCGGAGCGCGAGGGGGTCGGCGACAGCGAGATCGTGCTCATGAAAGAGTCCGGTCATCAGGTCGTGAAACAGGGTCGCGTATGTTTTGAAGGAACACTCGGCGATCCTGTTGATAACGAAATCCCGGTTTTGCTGTTCACCCGGAAGATTTTTATCGAGGAAGCGCAGGATTGCGTCCTTGTAAGGTTCGAGCGGGATAGTGGCGACCTGCGGCCGCAGGGCCGGAGTGTTTTCAGCGGGATCGCCCGCAACAAAGTGCCTGCCGCCGAGGGAGAAACGGTTCACCTCGATGATGTCGTGATCCTCCGATGCCATCCAGAAGAGGGGGAGATGGCAAACGCCCGTGCTCGATTCAAGGTCTTTTGCGAGGCGGATGATGGTCACGGCCTTGAGGAAGGTGTAGAGCGGCCCGGTGAGAAGGCCCGCCTGCTGGCCGGCGACGACGAAACGGACGGGTGCATCCGCTTCCGCGCCGCCGAGCGCGGAACCTCCGTATTGGGGGTTCGATTCGGAAAGAATCCCGGCCAGGCGAGCAGTGTTCATGAATGGGGAAGCGCTCAGCTCGGATGCCGCGCCGCTTTGGAGGAGCGGGAACCCTTTGCCCGCCGGCTCCCCTTTTGCGAGCCGCGAAAGAAGGTGTCCCGGACCGAACTGGGGGAGCGCGGCGAAATTGAGCAGGGAGACACGGAAACGGGGCTCACTCATTCCGTTCACCTCCCGGCTTTTCAACCACAACGATCATCCTCTCCGAGCTCGGGCCGAATTCCTCTCCATGAAAAGACCCCAGGATCTTTCTTTTTTCGAGACCGGCCTTCCGGCAGAGAGCGGCGATTTCATCCGGCCCGTAGAGGCGGACCGATTCGGTGAAAGAGAAAGCCTGTCCGTCCGGGTCGGTCACGTCGATCTTCTTGAAAATTCTATTTCCCTCTATCCGTCGCTGCTGCCGGATCAGGAAGCCGTCGCGCTTCTCCTCGCTTTTCGGGACGATTTCTTTCTCGAGGGTGGTCCGGTTGACGTGGTCGATGACGAGAACGCCGCCGGGACGGAGCACGCGCGCCGCATCATGCAGGACCGCTTCGTTGTCGGCGTCGTTCTCGAAATAGCCGAAGCTCGTGAAGAGGTTCAGAACGAAGCCGAAGCTCCCGTCCGCGAAGGGGATCCGCCTCATGTCGGCGCGAGCCAGCCGCCCCACAAGGCCGGGACGCTCTGCGGCCAGCCGGAGGAGCTGCGGAGAAAGGTCGATTCCGAAGACGCGAAAGCCGAGCCCACCCACGACAGCGGCGTGCCGTCCCGCGCCGCAGCAGAGATCGAGAACGGGTCCGTCGCCCGTCACGTCGAGAAAACGGAAGAGAGCCTTGATCTCGTTGTGCGCGCTCGCATCGTCCCTCTGCCTGTAAACCAGGGGGTAGAGCTCGCCGAAGGAGCGCACGTACCACGGCTTCGATCCGCTGCTGTTCATCCTATTCTCCAACCGGCCAGTATAAACGATCGGCCCGGGTCTGGCATCATGTTGGCCTGGTCTCGGAGTCGGCCGTCCCGGCAAACCATTTGTAGAGCGCCGGCAGGACGAGCAGGGTGAGGAGCGTCGACGTGATCAGGCCGCCGACGACGACCGTGGCGAGCGGCCGCTGCACCTCGCTTCCCGTTCCGGTCGAAAAGAGAAGCGGAATCAGCCCGAGGGCCGTGGTGAGCGCCGTTATCAGAACGGGGCGAAGGCGCAGGCCGGCGCCCGTGATCGATGCGTCGTCCGGAGCCGCACCCCGGCGGACGAGCTGATTCATCGTGGTGACAAGAACCATTCCGTTTTCGAGGGCGATGCCGAAGAGGGCGATGAAGCCCACTGACGCCGGAACGGAAAGGTTCTGGCTTGTCAGCCAGAGCCCGGCCACGCCGCCGACCAGGGCCAGGGGAATGTTGAGCATGATGAGAAGAGCGTTCATCAGGGAGTTGAAGCACGAATAGAGGAGGACGAAGATCAAGAGCAAGGCCGCCGGGATCACAAGGGCCAGCCGTTTGTTGGCTTCCTGCTGGAGGCGGAACTCTCCGCCCCAGCTCACGAAGCAGCCGGGCGGAAGATCGATGTCACGGTCGATGACGCCCTGCGCCTCTTCCACGAACGAACCGATATCGCGCCCCGTCACGTTGCACTGCACGCTGATGAAGCGCTGGTTATTCTCGCGCGTGATCTGCCGGGGGCCGATGATCTCTTCGATCCGGGCGATCTGGGAAATGGGAACCTTGATGCCTCCGGGCCCTTCGATGAGAATCCGGCCGATCGCTTCCGGGCTCTCCCTGGCGGCCCGGGCGAAACGGACGAGAATGTCGAACCGCCGGATGCCCTCGAAGACCTGGCCGGCTTTCTCGCCGCCCACAGCCGCGCCCAGGACCTCCTGCACGTCGGAAACGTTGATGCCGTGGCGCGCGATCGCCTGCCGGTCGATCCGGATCAGGAGCTGGGGCGTTCCGCCGACCTGATCGACCTGGACATCGGCGGCGCCACGCACCTTCCGGACCGCGGCGGCGATTTCGTCCCCCTTCCGCTTCAAGAGATCGAGGTCCTCGCCGAAGAGCTTGATCGCCAGCTCGGCGCGGATGCCTTCGAGGAGCTCGTCGACGGTCATCTCGATCGGCTGGGTGAAGTTGGTCAGCACGCCGGGTATTTCGCCCACTTCTTTCCGGATGACCTCCTAGAGCTCGTCCTGGGTCCGGGCAAAGCGCCATTCATCCTTCGGTGCGAGCAGGATATACATCTCGGCCGTGTTGATCGGGTCGGTGTGTGCGCCCACCTCGCCGCGCCCGATCCGGCTGACGACCTCCTTGATCTCAAGGACCTTCAGAAGACGCTTCTCGACGAGGTGGGTCGTCCGCTTGCTCTCCACGAGCGAAATGGATGGCGCCATGGTGAGGCGAAGGACCATCGCTCCCTCCTGGAGCCTTGGCGTGAACTCGGATCCCAGGAGCGGAAAGAGGAAGAGGCCGGTCAGGATCAATGCGGCCGCCAGGGCGACGGCGAAGCCGCGTCTCTTCACGAAGAAGGAGACGAGAGGCCGGTAGATTTTCAGAAGCCGGTTGGAAAGCGCAGGCCCGGAAGCGATTTCGCTCCCGCCCTTGGGACGGACGCGGCCCATGAGGAGGTGTGAAAAAACAGGGGCCAGGAAAACAGCGTAGACGAGAGAGCCCGACATGGCGAGGACGATGGTGAGGGCGAGCGGGCGGAAGGTTTTGCCCTCCACCCCCTCGAGAGCGAAGAGGGGCAGGAAAACGATGATGATGATGGAAATGGCGAAGAGAATGGGACGCCCCACCTCGAGACATGCGCGGGCCACCGTCTCCTTTCGTTGTTCCGCGGCTTTCGATTCCCTGAGCGTGCGGTCCACGTTTTCGACGATCACGATCGTGCCGTCCACAATCATGCCGATGGCGATGGCCAGGCCGCCCAGGGACATGAGGTTGGCCGAGATGCCGAGGTATTTCATCCAGAGCGCGGCGAAGAAGATCGAAAAGGGAAGGGTGAGGGCCACGACCAGGCTCGGCCGGAAACCGCCCATGAATGCGAGAATGACTAGGACGACGAGCACGAACCCCGTGATCAGGGCGTTTGTCACCGTGGCCACGCAGGCCCTGACGAGGGTTTTCTGCTCGTAGTAGGGAACGAGCCGGACCCCTTCGGGCAGGGTCCGGTTGATTTCGTTCATCCGCTTTTCCACTTCTTCGATAACAGTGGAGGAATTGGCCCCGAAGAGCTTGACCACCTGCCCGGCGATGACCTCCTCCACGCCGTTTCTGGTCTGAAGGCCGCGGCGGACAGCGCCGCCGATGCTCACATCGGCGACCTGTCTGAGGAAGATCGGCGTGCCTTCTTCGGCTTTGATGACGATGTTTTCGATGTCGGCCAGGGACGAAGCGAGGCCGATGGAGCGCACGATGTATTCCTCGGCGTTCTTCTCGATGAACTGGGCTCCCACGTTCAGGTTGTTGTCCCGGATCTTGTCGATCACGTCGTTGATGGTCACGCCGTAGCGGAGGAGGGAGTCGGGTGTGATGGTGACGTGGTACTGTTTTTCAAAGCCCCCGATTCCAAGAACCTCGGTGACCCCGGGAACGTTCTGGAGATGAAATTTGACGAGCCAATCCTGGATGGTCCTGAGCTCTTCCAGCGAGTGCGTTCCGCTTTTGTCGTCGAGGTAATAGAAAAGAACGAGCCCCATGCCGGTGGAGATCGGCCCCATCTGGGGTTCGCCGAAACCGGACGGAATCTGCTCCCGCGACTCTTGAATGCGTTCCCCGACGAGCCGGCGGCAGAAGTAGATGTCCATGCCGTCCTCGAAGTAGACGTTCACCACGGAGAGGCCGAAGTTGGACACGGAGCGCACGAGCTTCACGCCCGGAAGGCCGTTCATGGCCGACTCGATGGGATAGGTGACGTATTTTTCGATCTCCTCGGGAGCCAGGCCCTCGGTTTCGGTGAAGACCTGGACCAGGTTCGGAGAGACATCGGGAAAGGCGTCGACGGGAAGACTGCGGTAGCTCATATATCCAACCCCGAGAACAAGGGCGGCCAGAACGAGCATCAACAGCCGGTTGTGGAGAACGAACTGAAAAACCTTGAACATGATCCTAACCTCCCTGCTGTCAGTGATTGTGGCCGCTGCCGAATGTCTCTTTCGAAAGCTGTGCCTTCAGCGTGAAAGCGCCCTTGGCAACATAGATCTGCCCGGCCGAAAGCCCCGAAGTGATTTCGACGCCCGTTGCATCGGAAAGGCCCGTGGTGACCGGACGGGGCTCGTAGGCGTCCTCGGTTTTCACGAAAAGAGAGGGCCGGCCGTCGATCGTGAGCAGGGCGCTTTTCGGAACGAGCAGCGGGACCTCGCGCTCTTCCACGATAACCTTTCCCGTGACATAGAGACCGGGCTTCCAGCAGCCGTTGTGATTGGAGAGCACGACGCGCGCCAGGGCGGTCCGCGTCTGTTCGCCGATCAGGGCGCCCACGTAGGAAATCTCTCCCGCGGCATCGGGAATTCCGTGGCCCGCAGAGATCTCGACTTTCTGGCCTTTTCTGATGAAGGGGAGATCCTCCCGGTAAACGCTCAGATCGACCCACAGGTCGCTAAGGTCGGCAACGATGAATGCCTGGGCGTCGTCCTTGAGGGCCTCTCCGAGGGTGATGTGCTTGTAGATCACCGTTCCGTCGAGAGGGGCGGTGATCTCGAATCTCGTGAGCGAGTCGTCCGACTGTTCGGGAAGCCCGGCAAGCCGGTCGTGCGGGATCCCGAGAGCATAGAGCTTGTGCTCGGCGGACCGGAGGTCGATCCGGGCCACGGCCAGCTCCTGCCGGGCCTGGAGGAACTCCATTTCCGCGGAAATCTTTTTCTTCCAGAGCGCCTCTTCCCGCTGGAAAGCGGTTTCGGCGATGGCGACCCGTTCCTTGGCCGCCAGGAAGGCGGATTTGGCCGTGGCGAGCTCGCGGCTTTCCAGGACGGCCATGACTTCTCCGGCGGCCACGGGGTCGCCGAGGTTCTTGGCCACTTCGAGGACAACGCCGGAAACACGGGGAACGATGTGGGCCAGCCGGTCCTCGTTGGCCCGGACTTCACCGGGCAGGTTTCTCGAGATCCGAAGCGTTCCGGAGCGGGCCGTTTCCATCTCCACGCCGAACTCTTCGAGAACGGCGTCGTCCAGGTGGACGACATCGTCCTCGTGGACGACATTGTCCTCGTGGGCGGCGTCGTCCTTTTCAGAATGCGCGTGGCCTTCGTGATCGGAATGATCGTCGCCCTTTTCAGCGAACCGGCCTGATAAAGCCCAGACGATCAGCGCCGCTGCAAGGACTCCGAAAAAGGAGAGAGCGATCGTTTTTTTGTTAATCTTCATTTATCGAGAATCCTTTCGGTGTTTCCGGTCAGCCTGGCCGTGCGGGCGGCTGCCTTGTGGTATCTTTCCAGGGCATCGACGTAGCGGCTCCTCGCCTCGAACAGGGTCCTTTGGGAATCGAGAACATCGAGGTAACCGTATTTTCCCTGCCTGTAACCCTCGCGCGTGGCGGCGAAGGCGTGCCGGGCGCCCGGGATCACGTCGTTGTTCAACGAGGATGCTTCGGCGTGGGCCGTGGAGAGGGAGCGGTATGCCTCGGCCAGGGACCGTATGATCCGCAGCTCGGCGGTTCTTTGTTCCTTGCCGGCCATGGAGAGCCTGCTTCGCGCTTCGAGGGTCCCCCCCTGGTTCCGGTCGAAGAACGGGAGGGGAATCGAAAAGCCGAGGACGAATGCGTTGCTGTTGCTTTCATTGAAACGGCGGAATCCCGCATTCAATGTCAGGTCTGGATATCTTTTGGACTTTTCCAGCTCCAAACCGGCGAGACGGTGTTCCTTTTCAACAACCCAACGAGCCATGTCGGGGTTTCGCGGGATGAGGGCGGCCAGATCTCCTTCCGGCGGCAGCGGGGAAAGGGAATCGAGCTTGCCCGTGACGCCTTCGAACGAGGGAGAGGATTCTCCCCAGGTCGAGGAGAGGTGAACGCGCGCCTCGTCGAGCGTGCGCAGGGCCTGCGCCAGCTCTATCCGGCTCGTGCTCAGCGCGATGCCGGCTTTCGTCTCTTCGAGGGGCGACACCTTGCCCGCACTGACGCGCTCGGAAACGATGTCGAAAGCCTCTTCGGCCAAAGAGACCATTTCTTTGGCCAGAGCTACGCGCTCCTGCGCGGCCAGGACCTCGATGAAAGCGGTATCGACCTCGGCAAGAACTTCGAGGCGGCTTGTTTCGTAGTCCCAGTCCGCCAGCTCCCTTTCGAGCGATGCGACGCGCTTCCGGCCCGCCCGCTTGCCGCCCAGTTCGAACGGCTGGCTGAGCAGAACGGTCGATTCCGTCCCATTGAGGCGCCGCATCGAACGGGTTCCGGCGAGGTTTTCCATCTCCACCTCGATCTCCGGATTGGGGTAGAGACCGGCTTGCAGGACACGGGCCTCCTTTGCTCGTATCTTCCACGAGAAAACCTCGAGGTTGGGATTCCGGGCGAGGGCCAGGTTGCGTGCCCGGCGTAGTGTCAGAACGCTTCCCGCAAGGGGAACCGATTCGGGCGAAGGGACGGAGGCCGCGGGCCGCTGAAAAGCGGGAGCCGCTGGTTCCGGGCGTTTGAGTGTTGCCGGCCCCGGACGGGACGAAACGGGGTGAGGAGTGTTGCAGCCTGCTTGGACGACGGCCAGAAGCACCCCCGAATAGAGAATTTTTCTTATCCACATCGGTTTTCTCCGAACATGTCATGTGATGCTGCAAGCTCGCTCATGCCGACGGGCGCACGGAACGAGCGCACGAAGCGAGCGGCTTTGCTCGATCGTTAAACAGTGTTCAGAGGGATCAAATCAGGAGTGAGATCGTGCGGAAGTGGGCCAGAACGGTGGTTCCGGGCGAAGGCTTTGCGGGAATCCTCTTCTCGCAAAATGTATCGAGAAAAGGCTGCTGAAGAAAAAGGGTGGAATGTGCGGGTAACAAAACGGGCAGGGAAAAACGGTGCGATTGACAGCGGCGGAGATCGAAACCGTTTCTGGTGATGGGAATATCGATACAGTGCCCGCAGTGGTCGTCTGCTGTTTCCGGTGTGAGCGAGGAAGAGAGAAAATGCTCCCGCAGGGGTGTTTCCGTGGAAGAGCAGCAGGAACCGTTCCGGGAGTTTTCCACTTCCATGTGGCCGTCCATACCGAGACAGAGGACGAGGCCGGGAGCCGTTCCCTGAAAAAGAGGGAAAAACACAATGACCAAGGCGACGGCCCAAAGGGTGGAAGCTCTTTGGTTGTGCTGCTTAGTAAAAATCATTGGAACGATCTTACAGTGTGAAACCAAACCAATCCATATTCTTAAGTAGTAGCATCGACCAATCTACGGGCAAGGTTTACCTTTGATGGGTTTTCAGTGAATCGTTTTTCCCGATCTGATTCGTGCGCAATAGCCGGAACCTGGCGGGTTCGGGCCTCCAGAAACTGGCGCGGTAGGCATGTTGCACACCAGGTTATAACGCGTAATCTACGCCAAAACAACACCTTAGAGAGTGCGGTCGCCATTGGAACACCTCTTGCGATCACATCTTTCAGCTCCGCTGTCCCCGGGGGCTGCGTGCTTCGAATAATCATGGAGAATGGAGAAATGACGCGACCCGCTGTGATCGGTGTGGCCCTGATAAGTTCAGTCATTCTTTTCCTGGGATGCGTGTCAGGTGGGCACCCCGACTCCGGGGAATATGCAGAATCCGTGGGACGTTATGGGGATATACCCCTGAGCGCGAGCAAGGATGGAACGGAGCACCCCGACCTGGATGAGGACGCCACCCTGGATGACTACGTTCTCTACGCCATTCGGAACAACCCGGGAAGTGAAGCGGCTTTCAACAAGTGGCTGGCGGCGCGCCAAAGGGTTCCGCAGGCCGGCGCTTATCCTGATCCGCGGCTGAATTTTTCATACTACATCGAAGAAGTCGAAACACGCGTCGGGCCGCAGCGCTGGAGCACGGGCCTTTCCCAAACTTTTCCCTGGTTCGACAAGCTGGACCTGAGGAGCGAGGTGGCCGTGCAAGCCGCCAGCGCGGTGGAACAGGAATTCAGAGCGTCCGTGCTGAGCCTTTGCCGCGATGTCAGAACGGCATACTTCGAGTACTACTATACGGGCAGGGCGATCGCTATCACCAAGGAGAACATATCTCTCATGGCCGACCTCGAAAGCGTGGCGCGGGTTCAATACAAGGTCGCCAGCACCCCCTACTCGAGCATTGTCAAGGCCCAGGTTGAGCTCGGCATCCTCGATGATCGCCTCCAGACCCTCAGGGACCTTCTCGGTTCCGCGGCGGCCCGGCTCAATGCTCTCCTCAACCGCCCACCGGACGCATCGCTGCCCATTCCACAGTCCGGGGCGGTTGAAGAATGGGATCTGCCTTTCTCGGATAAGGAGCTGTATTTCCGGCTGGGGAAAAACAATCCGGACCTGAAGGTCCTCGATTCTGTCGTGGCCCGTGATAAAGCCGCGATCGACCTGGCGAAGAAGGGTTACTATCCTGATATGACTCTGGGCGTCAACTACATCAACACGTCCGGGGCTGCAATGGGAGGTGTCAGCGACAGCGGCAAGGACCCGGTTATCGCCTCGCTTTCTCTGAACCTTCCCTTCCTGTCCGGGAAATATGCGGCTGCCGAGAAAGAGGCGGAGAGAAGGCACCGGGCTGCAATACAGGAAAGAAGGGAGCGCAAAAACCGGCTCGATGCGGATCTGAGGACGTTCCTTTTCCAGTTTCGCGACGGCAAGAGGAAGATCGATCTTTACCGGGACACCCTGCTTCCGAAGGCGAATCAATCGCTTCAGGCGACCCGTCAGGCTTTCGAGGCGGGGGAGGCGGACTTTCTCGAGCTCATCGATGCGGAAAGAGTGCTGTTGGAATTCCAGCTTGCTTTCGAGCGTGCCCTTGCAGATCACGGCCGGGGCCTGGCGGAAATAGAGAGACTCTTGGGCGGCTTCCCCGAATCCCGGGGTGATGCAGCCGAGATAAAGGATCGCCCGAGGACGGTCCCCGAATGAGACCCATTGTCTGACCGAGGAAACAAACAATGAATCAACCCAAACGCAAAGGCAATCAACGCCTCAAGGTGTTTGCAAGAAAATGGGGCCTGCCGGCCGTTGCCGTGATCGCGGCATTTACAATGGGCTATCTGGTTCATGGCGGCCCCGCCGGGGAGCCGGAAGATCGCTCGAAAGTCCTTGAGGGCACGCCTGCGGAAACCGCCGGCAAGGAAAAGAAGACGACATGGACCTGTTCCATGCATCCGCAGATCAAGATGCCCAAACCGGGCCTCTGCCCCATCTGCAACATGGAGCTGATCCCGCTCGAAGAGGATGAAACGGAGGCGGGCGGTCTCAGGGAGCTGGCGGTCAGCGAAAGCGCCAAGAAGCTGATGGAGATTCAGACGACACCCGTGGAGCGCAAGTTCGTCGAGACCGAAATCAGAATGGTCGGGAAGATCGACTATGACGAGACCCGCTTCAAATACATTTCCTCATGGGTTCCGGGCCGGCTGGACAAGCTCTACGTGGACTATACCGGCATTCCCGTGAGGAAGGGGGACCGTATGGTCCATCTTTATAGCCCGGAACTGCTCAGCGCTCAGGAGGAACTGCTCCAGGCTCTCGGGACGGTCGAGGCCTTGAGTGAGAGCAGTTCGGCCGTCATGCGCGATACAGCGCGCGCGACCGTGGCCGCCGTGAGAGAGAAGCTGCGCCTCTGGGGTCTGACGCACGAGCAGATCGGGGAGATCGAAAAGCTCGGTGCACCGACGGATCATATAACCATTTATTCCCCGATAGGCGGAGTTGTCATTCACAAAAACGCCCAGGAAGGAATGTACGTCGACACGGGCACGCGGATCTACACTGTTGCCGATCTTTCGCAGGTCTGGGTGCAGCTCGATGCGTACGAATCGGACCTGATGTGGCTGCGCATCGGTCAAAAGGTGGAATTCACAACCGAATCTTACCCCGGGGAGGCCTTCATGGGGACGATCGCATTCATCGATCCCGTCCTCACCCAAACGACGCGTACGGTGAAAATTCGGGTCAACGCCCCCAATCCCGACATGAAGCTCAAGCCCGGCATGTTCGTGCGTGCCGTTGCCGGGGCCGGGATCGCTGCAGCTGACGAACCCCTGGTCATTCCGGCGACCGCGGCCCTTGTGACGGGGAAAAGGGCCATTGTCTACGTGCAGCTGCCGGACAAGGATAAACCCACTTTCGAAGGGCGCGAGATCGTTCTCGGTCCGCGGGCGGGCGAATATTATCTGGTCCGGCACGGCCTGGAGGAAGGTGAGCTTGTCGTCACGAGAGGCAGCTTCAAGATCGACGCCGAGTTGCAGCTCCGGGCCAAGCCGAGCATGATGACGCCCGAAGGCGGCGGCGGTGAGAGCGAACACCGGCACGGAGATGCTGAATCGACATCGAAAAGAGGGGGTGGTTCGGCCGCGGAGCTGCCCGCCCTGTTCCGGGCTCGACTGCACGCGGTTGTGGCTGCAGCCGGGAAGGTCGGGGAAGCTGTTGCCGTGGGCGATCTGGCCGAGGCCCGCTCCGCCTTCGCAACTCTCGAGGAAAAAGTCGGCGAGGTCCGGCGTGAAAGCCTCACGGGGCACACGGCCATGCTCTGGAAAGAATATTCGATGCTCCTGGCCAACGACGGCGTGGAAGGGAAATACGTTGAATCTCTGTCGGAAGCAGAGCGTGTCGCCGAGGTGATGAAGCAACATCTGGCTTCCATGAGCTCCGGGTTCGGTCTTTCCATCAGCCGGGAGAAGAAAGCCGACCCGGCCGTCGACATAAGGTTTCGCAGGCAGTTCGCCCGGGTTGTCCGGGGCTACCTCGGCGTGCAGGAAACCCTGGCGGCCGACAGCGCCGTGAACGCCGCGGCCGCTGCGAAAAAAGCACTCGAGGCTCTCCGGGGAGTGGACATGAGCCTCTTGAAAGGCGACGACCACATGGCCTGGATGAAACTCTCCGCAGAGATCGAGGAAAGCCTATCCCAGGCCGCCGGAGCAGGTGATATCGAAGCGATTCGTACGACCTTTGCTCCCCTGTCCGAAAACATGATGTCGGCGGCGAAGAGATTCGGCCCGCCCCTGGGAGGCACCCTGTACCAGGTCAAGTGCTCCATGGCATTCGATAACCAGGGCGCCACCTGGCTGCAACCCGACGAGCAGATTCGAAATCCCTACTTCGGCAGCATGATGCTGCAGTGCGGGGAAGTGGTCGAAGTCATTGCCGGCGAGGAGGATACCGGAGGCGCCGGCAATGAATAACCAGGTTCCCTTCGAAGAGATTCCCGAACAGAGATCGATGATCGGAAAGCTGCAGCGGTTTTGCTTGACCAACAAGCTCGTTGTCGCCCTTTTCGTGCTCGGTTTCGTCGTCGCCGGTGTCATTGTCGCCCCCTTTGACTGGAACACGGCCATCTACCCCGTCCCCGTCGACGCCATCCCCGACATCGGTGAGAACCAGCAGATCGTTTTTACCGAGTGGATGGGCCGTTCACCCCAGGACATGGAGGACCAGATCACTTATCCCCTGACGGTCTCCCTGCTGGGCGTTCCGGAGGTCAAGACGATCAGGAGCTATTCTTTTTTCGGCTTCTCCACCATCTACGTCATTTTCAAGGAAGGGGTGGAGTTCTACTGGTCGCGGACGCGCGTGCTGGAGAAACTGAACAGCCTGCCCGCCGGCACGCTTCCACCCGGTGTCCAGCCCGCGCTGGGTCCGGACGCCACTCCCCTGGGCCAGATTTACTGGTACACGCTCGAGGGTCGCGATCCCGACGGAAATCCCGCCGGGGGATGGGACCTGGAAGAGCTGCGCACGATCCAGGACTGGTACGTCCGGTACTGGCTGCTCTCCGCCGACGGTGTGTCCGAGGTCGCTTCCGTCGGCGGGTATGTCCGGGAGTACCAGGTCGACGTCGATCCCGACGCCATGCGCGCCTATGGAGTGACGCTGACGGATGTTTTCAATGCGGTGAAAGGGTCGAACATCGATGTGGGCGCCAAGACGATCGAAATAAACCGTACGGAATATTTCATCCGCAGCATCGGGTTCATCAAGCAGATCTCGGATATCGAGGAGAGCGTCGTCAAGGTCAGCGACAACGTGCCGATCCTTCTGAAACAGGTCGGCACGGTCACGCTCGGGCCGGCCATTCGCCGCGGTGCCCTCGATAAGGAAGGCGCCCAGGCGGTGGGGGGCGTGGTCGTCGCCCGTTACGGGGACAATCCTCTCGAAGTCATCAAGAACGTGAAGAAGAGGATCGAGGAGACGCGGGAAGGACTGCCGGCCAAGGCCGTGATCGATTATTCGAAAACAACCAGGGAGGAGATCGCCGGCTACGCCGATTCCCGGGGTTTTCAGGCTTTCCATGGTTCGGACATCGATCAAGAGGCGTGGCTGGCCCACCTTCGTTCGATTCCGCGGGAGGAGCGGCCGGAATGGGCGACAATCAGCAAGGTGACCGTCGTTCCCTTCTACGACCGCACGGGATTGATTTACGAGACACTCGGCACCCTCAATGAGGCCATCTCGCATGAAATCCTCATCACCATCATCGTGGTGATCTTGATGGTGCTCCACCTGCGCAGCAGCATCCTGATCAGCGGGATGCTTCCCCTTGCCGTTCTTCTTTGCTTTGTCGCCATGAAGCTCTTCGGTGTCGAAGCGAATATCGTGGCCCTCTCGGGTATCGTCATTGCCATCGGAACGATCGTGGACATGGGGGTCGTGGTCTGTGAGAACATCCTGCGCCAGCTGGAGGAAGCGCCGCCCGAGGTTCCCCGCCTCGAGGTCATTCACCGGGCGGCCAGCGAAGTCGGCGGCGCGGTCCTCACGGCCGTCATGACGACCGTTGTCAGCTTCCTGCCTGTTTTCACAATGATCGGCTCCGAGGGAAAACTGTTCAAACCCCTGGCCTTTACGAAGACCTTCGCCCTGATCGCATCGATCGTTATCGCTCTCACCGTCCTTCCACCGGCGGCGCACGTTTTCTTCTGCGGGAGGATTACCGGAAAGAGGCTGCGGTCGGCGCTCCATGGAACGCTTGTGATCGCCGGCGTTGTCTCCGGATTTCTGCTGGCTTGGTGGGCGGGGCTGATCCTGGTGCTCTTCGGAGCCTATCATCTTTTCAAAGACAATCTTCCAGAACGCATCAGACGCGCCGGACCCTGGACGGGCAACATTCTCGCCGTGCTTTTCGTCGGCGTGCTTCTGACCTATTACTGGGAACCCCTGGGGCCGGAGCGGGGTTTTGTCCGAAACATTCTTTTTGTCGGGGGATTGATCGGCACCCTGATGATTCTCTTCAAGCTGTTCCAGTATTACTATGCGCCCATTCTTCGCTGGTGTCTGGGGCACAAGCTCCTGTTCCTGTCCATACCCCTCGTGGTGGCCGTTCTGGGAGGATCGGTCTGGCTCGGTTTCGAGACCGTTTTCGGTTTTGTGCCGGCGGCCGTGGAGAAGGTCGGGATCAAACAGGAGGCCGTGCGGACATCTTCGTTCTGGATCGAGGCAAAGGAAAAATTCCCCGGCCTGGGCAAGGAGTTCATGCCGCGGCTCGACGAGGGATCGTACCTCTTCATGCCCACCACCATGGTCCACGCATCGATAGGAGAAGCCCTCGACATTCTTTCCAAGCAGGACACGGCATTCCGGAGCATCCCCGAGGTCGATTCCGTGGTCGGCAAGATCGGCAGGGCAGAGACGCCCCTCGATCCCGCACCCATATCAATGGTTGAAACCGTAATCAACTACAAGCCGGAATATATGACGGACAAGGGCGGCCACAGGATCAAATTCCAATACGATGAAGGAACCGATGAGTTTGCGCGGGACAGCGAGGGCGAACTGATTCCCGATCCCGGCGGGCGCCTTTACCGGCAGTGGCGCGATCACATCCAATCGCCCGACGACATATGGAAGGAGATTATTGATGCGGCCAAGATTCCGGGTACCACTTCGGCCCCGAAGCTCCAGCCGATCGCTGCGCGCATCGTGATGCTTCAGAGCGGTATGCGTGCTCCCATGGGGGTGAAGATCAAGGGGCCGGCGCTGGAGACGATCGAGAAGGTCGGCCTGCAAATCGAGCGGTTCCTCAAGGAGATTCCCAGCGTCGAAGCCTCGGCGGTCGTGGCCGACCGCATAGTGGGGAAGCCGTACCTGGAGATCGTACCCGATCGAAAGGCGCTGGCCCGCTACGGCGTGCCGATTCGTTCCTTTCAGGACGTGGTGGAAATCGCGATCGGCGGGCGAAAGGTCACGACAACCGTTGAGGGGCGCGAGCGCTTTCCCGTGAGGGTCAGATATTCCCGGGAACTGCGGGACCGGATCGACATGATAGAGAAGATCCTGGTTCCCGGATCGGGAGGCGCGCAGATTCCCATCGTCGAACTGGCCGGTATCCGCTACGTCCGCGGGCCCCAGGTCATCAAGAGCGAGGATACCTTCCTCGTTGGGTACGTCACTTTCGACATGAAACCGGGTCACGCGGAGGTGGACGTCGTCGAGGAGTGCCAGCGCTATCTTCAATCCAAAATCGACAGCGGCGAAATGGCGCTCCCACCCGGAGTGAGTTACGTCTTTGCGGGTAATTACGAGAACCAGATCCGCGCCCAGAAGACGCTGTCGCTGATTCTGCCGCTCGCTTTGTTTGCGATCTTCATGATCATCTACTTCCAGTTCCGGTCCGTATCGACAACCCTGCTCGTGTTCTCGGGTATCTTCGTCGCCTGGTCCGGCGGATTCCTGTTGATCGGGCTCTACGACCAGCCGTGGTTAATGAACTTCGACGTCTTCGGGGTGTC